>NZ_QURH01001046.1 GCF_003428695.1 Actinomadura logoneensis
CCCGGCGACCGCGGCCCCCGCCGCGACCGCCACCACGGGCCGGTCGTGCCACGCGAGGCGGCGCAGCGCGTCCGCCACCGGCCCCTCCGGGACGACGCGGACCGGCGTCCCCGCCATCGCGGACAGCACCTGGAGCGCGACGCAGCCGCCGGCGAGCACCAGCAGCAGCCCCGTCCCGGCGAGCAGCGCGGTCCGGCGCGGCCGGAACTCGGCCAGCGCGGTCCTGCGGGCCTGCTCCCGGGCGTGCGCCTCCTCGATGAGGTCCTCCACCAGCGTCTCGCCCATCTCACCCCCACGCGGAACCGGACCCGACCGCCTTGCCGCTACCCATGGTGAGACAAAGTAACCCGGAGTGAAACCCGCCATGCCGCGAACGCCCGACCCCGTTGTCCGAGGTCAGGGGCGCGGGCGGGGTCACGCCAGGGGCGACGCGGGCGTCTAGCGGAAGACGATCGTGCGGTCGCCGTTGAGGAGGATGCGGTG
Organism: Actinomadura logoneensis; assembly: GCF_003428695.1. Taxonomy (GTDB): domain Bacteria; phylum Actinomycetota; class Actinomycetes; order Streptosporangiales; family Streptosporangiaceae; genus Spirillospora; species Spirillospora logoneensis. The sequence continues at coordinate 484 of NZ_QURH01001046.1, forward strand.
CTCGGCGTGCCACCGGACGGCGCGGGCGAGCGCCAGGCATTCGACGTCGCGGCCCACGGCGACCAGTTCCTCGGCGCTGTGGGCGTGGTCGACGCGCGCGACCTCCTGCTCGATGATCGGCCCCTCGTCCAGGGCGGGCGTCACGTAGTGCGCGGTCGCGCCGATCAGCTTGACGCCGCGGGCGTGCGCCTGGTGGTAGGGCTTGGCGCCCTTGAAGCTCGGCAGGAACGAGTGGTGGATGTTGATGATCCGGCCGGGCAGCTTCGCGCAGAAGTCGTCGGAGAGGATCTGCATGTACCGGGCGAGGACGACCAGGTCGGCGCGGTAGTGCTCGACCAGCGTCAGGATCTCCGCCTCCTGCGCCGCCTTGCCGCCGCGCTCCACCGGCAGGTGGTGGTAGTCGATCCCGTACGACTGGGTGAGCGGCCGCATGTCCGGGTGGTTGGACGCGACGGCGACGATGTCCACGTCCAGCAGCCCGGACCGCTGCCGGTACAGCAGGTCGTTCAGGCAGTGCCCGAACTTCGACACCATGATCAGCACGCGCGGGCGCTCGGCCGTGTCGTACAGCCGCCAGTCGAGGCCGAGCTCGGTGCCGAGCGCCGCGAACCGCGCGCGGAGCCCGTCGGCGTCGGCGCCCCGGTCGGCACCCGGACCGGCACCCGGGTCGGCGGGCACGCTGAACTGCACGCGCATGAAGAACGTCGCGGTGTCGCGCTCGCCGAACTGCTGGCTCTCCAGGATGTTGCAGCCGCGCTCGGCCAGCGCCCCCGAGACGGCGGCCACGATGCCCGGACGGTCCGGACAGGAGAGCGTGAGGACGAACTCGCGCTGATCTTGCTGGGTCATGACTTCACTTTCGCCGCGGTGGGACGTCCGGAATGAGCCTCCGAGCTTACGCGCGCCGCCCCTTCAGCGCTGACGTTCCCCCACGTCGTGGCCCTGTTCCGGGGCAACAAGGTCGTACCGGGAGGATCCGAGCGGACCACCCGGTCCGGCAGCGCGACGGCTGATTCCGGCCGCGACGGCCCACCTCCGGCACTCCGGCGTCATCATGGGCGGAGCGGGAGTCGGCGAGGAGGGCATCGCGTGGAGAGCGACGGGCCTGAAGGCTGGATAGCGCGTCCGGCCGTGCGGATCATCTGTGTGGACGGCAAGGGCCGCATCCTGCTGATGCGCTGGCGGAGCCCGCACGACGACCGCCGGTTCTGGGAGCCGCCCGGCGGCGGTGTGGAGCCCGGCGAGTCCGACCTCGAGGCCGCGCGGCGCGAGCTGCACGAGGAGACCGGCCTGCCGGGGTCGTCCGTCCGGAACGCGGCGTTCCCCCTCGAACGCGACTTCCTGTGGCTCGGCACCCGGTACGTCAAGACCGAGTCGTTCTTCCTGGCCCGCTTCGACGGCACCCCGGACGTCCGTCCGACCGCCTTCTCGCCGGAGGAGAACGCCACCTTCCTCGGGATGGCGTGGCTCTCCCCCGGCGAGATCGAGGCCCTGGGCGGCGCGCTCGAACCGTCCCGCCTGCTGGAACTGATCGGTCCGCTGCTCGGCACGTCCTAACCGGCGACGGCGTCGAGGCGGGCGGCCTGGTCGGCGGTCAGCTCCAGGTCGAGCGCGGCGAGGTTCTCGGCGACGTGCGCGGCGGACGTCGTGCCCGGGATCGGCAGCATCGCCGGGGAGCGACGCAGCAGCCAGGCCAGCGCGGTCTGCGCCGGAGTCGCGCCGATCTCCGCGGCGACCTCCGCGACCGCCCCTCCGGGAGCGGCGTGCGCGCCCATCGCGACCGGGAAGAACGGCAGGAACGCGATGCCGTGGCGCTCGGCGTGGTCCACGACCGGCTCGTGGTCGCGCGCGGCGAGGTTGTACATGTTCTGGACGGACGCGATCGGCGCGACCGCGCGGGCCGCCTCGAGCTGCTCGACGGTCACCTCCGACAGTCCGATGTGCCGCACCTTGCCCTCGTCCTGGAGCTGCTTCAGCGCGCCGATCTGGTCCTCCAGCGGGACGGCCGGGTCGACCCGGTGCAACTGGAGCAGGTCGATCCGGTCGGTGCGCAGCCGCCGCAGGCTCAGCTCCGCCTGCTGCCGCAGGTAGACGGGGTGGCCGAGCGGCACCCACTCCGCCGCCGACGGGCGCGCCACCCCGACCTTCGTCGCGACCACGACGTCCTCGCGGTACGGGTGCAGCGCCTCGCCGACCAGTTCCTCGCCGCCGCCCAGCGCGTACGCGTCGGCGGTGTCGATGAGCTGGACGCCCAGCTCGACGGCCTCCCTGAGCAGCGCGAGCGCGGCGGCGCGGTCGGCGGGCGGCGTCCAGATCGGCGCGGCGGTCGGATCGGCGGGACGGTCGGGGCCGTCGGCGAGGCGCATCGTGCCGAGCCCGATCCGGCGGACGGTCAGGTCGCCGCCGAGGGTGATGGTCGTGGTGTTCGCGTTGATCGTTCCGTTCGTCATGCGTCCACCTTCGCCGCCGCACCGACCAGGAACAACGCCGATTCCGCGAACGATCTATCATGCGGACTTATCGACGGAGGTGGGGCATATGGAGCGGCAGGAGATCGAGGTCTTCCTGGCCCTCGCGGACGAGTTGCACTTCGGCCGCACCGCCGAACGCCTGCGGCTCTCCCAGGCGGCCGTGTCGCAGACCCTGAGGAAGCTGGAACGGCGCATCGGCGCGCCCCTGTTCGAGCGGACGAGCCGCCGCGTCGTCCCCACACCGGTCGGCAAGCAGCTGCACGACGACCTCGCCCCGGCCTGGGCCGCCGTCGGACGCGCCGAGGCCGACGCGGTCGCCTACGCGCGCGGCGTCGCGGGCACCCTCACGATCGGGTTCCTCGGCGCGTCCCAGGGCGAGCTGACCCCGCGCGTCATCGCCGCCTTCCGCTCCGGGCACCCGGGCACCGAGGTGCGGATGCGCGAGGTCCACCTCGGCGACCCGTTCGGCGCCCTGCGCGACGGCACCGTGGACCTCCTGCTCACCCGCCTGCCGGTCGCCGAACCCGACCTGACCGTCGGGCCGGTCGTGCTGTCCGAGCCGCGGATGCTGGCCGTCGCGTCCGACCACCCGTTCGCGCGCCGCGACTCCGTCCGCATGGACGACCTGGCCCGCGACGTCTCGTTCAGCGCCCGCGGCCCCGCGCCGTCCTACTGGTGGGACGCCCAGATCCCGCCGGTCACGCCGTCGGGCCTCGCCGTCCGGCGCGAGCGGCCCGCCGAGACCCTGCAGGAGATGATGACGCTCGTCGCGTCCGGCGAGGGCATCGCCCCGGTGCCGCGGTCGGTCTGCTGCGCCTACGCCTACGAGGCCGTCGCCTACGTCCCGATCGAGGACGCCCCGCCCAGCGACGTCGCCCTGGTCTGGCGCACCGCCGCCGAGACCGCCCGCATCCGGGCCTTCCTGGACGCCACCCTGGAGACCCTGCGAACCACCACCCCCGCCCACTGACCCACCCCCGACCGCTCCCGGCAGGCACGGCAGCCATGATCGGCGGCGCCCCGGTCAGCCGAGGACGCGGTGGGCCAGGCGGGTCAGCGTTTCGGTGATCTCGGCGGTCGTGCGGCCGTCGGCGCGTAGCCGCTCGAACAGCTCCGGCGCCAGGGGAGCCAACAGCACGTCCGCCAGCGCGTCCGAAGCAGCGCCCCTCTCGGTGCGCGCCTCGGTGCGCGGCTCGGTGCGCGCCTCGGTGCGCGCCTCGGTGCGCGCCTCGGTGCGCGCCTCGGTGCTCGTCGCGGTGCCGGCCTCGGTGCTCGCGGCGTGTTCGGCCGCGAGGGATCGGACGTGGGCGCGCCAGAAGCCGTAGGCGCCGGTCTCGAAGCGGCGGCGTCCGGTCTCCGCGCCGAGCACGAGGGCGATGTGCGCGTCGAGGAGTCCGACCATCGCGGCGTAGAAGGCGGCCAGCCGTTCGGCGGGAGGTGCGCCGGGGCCGAGCGGGGGTTCGCCGCGCAGCAGCTTCTCCTGCAGGGCACGCTCGTGCTCGTCGAGCAGGGCGCGGGCGATGGACGCGACGTCCGGGAAGCGCCGGTAGAGGGTGCCTCGGCCGACGCCGGCCGCCTTGGCGACGTCGTCCATGGTGACCGTGCGGGGGTCGCGGGAGGCGAACAGCGCGGCGGCGGCCTGGAGAACGCGCGCCCGGTTGCGGGCGGCGTCCGCGCGCTCGCGGGGGCGTTCCGGCTGGTCGGGGAGCAGGTTCATGGCCGTGACCCTAGCCCACGCCGAAGAAACTGGACAAGGTGTCCGCTTATTGCCTACAGTCCTAAGTGGACAGAGCGTCCACTTACTAAAGGAGCCCCCTGTGCCCTCGTTGCTGCACCTCACCGCCAGCGCCCGCCGCGACTCGTTCAGCCGCCGCGTGGGCGACGTCTTCGCCACCGCCTGGCGGGAGGCCCACCCGGACGACCCCTACGTGCTGCGCGACCTCGCCGCCGATCCCGTCCCCCACATCACCGAGGCGTGGACGGAGCTGTGCGACAACGCGCTGCGGGACCAGATCTCCGACCCCGCGCGGCTGCACGAGACCGCCCGCACCCCCGCGCAGCGCGAGGCGTGGGCGATCGTGCGACCGCTGCTGGACGAACTGCTCGCCGCCGATGTCGTCCTCATCGCGACGCCGATGTACAACTACTCGGTCCCCTCCGCTCTCAAGGCCTGGCTCGACCAGGTGACGTTCCCGCGCGTCTCGCTCGCCCCGCGCCGGTTCGTCGTGGCGTCCGCGCGCGGCGGCGCGTACGGCCCGGGAACGCCCAAGGAGCCGTTCGACCACCAGGAGCGCTACCTGCGCGACTTCTTCCAGGGGCACTTCGGCGTGGCCGACACCGTGTTCGTCCACGCCGAGCTGGTCAACGCCCGCCTCGACCCCGCGCTGGCCGCGCTGCGCCCCGAGCACGACGCGTCCCTCGCCGCCGCGCTCGACACCGCCCGCACCCTCGCCAAGGACTACTGAGGTGAACTGGCTGCTGCTCGGGCTGGCCGGACTGGTGGAGATCGCGTTCTCGCAGAGCATCCGGCCGACCGAGAACTTCACCCGGCCCTGGCCCACGCTGGCGTGCTTCGTGCTCGGCGCGGCGTCGATCTTCCTGCTGTCGCTGGCCATGCGCGGTCTGCCGGTCGGGACCGCCTACGCGGTCTTCACCGGCATCGGGGCGGTGGGCGCGATCGCCCTCGGCATCGCCTTCCAGCGCGACCCGGTCAGCGCCGGACGGCTGGCCGCCCTGGCGCTGATCATCGGCGGGATCGTCCTCGCCCGCGTCACCAATCCCGACTGACCCGGGCGTCTCCTCCTCCGGTCAGGCGGTCTTGACCACGCCGCCGTCGATGAGGTGGTCGGAGCCGGTGACGCTGGCCGCGACGTCCGACAGCAGGAAGGTGATCAGGGCGGCGACCTCCTCCGGCTCGGTGAGGCGCCCGGTGGTCATGCCCATGACCTCCGGCACCTTGGCCAGGAACTCCTCGTGGGTGACGCCGAGACCCTCGGCGAGGCGGGCGCCGAAGTTGTCCGGCGCCTCCCAGATGGCGGTGCGGACGGGCCCGGGCGACACCGTGTTCACCCGGACGCCGCGGGGCCCGTACTCCTCGGCGAGGGCCTTGCCGAGCGCGGTGAGGCCGGCCTTGGCGACGTTGTAGGCGACCGGGCCGCCGGCGGGCAGCCGCGCGCCGATGGACGACACGTTGACGATGGCGCCGCGCCGCTCGGCGAGGCCGGGGATGATCGCGCGGGTCACCCGGACGGCGCTGAGCAGCGTCATGTCGAGGTTGGCCTGCCACTCCTCGTCGGTCACCTCGGCGAAGCCGCGCAGTTCGACGGTGTCGCCGCCGCCGACGTTGTTGACGAGCAGGTCGACCCCGCCGAGCTCGGCGGCGGCGCGGTCGGCCAGCTCGCGCGCCCCCGCGTCGGTGGACAGGTCGACCTGGATCGGGACGGCGCCGGTCTCCTTCAGCTCGGCGGTGGCCGTCCGGGCGGCCCCGGCGACGGTGACGCCCTCGGCGACCAGGGCGCGGACGGTGGCGAGGCCGATGCCGCGGCTCGCCCCGGTGACGACGGCGGTCTTGCCGGACAGTGCGAGGTCCATGAGGACACCTTTCTTGACCTGGGGGTACACAACAGGGCCGGAAGAGAGGCCGGCGCGTCGGAGCGCCGGCCTCGGTGGTGCTAGAGGGAGTCGAGCAGACCTTCGACCACCTGGTCGAGCCGTTCCCTCCCCTCGCCCGAGCGGGCGAGGACCTGGAGCCCGAGCAGCGTGCTGAGGATCATCGCGGCGACCGTCCCGGGGTCGCGCCCGGGATCGATCTCCCCGGACCGCTGCCCCTCCTCGACGGCCCCCCGGAACGCCGACGCGGTGCGCCCGAACTGGTCGCGCACCACCGATCCCACCTCGGGATCGGCGCCCCCGCCCAGCTCGGCCGCGGTGTTCACGACCATGCAGCCGCGCGGGTCGCGGACGTTGGCCTCGACCAGGAACTCCAGGGCCGTCCGCAGCCTCTCCTTCACCGGGACGGGACGCCGGAGCAGCTCGATCAGCCCGGCCGCCTGGTCGTCGCGGTAGCGCTCCAGCGCCCGCTCGAACAGCGCGTGCTTGCTGCCGAACGCGTGGTAGAGGCTGCCCTTGCCGATGCCGAGCGCGACGACGAGGTCCTGCGGCGTCGTCGCGCCGTAGCCCTTGCGCCAGAAGACGTCCACCGCCCGCTCGACGGCGACGTCCGGATCGAACTGCTTCGGTCTGCCCACGTCCCTCACCCAAGCAGTTCTGTACCTCGGAGTCAAATACCGGAATGCCCCGGCGCGCCGCGCGTTGTGCTGGAGGTGAGCGATCCACTGCGAAGCATCCGCTGGTCGGTCCTGGACCGGTCCCGCACCCGCGCCGGCGAGGAGCCCGCGCGGGCGGTCCGCGACACCGTCGCGTTCGCCCGGCAGGCCGAGGAGCTGGGCTTCCACCGGTTCTGGGTGGCCGAGCACCACAGCGTGCCGGGCGTGGCCGGGTCCGCGCCGACCGTCCTGGCGGCGGCGGTCGCGGCGGCGACCTCGCGCGTGCGCGTGGGGACGGGCGGGGTGATGCTGCCCAACCACCGCCCGCTCGTGGTCGCCGAGCAGTTCGGCGTGCTCGCGTCCCTCCACCCCGGCCGCATCGACATGGGACTCGGACGGTCCGTCGGGTTCACCGGCGGCGTCCGGCGCGCCCTCGGCCACGACCACGAGGACGCCGCCGACTTCGCCGCCCAGGTGCACGAGCTCCTCGGCTACTTCAGCGGCGAGCAGGACGTCCATCCCGGTGTCCACGCGTGGCCCGCCGAAGGGCTGCGCGTCCCCGCGTTCGTGCTGGCCACCGGGCAGGGCGCGGACCTCGCCGCCCAGCTCGGCCTCCCGCTCGTCATCGCGCCCGCGCGAGGCGAGGACGCCATGGTCGCCGCGATCGACCGGTACCGGGAGGCGTTCCGTCCGTCCGCGCAGGAGGCCGAGCCGTACGTCGTCGTCTCCGGGACGGTCGCCATAGCCGACACCGCGGAGGAGGCCCGCCGGATGCTCGTCCCGGAGGCGTGGGCCAACGCATATTCCCGGACGCACGGCGAGTTCCCGCCGCTCATCCCGGCCTCACGCGTCGAGGAACTGACGATGACCGACAGGCAGCGCCGCATCTTCGACGACTCCATGCGCGGCCACGTCCACGGCACCGAGGAGCAGGTCGCGGACGAACTGAACCGGCTCCTCACGCGCACGCGCGCCGACGAGTTCCTCGTCCACACCAGCACCTACGACCGCGCCGCGCGCCTGGAGTCCCATCAGCGGCTCGCCGCGCTCGCGGGCCTGCGCACCGCCTGCTGACCGGCCAGGACGAGCAGCGCCAGCGCGCTCGCCCCGAAGGCCAGCGCGCTCGCGCCCGCGTGCGCGAGGACGACCGTGGAAAGCAGCGAAGCGACGGCCGCGAGCGACCACACCGTCGCATCGACCGCGCCCTCCAGGCGCGCGCTCTCCGCCGGGGGCGCCCCCACGGCGAGGACGGCGCTGCCTCCCACGAAGCACAGGTTCCAGCCGTAGCCGAGCAGGAAGAGCGTCGCCATGCGCGCGTCCGGGAAGACCCCCGCGAGCGCGGTCGACACCACCAGGACGGCCAGCCCGGCGCGCGTGACGGCCCAGCCGCCGAAGCGGTCCACCGCGCGCCCGGTGACCGGCGACAGCGCGAACATCCCCAGCGTGTGGGCGGCCAGCGTCTCCCCGACGGCGGCGAGCCCGTCCCCGTGCATGTGCATGTCGACCGGCGCCGCCGTCATCACGCCGAACATGACGACCTGCGCCACCACCATCACCGGCAGGGCCGTCCGCGCGGACGGCAGCGCGAACAGCGTCCGCAGCGGAAGGCCCGGCGCCGCGTCGTCCACGCCGAGCCGCCGGCCGCCCATCGCCAGGGCGGCGATCCCGGCCGTGACGGCGGCGAACACGAACGGACCGGCGAGCACGGTCAGGCCGAGCGTGCCCGCCAGGCGTCCGGACGGGCCGAGCAGCAGCGGCCCGCCGACCGCCCCGGCCGCCGCCGACCACACCACGAGCCCGATCGCGAACCCGCGCCGTCCCGGCGGGTACAGCTCCGCCGCCGCGTACCGCGAGAGCTGCGCGGCGGCGTTCCCGAGCCCGAGCAGCAGCATCGCCAGCGTCAGCAGCGGCACGTTCCCCCGGACGGCCGCGACCGCGCCGAGCGCCCCGCTGAACGCCGCGACCGCGTAGCCGGCGCCCAGCACCGTCCGCCGGTCGTGGCGCCGGAACAGGCGGGTCAGCAGGATCGCGCCCACGCCCGTCCCGACCACGTCCGCCGTCGGCGGCACCGCGCCCCAGCCCGTCCCCATGCGGTCCCCCGCGACCAGGGAACTCGCCGTGCTCGCGACCGCCATCGTCGCGCTCATCAGCGCCACGCCCCCGCACAACCCGATCATCCGCGTCATGCACCAGAACGGTAGGAAAGCGGAGGCGTCCGTTGAAGGGGCGTTCGATGGTGTTCGTCCCACCCCGCCGTCAGGTGGGAAGGTCTTCGCGGTCACGGACGGGCGGAGTGTCGTCAATCTCGCCGCGTCACTCGCCGCGTCGGCAAACCTTACGGAGTTCGAACGGGATCGCCGCCGCGCTGTCCCCCCGGCCGGGATGATCATTTACTGAGCCCATGACCACGACGCGCACCCGGCGGCGGCTCGGCCTGGCCGCCGCCGCCCTCATCGCCGGACTCCCCGCCCTCACCGCCCTGCCCGCCCACGCCGACACGACGCCGCGGATCGCCTCGACCAGCGTCTCGCCGGCCACGATCACCGGCGGCGACGAGGCCGTCCAGACGATCCGGCTGGACGCGCCCGCCCCCGTCGGCGGGCTCGGCGTCGAGGTGATCAGCGTCGGGCGCAGCGACCTCAACTACCCCTTCTCCGTCCCCGGTGACGTGGTCCGGGTCCCGGCGGGGCAGACCAGCGTCAGCTTCCCGATCCGGCTGGAGGCGTACTCGTCCACCACGACCGTCCCGCTCGTCGCCCGGACGACCTCGTCGGAGGCCACCACCCAGGTCACGGTCGTCCCGCCCGACTGGCGCGACCAGACCGTGGAACGGCTCGACGTGAACGCCCCGGGCGACGCGCACGCCGTCGTCGCCGGGACGAAGGCGACCGCGACCGTCCGGCTGTCCGCCCCGGCCAAGGTCGGCGGCACCGCCGTTGACCTGCGCCTCAATCACCGCTCCGGGCTCCCCGACAGCCCCGAGCCGAAGATCCCGCGCTACGTGGTCGTCCCGGCCGGAAGCCGGGAGGCCACCTTCACCATCGACTACCCCGGCGTCCCGATCTGGCCGATCGGCGTCACCGACATCGACGCCGACCTGGGGCACCCGCCCGCGGGCGCGGCGGTGCTGTTCGCGCCGAAGAACTACACGGTCGGCGTCACGCGCGAGCTCAAGCGCGGCGGCTTCCCCAACATCGGCTCCATCGGCCTGGGCAACAACTGGCACCCGTTCGGGGCCGTCATCGAGCTCACCAGCGACACCCCCGGAATCAAGGTCCCGGCGAGGGTCGAGATCCCGGCCAACTCCGCGGGCGCGAACTTCGGCATCGGGGTGGACGAGTCGGTGCCGCCGGGCACCCAGGTCAAGATCTCCGCCAAGTGGGTCCTGTCCCCCGCCGGAACCGTGACCACCACGGCCACCGTCGCGGGCTGAGGCGCACGCTTCGTCCGGCGGGTCGTCCTGGGGGCGACGACCCGCCGGACCTCCCGCTACGCGCGATGAGTGATGCCGCCGCCCTGGACCGCACGTCAGGGTGGCGCTCGCTCACACCACCCGGGAGATCCGGTAGGCGATCCCGCCCTCGACCAGGTAACCCGTCCCCACGCACACGATGTCGTTCAGCCATGCGTGGCGTTCGGATCCCGTCTCGAACAGCGGGTTCGTCCTGAAGTAGTAGCGGGACGGGTCGACCAGGTGGCGCCGGGCCGGATCCGCCATCGCGGAACGCAGTTCCGGAGGCGTCGTGAAGCGACCGCCGTAGGTCAGGTTGAGAAGCGCCCCGTCGTCCGTGCGCAGCGAGAGCCGGACGTCGAGGAGCATGGTGCCGTCGGGACGGAACAGCGCCCAGTCGCCGCCGCCCGGCAGCACCTCGCCACGCAGTTCCGGTCCCTCGAACGTCCCACCGGCCGCGCCGAACAGGATGCGCCGCCGGGCCGGTCCCGCGGCGCCGAAGTCCAGAGGCGGTTCAAGGTCGACCACGATGTCGAAGAGGAACTCCGTCCGGATCTCACCGACGTCCCTCACCCGCGGGTCCGTGGGCATGACGCGTCACCTCTCGTGGTTCGGGGGTCAGGAGGCGCCGAACAGCGTGCGCCGGACGGCGTCGGTCGAGACGCCCGACTGGGCGCACAGCTCCGACAGGTCGAAGAAGAACCGTTCGCTGGCGATCAGGTCGTCCGCGAAACCGAACTGGATGAACACCGGAAGTTCGGCGCGTCCGCCTCGCGGTGTCACACCGAACCTGTCGCCGGTCATCGTCATCCTGACCGTCCCCCAGCAGACCAGCGTGTCCGGGTTCGCGGCGTGCCCCTGGAGCTCGACCTCGTAGTCCGGGAATGCGGCGAAGAACCGGCGCAGCACCTTTCCGTTCTCCTCATGGCCGCGCGCCGTGGTCCCGAAGGCGGGCGTCTCCAGGACCATCCCCGGATGCATCAGCTCCAGGGCCGCTGGCACGTCCTGGCGGCTTTTGGCCGCGGCCAGCGCCTGCGCCAGCTCGACCATGCGGTCGCTGTCCATGGGACGTCCTCTCGTCGGCGACACCCGGAAGACCGGCGGGACGAAACAATACGTACGACCGTACGTAAATGTAAAGGCGTATGCCACGATGGGGGCGATGACCGACGACACGACCTCCTCGCGCCCCGCCGTCACGGACGGGCGGCTGCTGCGCGGCGCCCGCTCGCGCCGCGCGGTCACCCGGCACGCGGTGGACGTCGCGTCGGCCGAAGGCCTCAACGGGCTCAGCCTCGGCCGCTTGGCGAGCGACCTCGACCTGAGCAAGAGCGGCATCCAGACCCTCTTCCGGACGAAGGAGAACCTGCACCTCGCCACGGTCGAGGCGGCCCGCGACCTGTTCCTCGACGCGGTCGTGCACCCCGCCCGGACCGCCGCTCCCGGCCTCGCGCGACTCCGCGCCATCGTCGAGAACTGGATCGCCTACGCGGAGAGGCCGCTGTTCACCGGCGGCTGCTTCTGGTCAGCGAACCTGCCCGAGTTCGACAGCCGCCCCGGCCCCGTCCGCGACGCCCTGGCCCGCCAGCGCCGCGACTGGCTGTCGGTCATCTCCGCCGAACTCCGCCACGCGGTGGACGCGGGCGAGACCGCTCCCCTGGACGCCGACCTGACCGCCTTCCAGATCGACGCGATCCTGAACGCCACCAACATCGCCCTGCGCCTGGACGAGAAGGACGCGACGAGCAGGGCCCGGCGCGCCATCGAAGCCCTCCCGCCCCGCCCCTGAAGCGCCCCCGCGCAGCGGCCCTACTCGTCCTCGCCAGGCCGGAGCGGGCCGTCGGCGTAGTACCGGCGACGCTCCGCGACGAACGCGGCGGCCTCCTCACCGGTCATCTCGTCCATCTCGCCGAGGTGTTCCAGCAGGCCGTCGCGCTCCTCACGACCGGAGGCGGCGACATGGGCGACGGTGCTCCCCGTCCCGCCCGCGGACAGCAGCAGCCGGTGCGGCAGCCCGCACCAGGTGTCGAAACTCGTGCCGATCGCACGCCACAGAAGCCAGACGTCCTCCGGCCGCCCATGCTCCGCGACCAGCAGCGCCGCGATCTCCAGCCACCGGCTGAAACCCCACGCGTGACGGTGCAGCAGAATCTCCTGCTCCAGCAGGAACCGCGCGAAGTCGTGGTCCACCGGTCCCGGGACGGCGACGAGTGCTTCCAGGACGTCGCGGCGCTCCCGCCGGCAGGCGTCGGACGGCAGCCCCTCCTCGTCGTGGACGGCCTCGAACCGCAGCAGCTCCCAGCGCTCGGCGTCCTCCAGCCACCAGTCGAGGCCGAGGCCGTCCCCGCCAGATCGAGCCACCGCACGCCTCTCCTCCGCCGATACCGGACGTTCCGGAATCCTGCCCGACCGGACGGCGCCGCCGCACACCGCCCGCCGCGCCTGCCGGTCGCCGGTGGTTTCGTCGTCGGGGTGGTGGTTAGGTTCGGCGGTATGCGCCGGAATGTGGTGATCGTCCTCGCCGCTCTGCTCGTGTTGGCCGCCGGAGCGCTCGCCGGGTGCGACGGCGATCAAGGGAAGGGCGGGGGCTCGTCCGGCAGGCGCGCGACCACGGCCGTGCCGCGCGAGGTGGACGGCTTCCCGACCGCCTCCGGCACGACCAAGCACAAGCTCGACGTCGGGACGCCCGGCCACCGCGAGTTCCTCCTGCACGTCCCGCCGGCGCTCGCCCACCGCGACTGGAAGGACGGCAAGCCGGACAAGCCGCTGCCCCTCGTCATCGCGCTGCACGGCGGCCTCGCGACCATGGCGCGGATGCAGTCGCTGTCCGGGTTCGACTCCATCGCGGACGACAAGGGGTTCCTGGTCGCCTACCCGGACGGCTTCATGACGACCTGGAACGCGGGCGACTGCTGCGGTCCGGCCAAGATCGGGCACATCGACGACGTCGGCTTCCTGACCAAGCTCATCGACCGGCTGAACGCGGCCGGGCTGAGCGACCCGAAGCGGGTGTTCGTGACCGGGTTCTCCAACGGCGCCGGAATGGCGTACCGGATGGGCTGCGAGGCGGCCGACAAGGTCGCCGCGATCGGGGTCGTGGAGGGCGCGCTGGTGACCGGGTGTGATCCGTCCCGTCCGGTGTCGGCGCTCATCTTCCACGGGACGGCCGACCGCAACGTGCCGGTGGACGGCGGCGGACGGCGCGACATCAACGACGACCGCCCGTATCCTCCTCTTTCGTTCGCCGTGGACGCCTGGCGCCGGCACGACGGCCTGCCCGAGCCGAAGGCGACCACGCTGGCCGCGCAGACCGGGAACCTCCGGTGCTCGTCCAGCGCGAAGGACGGGGTGTCGCTCGCGGTGTGCCGGGTGGTCGGCGGCGGGCACGCGTGGCCGAAGGGCGCGGCGGCGATGCTGTGGGACTTCTTCGCCGAGCACGGCCGATCATGAAATACTGGAAATGATCATGAATACATGAAGCGGTTTCATATTTGACCGTTTTATGGCACTGTAAGGCCATGAACCTCCGGGACCGCTACGACGCCGCCACGGCCGATCTGGACGCCCCCCTCGCGATCGTCGACCTGACGGCGCTGCGCGCCAACGCGGCGGACCTGGTCCGGCGGGCCGCCGGGAAGCCGATCCGGGTCGCCAGCAAGTCGGTGCGGTGCCGGGCCGTCCTGGACGAGGTCCTCGCCATGGACGGGTTCGCCGGGATCATGGCGTTCACCCTCCCCGAAGCCCTCTGGCTCGCCCGCGAGGGCGTCAGCGACGACATCCTCGTCGCCTACCCGACCGCCGACCGCGCCGCGCTGCGCGAGCTGGCCGCCGACGAGCGCGCCGCCTCCGCCATCACGCTCATGGTCGACTGCGCCGAGCACCTGGACCTCATCGAGACCCACTCCGCCGGACGCCGCATCCGCGTCTGCGTCGACGTGGACGCGTCCTACCGGCTGCTGCACGGAATGCTCCAGATCGGCCCGCGCCGTTCCCCGCTGCACACCCCCGACCAGGTCCGCGACTTCGCCGAGACCGTCGTCAAGCGGCCGGGCCTCCAGCTCGTCGGGCTGATGGCCTACGAGGGCCAGATCGCGGGCGTCGGCGACCAGGTCCCCGGGCAGGCCGCCAGGTCCCGGGTGATCAGGGCCATGCAGAAGCGGTCCCGGCTGGAGCTCGCCCGCCGCCGCGCCGCGATCGTCCGGGCCGTCCGCGACCTCGCCGACCTGGAGTTCGTCAACGGCGGCGGGACGGGCAGCGTCGAGAACACCGTCCGGGAGAAGGCCGTCACCGAGGTCGCCGCCGGATCGGGGCTCTACCAGCCGCACCTGTTCGACTACTACTCCAACTTCCGGGGCCGCCCCGCCGCGCTGTTCGCGCTGCCGGTGGTGCGGCGCCCCGGACCGGGCGTCGTCACCTGCCTCGGCGGCGGCTACCTGGCCTCCGGCACCGCCGACGGCCTGCGGCTGCCCCGCCCGTACCTGCCGACCGGCCTGTCCTACAACTCCCTGGAGGGCGCGGGCGAGGTGCAGACGCCGCTGCACGGCGAGGCCGCCGACCTGCTGTCGGTCGGCGACCGCGTCTGGTTCCGGCACACCAAGGCCGGCGAGCTGTGCGAGCGCTTCGCCGAACTCCACCTCATCGAGGGCGACCGGATCGTCGCCACCGTCCCCACCTACCGCGGCGAGGGCAAGACCTTCCTCTGACTCCCGGCCTCCCCCTGCCGAGGCTCCCCCGCCGCCCGCGCGTCCGGCGCCGCCCACTCCGCGCGACCGCGCGGACCGGGTGGCGCGGGACGCGGGCGACGGCGGACCCGCACCGGTTAGGTTGGCCGGTATGAGCCACGCCCCGGTGATCAGCGTGCGCGGCGAGGCGGTGCTGGAGGCGCCGCCCGAGATCGCCCGCCTGTCCGTCCACGTGCGAGTCCAGGAAGGCGACCGCGGGACGGCCCTCGACAAGCTCACCGCCGGCAACCGGCGCCGCCTCGACCTGCTCGCGTCCTACGGCGACGCGGTCGAACGCGCCGAGACCGGCGACCTCTCCATCACGCCCCTGGTGAAGTACCGGCGGCGCGACGGCGACATCCGCGCCTACCAGGGGACCATCCGGACGAACGTCACCGTCGCTGACTTCACCGTCCTCGGCGAGCCGGTCGTCCGCCTCGCCGACATGGAGCGCACCACCGTGGAGGGCCCGCACTGGGCGCTGCGGCACGACTCCCCGGTCCACACCCGCGCCGCCGAGCAGGCCGCGCGGGCCGCCGTCGTCGCCCGCTTCCACACCACCGCCCCGGACCTCGCGTGACCGCCGGCGCGCCCGACCCGTGCGGCGAACGGGGGCCCGGCGTCGGGACCTCCGGCGGAGAACTGGACGTGTTCCTGACCGGCCAGGTCTTCATGGACATGATCTTCACCGGGCTCCCCGGACTGCCGCCGCCCGGCACCGAGCTGGTCACCGACGGGCTCGGATCCGCCCCCGGCGGCATCGCCAACATCGCGGTCGCGATGAGCCGCCTCGGGCTGCGCACCGGCCTCGCCGCCGCGTTCGGCGACGACATGTTCGGCGCCTACCTCTGGCGGACGCTCGCCGAGCAGGAGTCGGTCGACCTGGCGTACTCGCGGCGCGTCCCCGGCTGGCACACCCCGGTGACCGTGTCCCTCGCCACCGACGCCGACCGCAGCATGGTCACCTACACCCGCCCGCTCGACCTGTCCGCCGACTCCCTGGTCGCCTCGCCGCCGTCCGCGCGCACCTGCTTCGTCGACATCGACCGTCCCGTCCCCGACTGGGCGCTCGCGGCGCGCGCCGCAGGCTCGCTGGTCTTCGCGGATCTCGGCTGGGACCCGACCGAGACCTGGGCGGGCCACGTCCTGGACCGCCTGGACGACGTGGACGTCTTCCTGCCCAACGCCGTCGAGGCCATGGCCTACACCCGCACGTCCTCGCCGGAGGCCGCGCTCGACGTGCTCTCCCGCCGCGTCGGGACGGTGGTGGTGAAGCTCGGCTCGCTCGGGGCCATCGCGGCGTCCGGCGGCGAGCGCGCCGCCGCGCCCGCGCTGCCCGTCCGCGCCCTCGACCCGACCGGCGCCGGGGACGTGTTCGCCGCCGGGTTCGTGTTCGCCACCCTCAAGCGGTGGCCGCTCCGGCAGCGGCTCCAGTTCGCCAACCTGGTCGCGGGCCTGTCCGTCCGGCACCGCTCCGGCTCGCTCGGCGCGCCCTGCTGGGGCGAGATCGCCGCGTTCGGCGAGTCCGGCGAGGTCCCCGCCGCCGACCTGGCGCAGTACGCCTTCGTCGTCCCGCACATCCCGGAGGCGGAGATCGGGCGCGGCCCCGACTCGGTCACCCGCGCCGAACCCACCCTGAGGTAGTCCCCGCACCGGCCTGTGTCGTCCGTCGCCTGCCGAGCCCGCCACGCCCCGTCCGCGCCAGGGTCCGCGCCGGTCCTCGGGGAAGCCGAAGGCGCCGATCCGTCCCTGCGGACGAACCGGCGCCTCCACGCAGGTCAGACGCGGCTTCGCCGCTTCCTGGAGCGCCGCCGCATCATCGCGAACACGGTCATCCCGACCACCACGCCGACCCCGGCCATCACCAGCCGGGGGTCGATCGGACCGGGCCGCCCGTCCTCGTCCGGCACCCGGATGGCCGCGTCGACCGTCCGCCGGACCTGCTCGGCCTCCTCCTTCAGCCGCTCCGCGCCCCGCTGCGCCACGTTCCTCGGGTTGACCCGGTCCGCGAGCTCGTCGATGGTGCGCGCGAGCTCCTGCCGGGACCGCTCGATCTCCCGCTGCAGCGCCTGGGGGTCGCTGGACCTGTCAGCCATGCCCTCGTCCTATCGTCTCTGCCGCCGAAGTCGCATGATCCGAACAGTCTTGCAGGTCCACGGCGGAAACGCCCGCGGCACCCCAGCCGGTAGGTTGGAGGCGAGCGTCCCGAGCGAAAGGCGGAACAGGTGTCCGAGCGTTTGCAGCCAGGCGATGACGCGCCGGAGTTCGAGCTTCCCGACGCCGACGGGAAGCCGGTGTCGCTGGCGTCCCTGCGCGGCCGGCGGGTGGTCCTCTATTTCTACCCGGCCGCGATGACCCCCGGCTGCACCAAGGAGTCCGTGGACTTCCAGGGCAGTCTCCCCGACCTCGAGGCCGCGGGCACCACCGTCGTCGGCATCTCCCCCGACAAGCCGGAGAAGCTCGCCCGCTTCCGCGAGAAGGAGGGCCTGACCTTCCCCCTCCTCTCCGACCCGGAGACCGAGGTGCTGCGGGCCTACGGCGCCTACGGCGAGAAGAAGCTGTACGGCAAGACCGTCGTCGGCGTCATCCGGTCCACCTTCGTCATCTCCCCCGAGGGCAAGATCGAGCAGGCGTACTACAACGTGAAGGCGACCGGCCACGTCGAACGCCTCCGCCGCGACCTCGCCCTGTGATTCTGCCGTAGCCCGTTGTCACCTTGACCTCCATCCGCCCCGGAGGAGGTCAAGGATGGGCGCGTCGGGCTCTCACGCCCATATCAGCAGGCAGCGCAAACGCTTCGGGATCGACACGTCGTATTTCCGGTGACGTGCCCGCAAGAAGGGCAGGCGCTGGAACCGAAAGACGCCCGAGTAGATTCTCATCGCGACAACACCTCCGGTCGCAGGACGGGCCCGCACATGCCCGCCGCGCACCGGCCGAAAGCGGCGTCGCCATCTCTGCGCCGCCTGCGAGACGGCGGAAGTGGCAGGGCAGGCCACTGATCCCGCATGTGGACCACATCAACGGCGACCATCTCGACAATCGCCGGAAGAATCCGCGTTTCCCGCGCCCGAACTGCCACGCTCAGACCGACACCTGCGCTGGTAGGCTCAAGCACCGATAAAGCCGGGGTCGTAGCCCAATAGGCAGAGGCACCAGTCTTAGGAACTGGACAGTGCGAGTTCGAGTCTCGCCGGCCCCACGGCCCGACGAGGAGGGGGCGGCCCATCGGCCGCCCCCTCCGTTCATAGTTTGAAAACGGGCCTCGGCTTCGGAGGGCCGGCGGGCCTAGGGTGGAAGGCAAAGCCGCCCCGGGAGCGTTCGGGCGGAGGCGGCCGACACTGACCGGGTGGGGCACCGTGAGCCAAGCATTCAGCCATCGCGTGCTTCCGTACGACCGCGCGGACGACCTGCTGGACGGCGCCCTGCCGTTCCTGCGGGAGGGCATCGAGGGCGGTGACCGGGTGCTCGCGGTCACGACGCTGGCGATGCACATGCTGCTCCGGGACAAGCTCGGGGCGGACGCGGCCGGCGTGGAGTTCTTCGACTCGGACCGGTGGTACGCGCATCCGGCCCGCCACCTCGCCGACACCCTGGCGCTCGCCGAGACGGCCGCGTGGCAGAAGCGGCGGCTGCGGGTGCTCGGCGAGCCCGCGTGGGCGCGGCGCGGTCCGGCGGAGCGGTCGGAGTGGCAGCGGATCGAGGCGATCACCAACGCGGCGTTCGCGGACACCGGGGCCGCCCTGCTGTGCGCGTACTCGCGGACGCTGCCCGCCGGGGTGGTCGCCGCGTCCCGGCAGACGCACCCCGAGACGACGCGCGGGCGGGCGACGCTGCCCAACCCCGGGTACCAGGACCCGTGGCTCTACAACGCGCGGCTCGACTCCGGGCCGCTGCCCCCGGCCCCGGACGACGCGTTCGACCTCCCCATCGACGTGCCCGACCTGTACTGGATCCGCGTCTACGTGACCGACTTCGCGCGCCGCACCCCGCTGCCGGAGGACGACCTCCAGCGGCTGCTCGTCGCGGTGACCGAGGTGGTGACGAACGCGCTGCGGCACGGCCGTCCGCCGATCGCGCTGCGGCTGTGGCTGGAGCCGGGCGAGCTGGTGTGCGAGGTGACCGACCGCGGCCACTGGACCGAGCGCACCGGGTTCGGGCTCATCCCGCCCAAGCCCGCGGGCGGCGCGGGACGGTTCGGGTTGTGGGCGGTGCGGCTGCTGTGCTCGCTCGTCCAGATCCGGACGGGCCGGGACGGGACGACGGTGCGGCTGAGGCTGCAGGTCCCGGGCGTGCCGGCCGTCCCGCCGATCAACTTGCCCGTCAACTCAGTGTGAGGGAGCTTGTGCGAAGGGCTTTCTTTTCCTTTCGCCGGGCGTAGGCTGGGCGGGTCCGAGACAACCTGGATGGGCAGGCCATGGAGAACATCCCCTGGTTCGACGAACGTCCCGTCAGTGAGGTACGTCCGGGCGACCACGGGTTGCTCGGCTACGTCGACGCCGAGGAGCGCGACCGGGTCGTGGGCCCCTTCGTGCGGGCCGGGCTGGCGACCGAGGAGAAGGTCGTCTACATCACCGACCAGCCGGCCGAGTCGCTGCCGGGCCTGGAGCGCTGCTCCCTCGACCTGGCGAGGCTGAAGTCCTCGCGCCAGCTCCGGCTGCTGTCGCGGCGGGAGGCGTGCCTCAGCCGGGCGGGCGCGTTCGAGCCCGCCAAGCTCGCCGACACGCTGGACCGGGAGCGCGAGTCGGCGTTCGGCGAGGGGTACCGGGCCGTCCGGGTGACGATGGACTCCACCTGGCTGCTCACCGAGCCGGGCGGGGCCGAGGCGATGCTGAGCTGCGAGGACCGCGTCGACCGGGCGATCTCGCCGAGCACGATGGCGATGGGCGTCTGCCAGGTCGACGTGCGCCGGTGCGGGACGGCCCAGTTCGGCGCGCTGCGCGATTCGCACGAGGTGCTGATGCGGGTGGACGCCGAGTTCGACGACGGCATTCTGACGATCCGGCGGATCTACGGTCCGTTCGGCCTGAAACTGCGGGGCGAGCTGGACGCGTCGCGGCACTCGCACGTGTCGGAGCACCTGCTGCGGGCGATGGCGAGCCGCCGCGGCGACATCCACCTGGACGTCGCGGAGCTCGACTTCATCGACATCGGCGGCCTGAACCTGCTGGCGCAGCACGCCGCCGAGCTGCCCCGGGGCGGCGCGCTGTACCTCGACCACCTGCGTCCGGACGTGGAGAACGTCATCACGATGGTCGGCTGGAACCGGCTGCCGCGGCTGAGGCCCGGCGCCCGGACGGGAGGTGCCGCCCGATGACCGCGTCCCCCCCGCCCGCCCCGCCGGCCGCCGCCGGGGCGAGGGCGCTGGAGCACCGCGCCTTCCTGTTCGACGGGATGCCCGACTTCCTGGACACGGCCGTCCCGTTCGTCCGGGAGGGCCTGGAGGACCCCGACCGCGAGGTCGTGGTCGTCGTGGCGCAGCAGCGGCTGGAGCCGCTGCGCGAATTCTTCCCGGAGGCCCCGGAGGGGGCGTTCGTCGCGGCCGAGACCTTCTACGAGCATCCCGTGCGGACGCTGCGCAGCTACCTGGAGCTGGTGAAGGCGAAGAACCCGCGCAGCGTGCACGCGCTGGCCGAGCCGGTGTGGCGCGAGGAGTGGACGCCCCGCGAGACGATGGAGTGGGCGCGGTACGAGTCGCTGATCAACGAGGTGTTCCAGGGCACGCGGGCGTCGGCGCTGTGCCCGTACGACACGTCCGTGCTGCCGGAGCAGATCCTGGAGTACGCGCGGCGGACGCACCCCTGGCTGGTGCGGGACGGCGTCCACGTCGAGAGCCGGCGGTTCACCCCGCCGAGGGAGTTCTCCGCCGACGTCGACCGCGCCCGGGAGTTCCCGACGCCGCCGGAGTCGGAGTACCTACCGGTGACCGGGCACGACCTGCACGAGCTGCGGCAGTGGGTCGGCGAGCGGGCCGACCGGCACGGGGTGTCCGGACGGAACGCGCAGAACCTGGTCACGGCCGTGAACGAGGTCGCGGCGAACGCGCTGCGGCACGGCGTCCCGCCGGTCGGGGTCCGGTTGTGGACGGACGGCGCGGACCTGGTCTGCGAGGTCGGCGACAACGGCTACTGGCGCGACTTCAGCCCGCTGACCGGGTTCGTCCCGCCGCAGACGGCGCTGGACAGCGGGTTCGGGCTGTGGACGGTCCGGCTGCTGGTCGACCTGGTCGATGTGCGCGCGGGCTGGGACGGCACGTTCGTCCGGATGCGCGTGAGCCGCTGAGCGAAACACGGCGCGGGCATGGGCCGCCGAGTGAACGGGACGCGTGCATGGGCCGCCGAGCACGCAAGGCGCGTCCCTTCCGCCGCGGAGGGCCGGAGGCGCGGTGGGGTTCCGGAGCCGTCCGGTCGTCAGATACCGGGAAAACAGGGTGAGGGTTCGGCTACGTGACGTGGCTCGCGGGTCGTAGTCTGGACGCATCCGGAAGTGGCCGCGGTGGAAGGCGTTATGGAGACCCTCAGCTCGGTCCGCAGGCCGGTCCGTGAGCTGCGGCCCGGCGACCACGCGTGGCTGGCGTACTCGGGCGAGGACGAGCAGCGGCACGTGGTCGGCTCGTTCGTCCGGGACGGGCTGGAGGCCGCCCACAAGATCATCTACCTGGCCGGTTCGGACGACGTGGACGTCCCCGGGATGCACGGTGTCCGGGCGCGTCCCGGGCTGCTGACGGTGGTGCCGCTCGCGGACGCGCGGCGCCCGGACGGCGGCTTCGACCCCGGCACGGTGCTGGCGGCGCTCACGGGTGAGATCGCGGGCGCGGAGGACGGCGACTACACCACGATCCGGGTCACCGCGGACATGACGTTCGCGCTCGACCTCCCCGGCGGCCTCGGCGAGTTGCTCCGCTGCGAGCGGCACATCGAACGGGCCGTGTGCCCGAGCACGCGGGTGACGGCGATCTGCCAGATCGACCGGCGGCGGCTGTCGGCGGACGCGCGGACCGCGCTCGCCGCGACGCACTCGACGTTCGTGACGCCGAACCCGGAGTTCGCCGACTCGGTGCTGCAGATCGTCCGCACCTTCGACCCGGTGGGACTGTCGCTGCTCGGCGAGCTCGACGCGTCCCGGCACACGGTGCTGGACGAGGCGCTGAACAAGGTGCTGGGCGCGAGCCGCGGCGAGGAGATCCACCTGGACCTGGCCGGGCTCGGCTTCATCGACCTCGGCGCGCTGAACATGCTCGCCGACGTGGCCGCCCGCCGCTCGGGCACCGGCCCGCTCGTCCTGGACCGGATGCCCCTCCAGCTCCGCACCATCATGGAGACGGTCGGCTGGCACATGCTCCCCGGCCTGCGCCTCGGCACCGTCTGAGCCGCTTCCGTCTCCGACCGGGCCGAGGCGCGGCGCTGATCAGTGGGTAGGCGGGACGGGGGCGCTCGGTGTCGGGCCGTGCCGCGGCGCCGAGGGCGGGCTGGGCGACCGTCCATTGGCGGGAGGTCCGCTCGGGAGGGCCGTCGGCGGACGCGTCGCGGAGCCGCGGCCCGCCCTGTCGGTCGGGGAGCCGGACGTCCGGGGCGGCCCTCCGGACGCGGGCGTGGTCGCCGCCGGTGACGGCAGGCCGCTCGGCTTCCCGGGCGGCGGCTTCGGCGACGGCACGGGCGGCGTCTCCGTCGGGGTGGACGCCGGGGAGACGACCCGGTCGGCCGGACGCGTCCTCTCCTCCCGCCCCGGTCCCGGCACGAACACCAGCGCGAGGAGCACGACCGCCGCCGCCACCGCCGCGCCCACGGCCGCGGCCGTCCACCACGCGCGCCGCGAAG
>NZ_QURH01001045.1 GCF_003428695.1 Actinomadura logoneensis
GCCGCCCCGTCGGGGAGGTCGCGCTCGGCCGCCGCGCCGAGGTGGACGCCGCCGTCTCGGCCGCCGCCCGCGCCGCCGCGGCGTGGGCGGAGGTGTCGGTGACCCGCCGGGCACGGGTGATGTTCGCGTTCCGCGACCTGCTGGAGCGGCACACCGACGAGCTCGCCCGGCTGGTCACCGCCGAGCACGGCAAGGTCCTGGACGACGCGCGCGGCGAGATCGTCCGCGGCCGGGAGGTGGTCGAGTTCGCCTGCGGCGTCCCGCGCGAGCTCCAGGGCGACTACTCCGACCAGGTCTCCTCCGGCGTGGACGCCTTCGCCTTCCGGCAGCCGCTGGGAGTGTGCGCGGGGATCGTGCCGTTCAACTTCCCCGTCATGGTGCCGCTGTGGATGCACCCGATCGCGATCGCCTGCGGCAACGCCTTCGTGCTGAAGCCGAGCGAGCGCGTCCCGTCCGCGTCGAACCTGATCGCGGAGCTGTACGCCGAGGCGGGCCTTCCCGACGGGGTGTTCAACGTCGTCCACGGCGACCGCGAGACCGCCGACGCGCTGCTCACCCATCCGGACGTGGCGGCCGTGTCGTTCGTCGGGTCCACGCCGGTCGCGCGGCACGTCCACCGGACGGCGAGCGCGGCGGGCAAGCGGGTGCAGGCGCTCGGCGGCGCCAAGAACCACGCCGTCGTGCTCCCGGACGCCGATCTCGACCACGCCGCCGACCAGATCACCGCCGCCGCCTACGGCTCGGCCGGGCAGCGCTGCATGGCGATCTCGGCCGTGGTCGCCGTCGGCGAGGCCGCCGACCCGCTGGTGGCGCGGCTGGCGGAGCGGGCGCGCGCGGTGAAGGTCGGGCCCGGGGCCGAGGCCGGCAGCGAGATGGGGCCGCTGATCGGCCGGGACGCCCTCGACCGGGTGACCGGCCATGTCGAGCGGGCCGAACGCGACGGCGCGGCCGTGGTGGTGGACGGGCGCGGGCTGCCCGGCCCCGGCCACTTCCTCGGCCCGTGCCTGCTCGACCGGGTGACGCCGGAGATGGCCGCGCACCGGGAGGAGATCTTCGGCCCGGTCCTGGTCGTGCTGCGGGTCGACACCCTGGACGAGGCGATCGCGCTGGTCAACGCCGTCCCGTACGGCAACGGCACGGCGGTCTTCACGGCGTCGGGCGCGGCGGCCCGCCGGTACCAGCGCGAGGTGCGGGTCGGGATGGTCGGCGTGAACGTGCCGATCCCGGTGCCCATGGCGTTCTACTCCTTCGGCGGCTGGAAGGACTCGCTGTTCGGCGACACCCATGTCCACGGCGCGGAGGGGATCCGGTTCTACACCCGGGCGAAGGCGGTGACGAGCCGCTGGCCCGAGCCGTCCGACCGGGAGCCCCTCGCCGCGATGGCGTTCCCCACCGCGACCTGACCGCCGCGACCGGGAACGGGCTCCCCGGCGAGGACGCCGGCCGTCATCGGGGTCTCAGCACGCCGCGGCCTTCGCGCACCTCGAAGACCAGCTGGGTCTCCGTCCGCTGGACGACCGGGTAGATGGTGATGTGCTCGAGGATGAGGTCGCGGAGCTTCTGCGGGCTCTCGACGGCGACGTGCAGGAGGAAGTCGTCGTCGCCGCCCACGTGCAGGACCGTCAGCGCTCCCGGGACCGCGACCAGCTTGTCGTAGAGGCTGCGGACGTGCTCCCGGTTGTGGCTGCCCAGCCGGACCTTGACGATCGCCTGGATCGGGTGCCCCAGCGCGCCGAGGTCGAGCCGGGCGTGGACGCCCGCGATGACGCCCGACCGCCGCAGCGCGCGCACCCGGTACGCGCAGGTGGACTCGGCGACCCCCACGCGGGCGGCGAGCGCGGCGTTGGTCAGGCGGCCGTCGTCCACGAGCGCGGCGAGGATGGCCAGGTCGGTACCGTCGAGGGCCGCCGGGGCGGGTTGCGGTTTCTTCGACGACAGGTCGGACATCGGGGGCTCTCCTTGTCGGATCTGCGCCGATCCTGGCGAACGGCGGGCATTTCCGCAACGACCATTGAGTTTCCCTGGGGATCCGCTCATCCTGTGCGCCATGATCACGCCTCGGCTGAAGCCCGACTCCCTCGCCGTCCACGCCGGTCGCGAGGACCTCGCCGACCTCGGTGTCCACGCGCTCCCGATCGACCTGTCCTCGACCAACCCGCTGCCGGACATCGAGGCGGGCGGCCTGTCGTACGAGGCCATGGCCGGAGGCGGCGCGCCCCACCCGGAGGGCGGGGCCGTCTACGCGCGGCTGTGGAACCCGACCGTGGCCCGGTTCGAGTCGGCGCTGGCGCGGATGGAGCACACCGAGGAGGCCGTGGCGTTCTCCTCGGGGATGGCGGCGGTCACCGCGGCGGTCCTCGCGACGACGCGGGAGAGCGGCCACCGGCACATCGTGGCGGTCCGGCCCCTCTACGGAGGGACCGACCACCTCCTGGCGTCCGGCATGCTCGGGACGGAGGTGACCTTCTGCGCGGCCGAGGACGTCGCGGCGGCGGTCCGTCCGGACACGGCGCTGGTCATGCTGGAGACCCCCGCCAACCCGACGCTCGACCTCGTCGACATCCGCGCGGTGGTGGCCGCGGCCGGAGGCGTCCCCGTCCTGGTGGACAACACGTTCGCGACCCCGGTCCTGCAGAACCCCGCCGATCTCGGCGCCTCGATGGTCCTGCACAGCGCGACCAAGTACCTCGGCGGGCACGGCGACGTCATCGCCGGTGTCATCGCCTGCGACCGGGAGCGGGCGGCGGCGCTGCGCCGCGTCCGCGCGATCACCGGGGCCCTCCTCCACCCGCTCGGCGCCTACCTCGTGCACCGGGGGCTGGCGACGCTCCCGATCCGGATCAGGGCGCAGCAGGCGAACGCCCAGCGCGTCGCCGCGTGGCTGAGCACCCACCCGGACGTCTCCCGCGTGTACCACCCCGGGACGGCGGGCGACGCGCGGGACCTCCTCCACCGGCAGATGAGGGGTCCGGGGGCGATGCTCTCGATCGAGCTCACTGGCGGCATCGAGCAGGCCAGGAGCCTCACGTCTGGGGTCCGCCTGTTCACCCACGCGGTGTCCCTGGGCGGCGTCGACTCGCTGATCCAGCACCCGGCGTCGCTGACGCACCGGCCCGTCGCCGCGGAGGCCCGTCCGTCCGCCGCCCTGGTCCGGCTCTCCATCGGGCTGGAGGACCCCGAGGACCTGGTCGCCGACCTGGAGCAGGCCCTCGCGCACGCCCCCGGCCGGACGCCCGACCGGGTTCCCGGCGCCCTCGACGCGCGCCGTCCCGCCCCGGCCCACGCGGGCGCGACGCACCCCTAGAACCGCCGGAATCCAGAAAAGCTGGAGAATCCTCTCTATGCGCTACGACAACCCAGCCGCGCCCGCTGCGGCTCCGGCACCCTCGGGCCCCAGGCGACCCCTCGGCCCGACGGCCGGGGACGCCCAGCCGTACGACATCGCGACCCTGCGCGAGATCTCCCGGCGCGTCCTGTGGCTCGCCACGTCGATCGTCGACGCGGCCAACCGGGGACGGCCCAACGACACCGGCGTCAAGGTCGGCGGGCACCAGGCGTCGTCGGCCTCGATGGTCGACATCATGGTGTCGCTGTGGTTCCACGAGCTGACCGCGCTCGACCGCGTCTCGGTGAAGCCGCACGCGTCGCCGGTGCTGCACGCCGTCAACCACCTGCTCGGCGACCTGGACGCGAAGTACCTGCCGACGCTGCGCGCGAAGGGCGGCCTGCAGAGCTATCCCAGCCGGCTCAAGGACCACGACACCGTCGACTTCTCCACCGGCTCGGTGGGCATCGGCGCGACCGCGCCGGTGTGGGCGGCGATCGCCCACCGCTACCTGCGCTCGCGGTTCGACGCGACCCCTCCGGCCGGCCGGTTCATCAGCCTGATCGGCGACGCCGAGCTGGACGAGGGCGCGATCTGGGAGGCCGTGGCCGACCCGGCGGTCTCCGGGCTCGGCGAGCTGCTGTGGGTGGTCGACTTCAACCGGCAGTCGCTCGACCGGGTGGTGCCGGACGTGCAGATCCACCGGCTGCGCGGCATGTTCGAGGCCGCCGGCTGGCAGGTCGTCGTCCTGAAGTGGGGCCGGGCGGCGGCCGAGCTGTTCGCCCTGCCGGGCGGCGAGGAGCTGCGGCGCCGCCTGGAGGAGATGCCGAACGAGGAGTACCAGCGGCTGCTGCGCGCGGACGCCCGCGAACTGCCGGACCGGATCGCGGGGGACTCGGCCGGCCCCGCGCTGCGCGACCTGCTCGCCGGCCTGCCGGCCGAGCGGCTGGCGGCGGCGATCCGCGACCTCGGCGGGCACGACCTCGAACTGCTGCTGGACACCTACCGCGCCGTCGACGAGGACCGTCCCACCGTCGTGTTCGCCTACACGGTCAAGGGGCGCGGCCTGCCGACCGAGGGCCACCCGAACAACCACTCGGCCCTGTTGACCGAGGCGCAGATGGAGGCTTTGGCGCGAGCCTGCGGGACCGACCTGGCCGACCCGTGGCGTCTGTTCGAGCCCGGTTCAGCCGCGGCCGAGCTGTGCGCGCGGCGGGGCGCGAGCCTGCGGCGCGAACCCGTGACGCACGCCGAGCCCGCGAGCGTGCCGAACGCGCTCGGGCGGCGGCACCGGGTGCCCGTCTCGACGCAGGCGACCTTCGGCCGGCTGCTCGCCGACCTCACGCGCGAGGCCCCCGAGGTCGCCGCCAGGGTCGTCACGTGCAGCCCGGACGTCGCGTCCTCCACCAACCTCGGCGGCTGGATCAACAAGACGGGCGTCTGGTCGGCCACCGACCGCCGGGACTGGTTCGCCGACGATCCCGAGCGGCTGCTGAAGTGGTCGGAGGCCGCCGACGGCCGGCACATCGAGCTGGGCATCGCCGAGGTCAACCTGGTGAGCCTGCTGGGTGAGCTGGGGGCGACCTGGAGCCGCTGGGGGCAGCGGCTCATCCCGATCGGGACGATCTACGACCCGTTCGTCTCCCGCGCGCTGGAGCCGTGGTCGTACGGCATCTACTCGGGAGGGCAGTCCATCCTCGTCGGCACGCCGTCGGGGGTGACCCTGGCGCCCGAGGGCGGGGCGCACCAGTCGATCACCACCCCGTCCATCGGGCTGGAGCAGCCCGGCTGCGTGGCGTGGGAGCCCGCGTTCGCGCAGGACCTGGAGTGGTGCCTGCTGGAGGCGATGCGGAAGGTGGGCGTGCCCGGCGGCACCTCGTCCTACTTCCGGCTGACCACCCGGCCGCTCGACCAGTCCCTCGCGCGCCTGCCGGAGGACGGGCCGCTGCTCGAACGGCGCCGCCGGCAGGCCGTCGCGGGCGGCTACCGGATCACCGACCACGCGCCCGGCGCCGAGCAGGTCACGCTGGTCGGCGTCGGCGCGATCATGCCCGAGGTCGTGCGGGCCGCCGAGCTGCTCGCCGAGCAGGGGATCACGGCGGGCGTCGTCTGCCTCACCAGCCCCGACCTGGTCTTCCGGTCGATGCAGGCGCGCGGCCGGCTGACCGGCGGCGACGGCGGCGGCACCATCGACGTGCTGTTCCCCGCGGCGAGCGCCGCGCCGCTGGTGACCGTCCTCGACGGCCACCCGCACACCCTGGCGTTCCTCGCGGGCGCGCGCGGCGACCGGATCCGCTGCCTCGGGGTGACGGAGTTCGGCCAGTCGAGCGACCTGCGCGACGCCTACGCGATCCACGGCATCGACACCGCCGCCATCCTGGACGCCGCCCTCAGTGTCACCGGCCGCTAGCGGGCCCGCGCTCGGCGGCGTCCCGGCCGGGTAAGCGACACGCGGCCGGTCGCACGAGAACGGTCGGGTCACCCTGCTGGGTGACCCGACCGCCTGCGGTTCGGCCTGGCGCGGGCTCGGCGGCCTCACGCGGAGGCTCGGCGGCCTCGCGCGGAGGCCGGACGGGCTAGTGGGAGGCTCCCTGGTGCTCCTTCGCCTTGGCCTCGTCCCTCGAGCCGCGGGAGTTCTTGGATCCCGAGTCCTGCTTGGCCTTCCGGCCGTCGCCGGACCCCTCCTCCTTGAGCGCGTCCTCGTGCGTCTTGACGACCTCGCTGTCGCGGATCTCGCCGCGCCAGCCCTCGATGTCGTCCTTGTGCGTCAGCGACTGGGTCATCACGTGCCGGCGGAAGTGCTTGAGCTCCAGCCGGACGCGGCGGCCCTGCGCGCGCCAGATGTTGCCGGTGCGCTCGAACAGCCCCTGCGGGTGGTACTCCAGGACCACCAGGACGCGGGTCAGGTTCGGCGCCAGCTCGTGGAAGCTGATCGTCCCGTCGACGTGCCCCTTGGCGCCCTTGGAGCGCCAGACGATGTGGTCGTCGGGGACCTGCTCGACGATCGTCGCCTCCCAGGACCGCTTGGACCAGAAGATCTTCGCCTGCCAGTTCAGCTTCTCGTCGTCCGCCTGGTCGACGCTGATGACCTTCTTCATGAAGGCCGGGAACTCCTGGAACTGTGTGAACTGGTCGTAGACCAGGCGGCGCGGCGCACCGATGTCGATGTGCTCGACGATGTTGGTGACCTTGACCTTCTTGCCACCGCCGCCCTTGCCGCCGCCCTTCTTCAGGACACCGCCCACGGCGTCCTTCAGTCCGCCCGTCAGACCCTGCGAGTCCTCGCCGGAGCCGCCGGAGGAGTTCTTGCCGCTCTCGCCGCCGCCGGACGCGGCGTTGCTCTTCTCGGCCGAGCCGCCGGTCTCGCCGGACCCGTCGCCGCCGCCGTTGCGGCGATTGAGCGCGCGTCCCGCCGCGACCACGGCGCCGGTCCCGAGCAGGACGCCGCCGGTCGCGCCGAGGGCCTTGCCGCCGGGCACGCCGCTCGGCAGCTTCTGGACGACGCCGCCCAGCCCGCTGCGCTTGCGGCCGCCGATC
Organism: Actinomadura logoneensis; assembly: GCF_003428695.1. Taxonomy (GTDB): domain Bacteria; phylum Actinomycetota; class Actinomycetes; order Streptosporangiales; family Streptosporangiaceae; genus Spirillospora; species Spirillospora logoneensis. Next base: position 6,863 of record NZ_QURH01001045.1, read on the forward strand.
GGCAGTCGTTTCGCGATCTTGCCGACGGGCACGGGGCCCGCCTTCGTTCCGCTTCTCATGGTGCGTCCCTCCGCACTTGTCGGTTCTGAGGTTCGGTCACGAGGCTCGGACGACCTCGCTGTCATGGATCTCGCCGCGCCAGCCCTCGACCTCGTCGGGGGCCGTGAGCGCGTGGGTCATGACGTGTCGCCGGAAGTGCTTCAGCTCCAGCCGGACGCGGCGGCCCTGGGCGCGCCAGAGGTTGCCGGTCCGTTCGAACAGTCCGCCGGGGCGGTACTCCAGGACGAGCAGGACGCGGGTCAGGTCCGGGGTCACCTCGTGGAAGCTGACCGCGCCGTCCACCTTGCCCTTGGCGGCCTCGGACCGCCAGACGATGTGCCGGTCCGGGACCTGCTCGACGATCGTCGACCGCCAGCTCCGGGTGGACCAGAAGACCTTGGCCTTCCAGTTCAGCTTCTCGTCGGACTCCTGGGCGACGCTCACCACCTTCTTCATGAAGGAGGGGAAGTCCTCGAACCGGGTCCACTGGTCGTAGACCAGCCGGCAGGGCGCGCCGATGTCGATCTGCTCGACGATGTTGGCCGGCTTCCCGCGCCGGCCGCCGCCGAAGATCCGCTTGAGCGTCTCCTTCAGCGCCGTCCAGCCCGCGCTGAGCAGCGCCCGCGCGGGGGACCCGCCGTCGTGGAGGACGCGCGCCGCCGCGAGGGCGGCCTTGACCGCCGGGCCGCCGTGCTCGGCCTTGGCGCCCAGCCGACGGACGGCACGCTCCAGCTTCGCCCGGTACCGGGCGACGACCCGGTCCGCGATCCGGCGGACGGTGGCGCCGACGGCGTACGCGGCCAGCGAGCCGCCCGCGCCGACGGCCAGTCCCGTCCGGAATTTCATGTCCTCGTCACCTCGCCGTCCATTGGGGGAGTCGGCGGCGGGTTACCCGTAAAAGGCGGTGCAAAACAGGGCGCAGGCGAGGTCGGGAGCGCGGCGGCACGGCCGTTCCGGGAGGCGAGGGCGTGGTGACCGCCTGACAACCGGCGCTCTCGAACGATCACCGGAGAACGCGTGGGGCCTGCGTTCTTTCAGAGGAGTGGCGCAACTCTCACGGGACGAAAGCGCCGAGCGGGATTTTCGCGGGACGGGGCGTCAGGAGGGGGAGGCGCCGGGGGAGCGGTCGCCGTCCTCGTCGGTGCGGGCGCCGGCGAGGACGGCGTCCAGCAGTCCGGGGTAGCGGGCGTCCAGATCGGCGCGGCGCAGCGTCAGCAGGTTCTCCCGGCCGGACGGCTCCTGGATGATCACGCCGCTGTCGCGCAGCACGCGCCAGTGGTGCGTCATCGTCGACTTGGCCGTGATGCCGAGCTCGGCCAGCACGCTGCCGCAGTTGTGCTCGCCGCCGCCGTCCAGCACGCGGACGGCGGCGAGCCGCACCGGGTGCCCGAGCGCCGACAGCACCCCGTCGACGCGGATCTGGTCGCGGTCCGGGTGGCGGTACCTCATGATCCCACCGTACCGCGACAGTCGGACGATCGTCCGGACCAGAGCAGACTGGACCGTACCGAAGCGAACCGGACCGTCCGCGCTTGCCAGTTCGTACGAATGTACGTAAGTATTCGTACAGTCGTACTTCGACGGGCGGCCGCACGGCCGCCCCTACCCTCCACTCCCGAAAGGGTGGCCTCTGGCATGTCCGCAGTTCCGAGGCAGGCCGCCGTGCGGCGGCCGGGCTGGATCCTGGCCCTGCTCGCGCTGGCGCAGCTCGTCTACGCGCTCGACCTCAACATCGTCTTCGTCGCCCTCCCCGACATCGGCGCCGACCTGGGCTTCCCCGGGCAGACCCAGCAGCTGGTGGTGAGCGCCTACGTCGTGTTCGCGGGCGGCTTCCTGCTGTTCGGCGGGCGCGCCGCCGACCTGCTGGGCCGCCGCCGGGTCTTCATCCTCGCCCTCAGCCTGTACGCCGCGTCGTCGCTGGCGGGCGGCCTCGCGCCCGACCCCGCCGCGATCATCGTGGCGCGGGCGGTGCAGGGCGTCGGCGGCGCGCTGCTGCTGCCGTCCACCCTGTCCCTGATCAACACGCTGTTCGCCGAGGGACCGCAGCGGAACCGGGCCCTGGCGGTCTGGGGAGGCGCCGGCGCCAGCGGCCTGACCCTCGGTGCGCTGCTGGGCGGCGTCCTCACCGAGAACTTCGGCTGGCCCGCCGTCTTCTACGTCAACGTGCCGCTCGCGGCGCTCGTGGCGCTGGCCGCGGCGGCGGTGATCCCGCCGGACCCGGCCCGGGGGCCGCGGCGGCGCTTCGACCTGCCCGGCTCGCTGACCGTCACCGGCGGCTCGACGCTCCTGGTGTTCGCGCTCGTCGAAGGGCCGGAGCAGGGCTGGGCAGACCCGCTCGTGGTCGGCGCGTTCGTCCTGGCCGCCGTCCTGCTGGCGGCGTTCGCGGCCATCGAGCGGCGCAGCGCCGACCCGCTCATGCCGTTCCGGCTGTTCCGCAACCGCAGCCTGACCATCGGCATGGGCGTCACGTTCATCTACATGGCGACGTTCGGCGTGCTGCCCTACTTCCTCACCGTGCTCATGCAGAGCGTGCACGGCTACAGCGCCCTGCAGACCGGGCTGGCCTTCCTCGTTCCGTCCCTGGCGATCGCCACCGGCACGCAACTCGGCGAGCGGCTGACCGGACGCCTCGGACTGCGCGCGACCCTCGTGGCCGGGTTCGCGATCGGAGTCGTCGGCACCGCGCTCATGGCGCTGGGCTTCGACGCCGACGCCGGGTACGGCCTGCTGGTGCCCGGCCTCATCGTCTCCGGCGTCGGCCAGGGCATCGTCTGGACGGCGATGTGGATCGCCGCCGCGACCGGCACCGCCGCCCACGAGCAGGGCGTCGCGAACGGCATCGCCTCCACCGCCCTCAACATCGGCAACGCGATCGGCCTGGCCGTGTTCACCGCGCTCGCCGACATCGGCACCGAGGGCAAGGCGGGCGCGGCGCTCCGCTCCGCCACCGCGGACGGCGAGGCCGTCGTGGTCCTGCTGACCGCGGCCGGGATGGTCGTGGGCCTGCTGGTCACGCTGGCTCTCCGCCGCGCCGACGTCGCCGCCCCGTCCGTCGCGGAGGACGCCGACCCCGAACAGCTCGTCGCCGGGTGAGCCGTCCGGCCTCACACCGGCCCCCGCCGGGCCGACTGGGACGGACGGCACCGGGCACGCTGGTGGGCATGGAGATCAACTGCGTGATCGTGGACGCCGCCGACCCCGAGCGGCTGGCGGCCTTCTGGAGCGGGCTCCTCGACCGTCCGGTGGTGGGCCGCGTCGGGCCGTACGTGTGGCTCGAACGCAGGAACGGCCTGGGTGTGGGCTTCCAACGGACCGACGGGGAGAAGCCCGGCAAGAACCGGCTGCACCTGGACGTCGAGTCGGACGACCCGGCGGCCGAGCAGGCGCGGATCGAGGCGCTGGGCGGCCGGCGGCTGCCCGAGTACGACCCTGGCGGGTTCCTGGTGATGGCCGATCCGGAGGGCAACGAGTTCTGCGTCATCCCCAAGGGCTCGTTCGAGATCGACGACCAGGGCAGGGCCGACTACCTGGACGGCGACCGCTGACCACCCGCGTGTCGGGCCGGGTCGGGCATGACTCCATGCCCGACCCTGCCCGCCTTTCCGCGCCGCGGATGCCGACCGCGTCGCGGGTGTCAGCCGACGACGCTCCTGATCCAGGCGTAGTGGGACCCGGTGCCGGTGTAGATGTCCGGGCCGCCGCCGCAGATGTCGCTCACACCGCGGCTGTCCACGCCCTCGACCTGCCAGTGGTCGCCCACGCGGGTCAGCAGCGGCGAACCGGAGTCGCCCCCGCAGGGACCGCGCACGAGCGAACGCGGCCCTCCAGATGCACAAGAGGCCTTGTACAATATCTCTTGTGCATGTCATGATCCCGCCATGACCGAAGACCGGATCAAGGACTCCGAGCGGCTGTCGGCGCTCGCCCATCCGCTGCGCAGGCGGCTGACCGACATCCTGCGCGCGTACGGCCCGGCGACCGCCAGCACGCTCGCCGAGCGCACCGGCCAGGGCGTCGGCAACGTCAGCCACCACCTGCGCGTGCTCGGCGCGGCCGGGATCATCGAGGAGGCGCCCGAACTCGCCCGCGACCGGCGCGAGCGCTGGTGGCGGCGCGCCTCGCCGAACCTGTCCTGGAAGCAGAGCGACCACGCCTCCGACCCGGCCGCGGCGCTGGTGGCCCAGACGGTGCAGTCGATGCTGCTGGACCGCCACACCGCCGCCGCCCGCGAGTGGCTGCTGGAGGAGCAGCCGGCCGAATGGGTGGACGCCGCGTTCGTCGCCGACCGCTGGCTCCGGCTCACCCCCGAGGAGCTGGAGGAGATGGGCCAGGAGCTGATCGCCGTCCTGCTGAAGTGGGGCACCCGCGAGGTCCCGGACGACGGGCGCGAGCGCCGGGCCGTCCTCGCCTTCGCCTACGGAATGCCGGCCACGCCATGACCGTCACCCTCACCGCGCCGCCGCGCCCGCGCCGGACGGGCCGCGACTTCCGGCTGTTCTGGATCGGCGAGACCACCAGCAAGATCGGCAGCGGCGTCAGCGGCGTCGCGATCCCGCTGGCCGCGGTCAGCGTGCTGCACGCGAGCACCTTCCAGGTCGGCCTGCTCACCGCCGCCACCTGGCTGCCGTGGCTGCTGGTCGGCCTGCCCGCCGGGGCCTGGGTGGACCGGATGCCGCGCCGCCCCCTGATGGTCACCTGCAACCTGGCCTCGACGGCGCTGCTGCTCAGCCTGCCGGTCTCCGCGTGGCTGGGCGTCCTCACCTTCTGGCAGCTCGCGGCGACCGCGCTGCTCACGGGCGTCGCCGGGGTGTTCTTCCAGACCGCCTACCAGGTCTACCTCCCGTCCCTGCTCGACCGGGAGGACCTCGCCGCGGGCAACGCCCGGATGCAGGGTTCGGAGTCGTTCGCGCAGGTCGCGGGCCCGGGCCTGGCCGGGGGCATCACCCAGGCGCTGGGCGTGCTCGGCGGCCTGGTCGCCGACGCGGCGTCCTTCGCCGTCTCCACGCTGTGCCTGCTCGGCATCCGCGGCGAGGAGGAACCGGTCGCGCCCCGCGAGCGGACGTCCCTGGGCCGCGACATACTGACCGGCCTGCGGTTCGTGACCGGCGACCCCTACTTGCGGGTCTTCGCGCTGTTCGGGGCCGTGTTCAACCTGGCGTTCATCGCCTACCAGGCCGTCCTGGTGGTGTTCCTGATCCGCGATCTGGGCGTGCGGGAGGGCGTGGTCGGCCTGCTGATGATGGGGATCAGCGTCGGCGGCGTGATCGGGGCCGCGGTCGCGACGCGCGTCACCGAGCGGTTCGGCAGCGCCCGCGGACTGCTGGTCGCGCTGTTCGGGACCGTCCCGTTCGCGCTGGCCATCCCGCTGACCGAGCCCGGGCCGCGGCTGGCGTTCCTGGTCGTCGGCGGCCTGATGATCGGCGTCGGGACCGTGGTCAGCAACGTCATCCGCGGCAGCTTCCGGCAGCTCTACACGCCCCGCGAGCTGCTGGGACGCGTCAGCGTCAGCATGATGTTCCTGAACTTCGGCACCATCCCGCTGGGCGGCCTGCTGGGCGGTGTGCTCGGCGAGGCGGTCGGCATCCGCCCGACCCTGTGGGTCATGGCCGTCACCATGGCCGCCTCCCCGCTGCTCCTCCTCGTCGGACCGCTCAGGCGCGGCCGGGACCTGCCGGCCACGGGCGACGCGTGACCGGGACGCGGCCGGCGCCGGCGTCCCCCCGACATCCCACCCGGCCGCGTCCAGAACAGCCCCGCCACCTGCGGGGTTCTGGTCATCGGCAGAGAAAAGCGGGGTTCAAGGGCGCATGAACTTCGGGGCGGGGTGGGGGTGGTTGCCGCAGGGTAGTCACTCTTGAGGGAGGGGAAGATGCCGTTTCTTCTGGATGCCGTGAACAGTGGACTGGCCTACTACTTCAAGGCCGGCCACGTGGTCCTGATCGTGATCGGCCTCATCGTGATCGGGGCGGTGCTGGTGGCGGCGCGGGTCGTGATGGTCCGGCGGCACAGCCGTAAGGGCGGGCGCCACTGAGGCCACGGTAGGAGGCGGCTCACATTCCCGGGGCACGTGTACATCGCGGGGCACGCCCTGGCCCCTTCGGTCCTCCCGCCGGGGGCGGGCGGGCACGTCCGAATCGATCTCCCGCAGGAGGCGGTGCCCTGACGCCACGAGAATGCCGCCGGTCGACCTGCTGGTCAGGCGCCGGACGGACATGGCGGAACAACTGATGCCGAGTCGGTACCGTGGGAGGCTCGGGCACCCATTATGATCATCTGTCGGCGCTGGCCCGCGTAAAACCCCAGGTCGGGGTCATTCGGTGGTCAGAGGCGCATGTTCGTCACCGGGCAACTATCATCTGCGCTGCGGTAACTGACGGGACGCCGAAGGGCACTGGACGGATGAGAGGGGCTTCGGTGTCGGATCGGGCTGAGCTGACCGGCTCTAGGCTGCCGACCCAACCCGGACCGCCACGTCCGCCAGGCGACGCCGCCGAGGGGACCGTGGCCAGGCTGGGCCGGCTGGACGTGCTCCTGGTCGAGGACGACCCGGGTGACGCGCTCCTGGTCGAGGACACGCTGGAGGACACTGGCCTCGAGGTGTCGCTGCGCTGGGTGCGGACGCTCGCCGAGGCCGGCGCCCGGCTGACCACCGGGCCGGTCCCCGACTGCGTCCTGCTCGACCTGCACCTCGGCGCGGAGCAGGGCCTCAAGGTGCTGGACCAGGTCCTGCAGTGGGCTCCCGGCGCCGCGGTGGTCGTCCTCACCGGACTGTCGGAGTCGCAGGCCGGGATGGCCGCGGTCGCCGCCGGCGCGCAGGACTACCTGGCCAAGGCGCAGCTCGAGCCCGACCGGCTCGGACGGGCCGTCCGGTACGCCGTCCAGCGGCGCCAGGTGCAGCAGGCGGTCGCCGCGCTGCAGGCCGAGCAGATGCGGGCGGCGGAGAACGCGCGCCTGGAACGCGGCCTGCTCCCCGTGCCCCGCGTGACCAACCCCCGGCTGGGAGTGGTCGCCCGCTACCGGCCGGGCCGGGCGCACTCGCTGCTGGGCGGCGACTTCTACGACGTGGTCGAGACCGCCGACGGACTGGTGCACGCGGTGATCGGCGACGTGGCCGGGCACGGTCCGGCGTCCGCGGCGCTGGGCGTGAGCCTGCGCGTGGCGTGGCGGGCGTTCGTCCTCGCCGGGATGCGGGGCCCGCAGCTGGTCGAACTGCTGGAAGAGCTGATGATCGGGGAGCAGGGGCACGACGAGATGTTCGTCACCCTCACCACGGTCACGCTGTCCCCGGACGAGCCGGTGGCGCGCGTGGTGCGCGCCGGGCACCCGGGCTTCCTGCTGCACGCCCCCGGCGAGGTCCGGCTGATGGAGCCGCCCGGCGCCCTCGGCGTCGGCATGGCCCCAGGCCTGGACGGATGGCGCGAGCAGCAGGTCCCGCTCCCGCCGGGGCACGCGCTCGTGCTGTTCACCGACGGCCTGTTCGAAGGCCAGATCGACGACGACGGCGCCCGGCTGGACGTGACCGGGCTGCTCGACGTCGCCCGCCGGCACCGGCACCGCGCCCCCGACGACTTCGTCGACTCGGTGATCACCGACGTCGAGGCGGCGTCCCTCCGACACGGCGGCCTCGACGACGACGTGGCCGTCCTCCACCTGGGATGGAACACCCGATGAGCAACCGGTCCCACCCGCTGGAGACCTCCGCGGTGGACGAGCCCCGGACCGTTCCGGCGCCCGCCCGGGCGGAGATCCTCACGGCGACCGAGGCGGAGCCGCCTTCGGTGGAGCCCGATGCCCGGGCGTCCGAGGGCGGGGACGTGACCGCCGCGGGGACGTCCGGCCCGCACGGCGGTTCGGGGCCCGGCGAGTCGGGCCGGGGCGGCTCTGGCTGGGGCGGACTGACCGTCCGCTCCTGGTTCGTGCTCGCCGGAGTGCTCGTCGGCGTGCTGACCCTCACGGGCGCGTTCGTGGTGAACGACCAGCTCGACCGGACGGCCCGGGCCTCCGACCGGCTGGTGGACACCATCGCCCCGGCCGAGGTCGCGGCGAGCCGCCTCCAGGTGGCGATGCTCAACCAGGAGACCGGTGTCCGGGGCTACGCCCTGTCCGGCGACCAGCGGTTCCTGCAGCCCTACACCGACGGGCTCGCCGCCGAGCAGGAGGCGGCCGCGCGGCTCCGGCAGCTGCTGGCCCGCGAACCGCGGCTGCGCGCCGACCTGACGGCCGGCCAGCAGGCGGTCGCCGCCTGGCGCCGCGACTACGGCACCGTGGTGATCGCCCAGGTCACCAAGGACGGTCCGGGGTCGAAGGCGTCCGCCATCGCCGCCCACGGGAAGCCCGCCTTCGACGCCGTGCGCGCCACCTGGGACGCCCAGAACCGCGACCTGGCGCAGGCCCGCGCCGACGGCCGGGCCGAGCTGCGGCACACCCGCGTCCTGCGGAACTGGACCCTGGTGACGCTGTTCGCGGTGCTGCTGGTCACCGTCATGCTGCTGGCGGTCCTGCTGCACTTCGCGGTGGACCGGCCGCTGCGGACGCTGCGGACGGCGTCCCGGCGCGTCGCCGACGGTGACTTCAACCACGTCATCGGCGCGAGCGGACCCGCCGACGTCCGCGACGTCGCCCTCGCCGTCGAGGCGATGCGCGGCCGCATCAAGCAGGCGCTCGACCTGGCCACCGAGAGCGAGCGGTCGCTGCGGCAGCAGACCGCCGAGCTGGACGCCCAGACGATGGAACTGCGGCGCTCCAACGCCGAACTGGAGCAGTTCGCCTACGTCGCCAGCCACGACCTGCAGGAACCGTTGCGCAAGGTCGCCTCGTTCACCCAGATGCTGGAACGCCGCTACGCCGACCAGCTCGACGACCGCGCCCGCCAGTACATCGGCTTCGCCGTGGACGGCGCCAAGCGCATGCAGGTGCTCATCAACGACCTGCTCACGTTCTCGCGCGTCGGACGCCTGAACCAGCAGCGCCAGGAGCTGATGCTGGGGGACGCGCTGGAGCGGGCGCTGGGCAACCTCGACGAGGCCATCGAGTCGTCCGGCGCGCGTGTCGAGGCGCCGGACGACCTGCCCCGCGTCGACGGCGACCCCACGCTGCTGGCGATGCTGTGGCAGAACCTCGTCGGCAACGCCGTGAAGTTCCGCTCTCCCGACCGCGCCCCGGCGGTGAGCGTCGGCTGCGAGCGGGAGGGCGACCACTGGCACCTGACCGTCACCGACAACGGGATCGGCATCCCCGCCGAGTACCAGGACAAGATCTTCGTCATCTTCCAGCGGCTGCACGGCCGGGACGCCTACACGGGCACCGGCATCGGCCTCGCCCTGTGCAAGAAGATCGTGGAGTTCCACGGCGGCCGGATCTGGCTCGACCCCGAGTACGGCCCCGGCGCCAGGTTCCACTTCACCCTCCCGGCCCTCGAGGAACCCGAGCCCGAGCCCGAGCCGTCCGCCGCGGCCGAGGACGGCGACCCGGACGCCGAGCGGGCCGAAGCCGGGCAGCCGGACGGCGAGCAGGCCGACAGCGACCAGCCGGACGCCGAGCAGTCCGAGACCGGGCAGTCCGAGACCGGGCAGTCCGAGACCGGGCAGTCCGAGACCGGGCAGGCCGAGACCGGGCAGGCCGACGCCGGGCAGTCCGAGACCGGGCAGGCCGACGCCGGGCAGTCCGAGACCGACAAGGCCGACGGCGAGCAAGCCGACACAGAGCAGACCGGCACCGAGCAGCAGGACGGGGACGGTGAGCGGCGGGACGGTTCCGCCTCGTCCGCCGGAACCGCGCCACCCGCGGCCGGACCGTCCGGCGACACACCTCCACCCTCCGACCCGCAGGGAGCCAGTTCGTGACCACCTCCGCCGCCCAGCCCATCACCGTCCTGCTGGTCGAAGACGACCCGGGCGACGAGCTGATGACCCGCGAGGCCTTCGAGTACAACAAGGTCGGCAACACCCTGCACGTCGTCCGCGACGGCGCCGAGGCCCTGGACTTCCTCTACCGGCGCGGCGACCACACCGAGGCGCCCCGCCCCGACCTGGTCCTGCTGGACCTCAACCTGCCCAAGCGCGACGGCCGCGAGGTCCTGCAGGAGATCAAGTCCGATCCCGAGCTCGCGGCGATCCCCGTCGTCGTGCTGACCACCTCCTCCGCCGAGGAGGACATCCTGCGCAGCTACAAGCTGCACGCCAACGCCTACGTGACCAAGCCCGTGGACTTCGACCAGTTCATCGCGGCCATCCGCCAGATCGACGACTTCTTCGTCACCGTCGTCCGCCTGCCGACCCACCACTGACGCGAGGCCGCGCCGCCGGCGGTGACCATGCCGCCGACCGGACGTGCGACGACGCGCGGGTAGGACCACCCGCGGCGGCGCGAGGCTCCCGGACGTGAGGACGGCCGGTCCCGCTCTGGGCCTTGACCGGGCGGGGGAGCGGCCGGATGCTGAGTCGGCCGTTGCTCTCACGTCCCTGGAGTCTCATGACGATGGCCGGTAACGACTCGCCCGGCGGGACCGGGACGGCCTTGGCGACGGCGACGACCGGCTTCGCGCTCTTCGGCGACGGTCCATCGGGGTTCCCGCGTCCGCAGTGGCCGGAGTCAGGCGCTCCCGCAGCCACCGCGGTCCTACCGAAGGAGTGGCTCGATGAGCCGGAACCCTCGTTGGCGTCGCGCGTCCGTCCTGTGCGGAGCCGTGGTCCTCGCCGCGGCACTGGCCCCCGCGTCCGCCCTCGCGAGTGCGGGCGGCCCGTCCGCGCCGAGGGCGGTGTCGCTGGACGACGCGGTGACCGCGCGACTGCTGGGAACCGTGCGCCAAGTCAGGCCGGAGCTCGCCGCCGCCGGCCGCGGTGACGCCGCCGTCGATGTCAGGCGGCAGCGGAACGGCCGTGGTCCAGGCCCCGCGCGTCGAGGGCGCGTACCCGGAAGGGCACCTGTTCCTGGCCCGGCAGAAGCACGGCGTGTGGCGAGTCGCGCTGGACAGTGACGCCGACTTCGGCGTCCTGGCTGATACGGCACCGATGATGTCGGCGGCCGAGCGGCGCACGTTCGGAACGTCCGCGGTGGGCCTGGCGTCCGGGAACCAGCTCACGGCCGCCTCGGACTACCGCACCGGGATGCGACTGCCGTTCGCGCTCGGCCAGGACTGGATCCTGCGCGGCGGCCCGCACGGCTTCGCGGGCACGGACACCCCGTACACCGCGATCGACCTCAAGGGCGGCGACCAGCGGGTCCTCGCCGCTGCGGCGGGCACCGCGTACACCATCTGCTCCAGCGGGAAGGGCTGGGTCAGGGTGTACCACGCGCCGCTGTACAGCGGCGGACCGCGCCTCGCGACCGACTACTACCACCTGGTCGGCAACCCCGCCTTCAACGGGCAGCATGTGGACGAGGGCGCGTTCCTGGGCAACACCGGCACCGACACCAGCTGCGGCGGCGAGGCCAGCAGCCGGCACGTCCACTTCTCCCTCGGCACCTACGGCACCAGTCCGAACCCGCCGAGCGACCGCACGAAGATCGCGATCGCCGGGCACGCCTTCGGCGGCTGGGTGATCCGCAGCGGCGCCACGGCGTACGAGGGGTACGCGCTGCACGGCTCGGCCCGGTGCACGGCGAACGGCGACGGCGGCGCGACCTGCATGCACAACTACGGCAAGCTCGCGCTCGACCAGGGCATCGTCGACGCGAACGGCGGCTCGTCGGTGACCAGGCGCACCGGCCCCGGCGACGGCTACGCGTCGGCGGGGACCGCCGCCGACGGCGGCACGGTCACCGTGAGCTGCACCGGCACCGGCACGTCCCACACCGGCCGATGGGGCACCACGACCCTCTGGGACCGTCTGTCCGACGGCACCTGGATGCCCGACGCCTTCCTCTACACGGGCGTCAACGGCCCCATCAAGCCCGCCTGCTGACCTCTGCGCCGTCCCACGACGCGGGCGCGGCGCGAGGCAAGTGGAACCCGCGGACGCCGCGCAGGTGGTAACACTGTGTCACGCTCCCGGCCTCCGGTCATGCCGCGACGAGCCGCCCCGCCAAGGATTTGCCTGCTCAGAGGGGTGATGGGAGGCCGGTCGGGGACATCTCAACCGGGCTCTCCGGTTTGGGGGCGTGCCGGGAGTTGGGTAGCGTGCGGTGATCGAATGGTGATGTTTGCGGTCTGCGGGGTCTCATGGGGTGTTGTGGTAGCGTGCCGCCAATCTTCGGCCAGGGCGGGAGGACGGCGTGGTGAACCGTGAGGCCGTCTCTCGGCGCGGACGGATTCTCGGTGTCGGGCTGGCGCTGGCGCTGACGGCGTTCGCGGTGCCGGCGCCGGGCACGGCGGCGGCCGCCCCCAAGGACGACAAGGCCGAGCTCGCCAAGCTGAAGAAGCGCTCCGACGCGCTCGCCAAGGAGTACCGGGGCGAGCTGGTCTCCCTGGACGAGGCGAAGAAGGCGGCGCAGAAGGCCAAGACGGACGCCGACCGGCTCGCGCGCCAGTACGAGGTCGCGCGCGGAGCGGTCGGACGGCTCGCCGCCTCGTCCTACATGTCCGGGCAGCTGGACACCGTGCCGATGGTCACCTCCGCCGACACCGACCAGGCCGTCCACGACGCGGCGGTCGTCGAGCACCTGGCGCGCAACAACGGGCGGAAGCTGGACAACCTGCGGACGCTGACCGACCAGGCCAACCGGGCCCGCGAGGACGCCAGGACCAAGCTCGCCAAGGTCCGCAAGGAGATCGACGACCTGGAGAGCCAGCGCGCCCGGGTGCGCAAGCTGCTCGCCAAGTACAAGCCGGAGAAGCCCGTCTCCTCCGGCAAGCCGGACGGCGCGGGCGGCGGCACCAAGTCGCCCATCATGGGCAACACCATGACGCCCCGGATGCGCGCGGTCATGCAGGAGATCGACTCCAAGTTCGGCCCGTTCCCCGCGATCGGCTGCGCCCGGCCGGGCGACCCGCAGGACCACGGCTCCGGCACCGCCTGCGACTTCATGGAGAACGCGAACGGGCAGATGCCCAGCGCCTCCGCGCAGGCGCACGGCGACCAGGTCGCCCAGTACGTCATCTCCAACGCCTCACGCCTGGGCATCAAGTACGTCATCTGGAAGCAGCGCATCTACGACATGCGCGGCGGTGGCGGCTGGAAGGCCATGGAGGACCGGGGCAGCATCACCCAGAACCACTTCGACCACGTCCACGTCTCGGTCCTGTAGGCCGCCGGGTGCCCGACGTCCTCCGCCTCGACCTCGACGACCCGGCGGTGCTGGCCGAACTGTGGGAGATCCAGCGCGCCGCGTACACCGTGGAAGCCGAACTGATCGGCTTCCACGGCATCCCGGCACTCCACGAATCTCCGGCTGACCTGCGAGAATGCGGCGAGGACTTCCTCGGCGCCAAAGACGAGGGCAAGCTACTCGGCGCGATCTCCTGGACCGTCCTCGACGACGGAACGGTCGATATCTGCCGACTGGTCGTCCACCCGTCCGCGCACAGACGCGGTCTGGCCACCGCCCTACTCGACGCCCTGGAAGCCGAGACCCCCACCGCGCGAACCCTCGTCTCCACCGCCACCGCCAACCACCCGGCCCTCACCCTCTACCAGGCCCGAGGCTTCAAGCCAGTCGCCGTCCAAACGGTAACCGGCGACCTGAACATCACCCACCTAGAACGCCACACCTAACCGCCCCACACCACCTGCGCGCGAACCCCACACAGGCGCCGAGGCCTGAGCAACCCGGCCAAGGCCGCACAGGCCAATCGCTGCAAACCCTCGCAGGGGCGATGAGGACCCGCAGCCCGGCGCCGGGATCCGCCCGCGCGGTCAGGTTGCGAACCCTCGTAGAGGCGATGAGGATGGCTGGGCATCGAGCTCGCCGCCGAGCTCACCGCCGCGTCCTCAAGGTTCCTACGAGGGTTCGCAACCTGCTGGTGTTGCCCATCGCCATCTCGCGGTGCGTCCTCATCGCTCCTATGAGAGCGGGGATCGCGGAAGTGCAGGTTGGGAGTGGCTGCACGCCCTTGTGCCCGTCCGAGGAGGCCAGCGGGTTTTGGTGGCTCTCAGGGGCTCTCGGCGGTTGTTCGGCGGACCTGGTAGTTCCAGCGTTGGAGGACGCGTACGACGGTCTCTGCGCCGCTGGGGTTCGCGCTGTGGACGAAGATCATGCCGATCTGGAAGGGATGGCCGTTGAAGGCGGCCTCTTCCAGGACGGTCACCACGGGCATGATGCTGTCGTCTCCGCCGAGGTCGTGGTCGAGCCAGAGCTCGTCGATGAAGACTTCCCGGTGTTCTCGGAGAAGCCGGATGCCCTCGTGGCTGGTGCGGGCGATCCGTGTCGCTCGGGGGAGCGGACGGAGGTCATCGATGCCGAGAATCACCGGGGCAACGGGGGCCGCGTCCGTGTTCACCTTGCCATCATCGCAGTTCGAGCTTCGGGCGGTCGGCCTATGGGAGCATGCTTCATGCCTTTGAGCGCGTATCAGGTCAGGACTTCGGTGGCCGTTTCCGATATTCGGGAAGCGGTCGCGTTCTATGAGGGCAAATTGGGACTGCGGCCGTTGCGGTCCGGGCCCAGTGCCCATGTCGTGGACGGCAGTCGGGTCTACGGGTCCGGTGGCGGGCCGGCGCTGAACGTGTACCAGTCGGTCACGGCCGGGAAGACGCCGGCGACGCTGGCGACCTGGTACGTCGACGACATCGACCGGATCGTCGACGAACTCACGTCGTCCGGCGTCGAGTTCGTGCGGTACGAACAGTTCGAACACGACGGCAAGGGCATCACGGCGCGGGCCGGCGGTGGACGTATCGCGTGGTTCCAGGACCCGGACGGCAATACCTTCGCCATTGAGGCCGACGACTGACCATGCGGGGCAGACGGCTCAACGGGGGTGGCCGGTCATGAGGCCCGCTTCGTAGGCGGCGATGACCAGTTGCGCGCGGTCGCGGGCCGCGAGCTTCATCAGGAGTTTCCCCATGTGCGCCTTCACCGTCGCGACCGACACGTACAGTTCGGCGGCGATCTCGGTGTTGGACAGGCCGCGTGCGACCAGGAACAGCACCTCGCGTTCGCGGGCGGTGAGGTCCGCGAGCCGTTCGGCGGCCTCCACCGCCACTGCCGGACGCCTGGCGAACTCCGCCACCAGGCGCCGGGTCACGCGGGGTGAGAGGAGGGCGTCGCCCGCGGCGACGATCCTGACCGCCGTCAGCAGGTCGTTCGGCGGGGTGTCCTTGAGCAGGAAGCCGCTCGCCGCGGCCCGAAGGGCCGCGAACACGTAGCGGTCCAGGTCGAACGTCGTGAGGATCAGGACCCGGAATCCGGCCCTCACCAGCACCTGGTCGTCGCACACCACCACCCGCAGCGTCACGGCAGCTCACTGGTCGGGAGCCGCGCCCGCACCCGGAAGCCGCCCACCGGCAACGGCCCCGCCGCGAACTCGCCTCCATACAGCGCCGCCCGTTCACGCATGCCGACGAGTCCGTGCCCGGCCGCCGGGGGCGCTCCGGGGGATCCGCGGCCGTCATCGGTCACCTCGACCTCCACCTCGTCCGTCCCGTAGATGACGCGCGCGTGCGCGGAGTCCGTCGCGGCGTGCTTGACCACGTTCGTCAGCGCCTCCTGGACGATGCGGTACCCCGCGAGGTCGACACCGCGCGGCAGGCGGCGCGGCTCGCCCTGGACGCGCAGGTCCACCCGCAGTCCGGCCTGTGCCGTCCGGTCCGCCAGGGCGTCCAGGTCGGCCAGTCCCGGCGTCGACTCGAAACCGGCGTCCCGCGCGGGCGGGGCCTCCTCCCGCAGGACGCCGAGCAGGACGCGCATCTCGTGGAGCGTGGCGCGGCTGGTCGCCCTCGAATCGGTCCTGATCGCGTTCGTGGGCACGGCCGAGGGACTGCTGCTCGGCCTGGCCTGGGGTGCGGCGCTCCAGCGCGGCCCGGAGAAGGTCCTGGCGATCCCGTGGACGACCATCGCGGAGATCGTCGCCGTGGTCGGGCTCGCGGGTCTGGCGGCCGCGCTGGTCCCGGCCGTGCGGGCGTCCCGGCTGAACGTCCTGGACGCCATCGCGACCGACTGAGCCGCCTGAACCGCCTGAACCGCCGAACCGACTGAGCCGCCGGAACCGCCTGAGCCGCGTAAGCGGCATGCGTCGCCCGGAGCCGCGTGACGCCCGCCTCGAGGCTTCCCGTCCAGCCAGGACGGGGGCGGGTCAGCGGCCCGGGGCGTGGGGTTCGACGATCTCGCCTTCGGCCGCGGAACGGAGGGCGGCCTCGATGACGTCGAGGCCCGCGATGGCGTCCCGGAGGGCGACCGGGGGCGGGGCCTGCCCGCGGAGCGCGCGCTCGACGCCGACGTAGAAGTCCTGGTAGGCGCCGGGGTCGGTGGGCTCGCGGACGGTCTTGTCCGGGGTGCCGAGCAGGCCGTACGTCTCCGGCGGGGCCTCCCCCCACCCCGCGTCCTTCGGGGTGCGGCCCTCGCGGAGGGCGTCCTCCTGGCCGTCCATGCCGTGGACGGTGTAGGCGGCGCGGTCGCCCAGGACGCGGAAACGCGGGCCGAGCTGCGCTGCGGTCGCGCTCATCCACAGGTGGGAGCGGACGCCGCCGGGGTGCGTGAGCGCCACGAACGCGTCGTCCACGCTCTCGGCGCCCGGACGCCGGGTGTCGAGTTCGGCGTACACCTTCTCCGGGCGTCCGAACAGCGCGATGGCCTGGTCGATGAGGTGCGAGCCGAGGTCGTACAGGATGCCGCCGGCGTCCCGCGGGTCCGAGCTCTCCTTCCAGCCCGGCTTCACCTGCGGACGCCACCGCTCGAACCGCGACTCGAACCGCTGCACGTCCCCGAGCGCGCCCGCCACGACCAGCCGCCGGACGGTCCGGAAGTCGCCGTCCCAGCGCCGGTTGTGGAAGGGGATCACCGGCAGCCCGCGGACCGCGGCGAGCGCGGCCAGCGACCGGGCGTCGGCGGCGGACGCGGCGACCGGCTTGTCCAGCACCACCGGCAGGCCGGTGGTCAGCGCCGTCCGGGCGAGCGGGACGTGCTGCCGGTTCGGCGCGGTCACCACGACCAGGTCGAACGAGCCGTTGGTCTCCCACACCCGGTCCGTGTGGTCCAGCACCCGGGTGCCGGGGTAGCGGGCGCGGACCGCCGCCTGCCGCTCGGGGTTCCCGGTGACGACGGCCGACAGCTCCAGGCCGGGCACCGAGGAGATCAGCGGGGCGTGGAACACCCCGCCCCCCGTGCCGTATCCGATCAGGGCCACACGTAGGGACATGATCCGATCATCCCGGATGACTTCTCGCAGGTCAAAGCCGGGGTCACGCACCGTGTCCGGTCGGTCGGGCCCCGGCCGCCCCCGCACCGGGCGTCCCGCCGCGCCCGC
>NZ_QURH01001050.1 GCF_003428695.1 Actinomadura logoneensis
CGCCGCAGCTCGCCCGCCGCCTGACCCGCGCGACCGGCCCGAACGCCCTGCCCGCCGCCTGCCTCGGCGCCGCGCTCCTCGCCGCCGCCGACCTCGCCGGACAGCGCCTGGTCCCCGGCCACCAGCTCCCCGTCGGCGTCGTCACCGGACTCCTCGGCGGCGGCTACCTCATCCGGCTCCTCGGCACCGAACGAAAGGCAGGACGCCTGTGACCTCCAGCGCCGCCCCCACGTCCATCGGCCGCGAGGCCGTCGACCCCGAGGCCGCGCGGCTCGCGGCGTCGGGCCTCACGCTGGCCTACGACCGGCGCGTCGTCGTCCGCGACCTGGACGTGGCCGTGCCCGACCGCTCGTTCACCGTCGTCGTCGGGCCGAACGCGTGCGGGAAGTCGACGCTGCTGCGCGCCCTCGCCCGCGTCCTGCGCCCGTCCGCCGGGACGGTCACGCTCGACGGCGAGCGGATCGCGTCCTGGCCCGCCCGCAAGCTGGCCCGGACGCTCGGCCTGCTGCCGCAGTCGTCGGTCACGCCCGAGGGCATCACCGTCTCCGACCTGGTCGCGCGCGGCCGGTACCCGCACCAGGGCCTGCTGCGGCAGTGGACGCGCGAGGACGAGCGCGTCGTCGCGGAGTCCCTGGAGGCGACGGGCTGCGCGGCGCTGGCGTCCCGCGGCGTGGACGAGCTGTCGGGCGGGCAGCGGCAGCGGGTGTGGATCGCGATGGCACTCGCCCAGCAGACGTCGCTGCTGCTCCTGGACGAGCCGACCACCTTCCTCGACATCGCGCACCAGATCGAGGTGCTCGACCTGTGCGCGCGCCTGCACGCCGAGGGGCGCACGGTCGTCGCCGTCCTGCACGACCTGAACCAGGCCGCGCGGTACGCCACCCACCTCATCGCCATGCGGGACGGCCGGATCGTCGCCGAGGGCCCGCCCGCCGAGGTCGTCACCGCCGACCGCGTCGCGGAGGTCTTCGGACTGCGCTGCCGGGTCATCGACGATCCGGAGACCGGCACGCCGCTGGTCGTCCCGGCGGCCCCGGCCGCGCGGACGGTCCCGGCGGTGTAGCCGGGGAGCCCGCCGATCTCGGGAGCGGGGCGAGCGCGGCGCGGTCGGGAATGTCGGGCACGTCACGCGAAAGTGGCCTGTCCCGGTCCGAAGGATGGTTGTACCGTTACAACGGTTATACAGATACAACCATTCTTCTCTGGGGGTCCGGGTGCCGGAGACAGGCCGCCGCGGGCGGCTGCTCGTGCTGGCGATCTGCTGCATGAGCCTGCTGATCGTCAGCCTCGACAACACCGTCCTCAACGTCGCGATCCCCGCGATGCAGCGGGACTTCCACGCGTCCATGTCCGGGCTCCAGTGGACGATCGACGCCTACCTGATCGTCCTCGCCGGGCTGATGATCACCTCCGGCTCCACCGCGGACCGGCTCGGCCGCCGCCGGGTGTTCCAGGCCGGACTCGCGCTGTTCAGCGTCGGATCGCTGCTGTGCAGCCTCGCGCCCGGCCTCGGCTGGCTCATCGCGGCGCGGGTGGTGCAGGCGGTCGGCGGGTCCATGCTCAACCCCGTCGCCATGTCGATCATCACCAACACGTTCACCGAACCGCGCGAGCGGGCCCGCGCGATCGGCGTGTGGGGCGGGGTCGTCGGGATCAGCATGGCGGCCGGGCCGCTGGTCGGCGGCGTCCTGGTGGACTCGGTCGGCTGGCGCTCGATCTTCTGGCTGAACCTGCCGATCGGGCTCGCCGCGCTCGTCCTCACCCAGGTCTTCGTCCCCGAGTCGCGCGCGCCGCGCCCGCGCCGCCCCGACCCGGTCGGGCAGCTCCTGATGATCGTGACGCTCGGCACGCTGACCTACGCGATCATCGAGGGGGCCGCGCTCGGCTGGACGTCCGGGATCGTGCTCGGCTGCGCGGCGGTCGCCGCCGTCGCGCTCGCCCTGTTCGTCGCGCACGCGCTGCGGGCGGACGAACCGCTCATCGACGTCCGGTTCTTCCGCAGCATGCCGTTCTCCGGCGCGACGCTCATCGCGATCGGCGCGTTCTCCGCGCTCGCCGGGTTCCTGTTCCTGAACTCGATCTACCTGCAGAGCGTCCGCGGGCTGAGCGCGCTGCACGCCGGGCTGTACCTGCTGCCGATGGCCGCGGTGACCGGCGTCGTCGCGCCGCTGTCCGGACGGCTCACCGGATCGCGCGGCCCCCGCCTGCCGCTCCAGCTCGCCGGGGTGACGATGCTGGCCAGCGCGCTGCTGTTCGCCGTCTTCGACGGCGAGACCCGCGACGCCACCCTGTTCGCCGCCTACGCGCTGTTCGGGTTCGGCTTCGGCATGGTGAACTCGCCGATCACCAACACCGCCGTGTCCGGGATGCCGCGCGCCCAGGCCGGGGTCGCCGCCGCCGTCGCGTCCACCAGCCGGCAGATCGGCCAGGCCCTCGGCGTCGCGGTCTTCGGCGCGGTCGTCGGCGTCGCGGGCGCGTCCGCCTCGCACGGCGGCGCGGGCGCGGGACGCGGGGCCGTCGCGAGCGCGGGGTTCGTCGAGGCCGCCCGGCCCGCGTACTGGATCATGGCGGGATGCGCGGCGGCCGTGCTGGTCCTCGGTACCATCACCACCGGACGTCGCGCCGCCCGCACCGCGCTGCGCGCCGCCGAACTCACCGCGACCGACACGGCCAGGAGCCCGGTGAACACCCCATGACCAGCGACCCGCCCGCCCCGCACGCACCGGACCCGGACGTGCCGGGTTCCGGCCTGCCCCGTGAGCCCGGTGAGCCCGGAGTGTCCGGCGGGGACGCCGCGGACGACCCGGCCCGGCGCACCTGGAGCCACCTGCGCGAACTCCTCAACACGCACGGCGACCGGCGGCGGCAGGTGACCGAGGCGCTCGGCATGAGCTTCTTCCGGATCAAGGCGCTGCGCCGCGTCGCGCGCGGGCCGGTCGCCCTGCGCGACCTCGCGAGCGACCTGCTCACCGACCGCCCCTACACGACCCTCGTGGTGGACGACCTGACCGGGCGCGGCCTCGTCGAGCGCATCCCCAACCCGTCCGACCGGCGGTCCAAGCTCGTCCGGGCGACCGAGGCGGGGCTGGCGGCGGCGGCCGAGGCGGAGCGCATCCTCGGGACCCCGCCGCCCGCGATGTACGAACTGCCGCCGGACGACCTCGCCGCGCTCGACCGCATCGTCGTCCGCATCCTGGCCGGTCCCGGCACGGACGCGGGGGAGGCCGGTGAGGCCGGGGGCCGCCCGCCCTCACCCGCCTGGTCGCCCGAGTTCTGACGGCGGGGAGAGCCGCGCCCGGTATCCGGGACGGCGGGTTGGAACGGGCGGTCAGGGCGCGTCGGGTCAGGACGGCGCGTCAGGGACACGGCGGGTCAGGACGGCGCGTCAGGGACGCGGCGGTCAGGACGGGCCGGTCAGGACGGGCGGTTGTGGCCCGCGTCGGTGTCCATGCGGGCCCAGGCGGCGTCCCAGAGGGCGTCGCGGTGGCGGTCGCAGCGGCGGCGGACGAGCAGGTAGACGCCGAGGAACGGGAGCACGACGACCAGGGCCGCGCCCGCCCCGGCGTATCCGGCGTCGGTGACCGTCCGGCCGTGCGGGCGCGGCGGCGTCACCGCCCGGCCCGTGACATCGGTCCAGATGGTGTGCCGCGACCCCGCGCGGGCGTCCTTCCAGCCGGTCAGCACGCCGACGCGGGTGCTGCCGTCCGGGGCCGTCCAGTGGGCGCGCAACGCCTGGTGGGCGTACCGGTCGCCGGTCGAGCCGACGCCGACCGCCTCGGCGGTCGCGACCGCGCGGTAGCGGGCGGCGTGCTCGGCGCGCTCGGCGTTCATCCCGGACCGGTACGACCAGCGCGCGCACGTCACGGCGGCGAGCGGGACGGCGACCAGCGCGAGCGCGAGCAGGACGAACGCCACGGCGCGCTGCAGGCGGTCGACCGGGCGGCGCAGCTCGCTCGGCAGCAGGCCCGCCCGGCGCGCGCACCGGCACGTCCACGTGCCGGCCGTCCACCTCGCGTCACCGTCCGCGGCGGCGCGGCGCGGCGCTCCCGGACTGAACCAGCTCATCGTCGTCACCTCCCCGGGAGGACCCGGTGAGAGGCCGTCGGCCATCCTTTTCCAGGATATTCCGGAGTGCGGTCGCGGGCACAGGGTCGAAACGTTTTGGGGAGGTCCGTTAGGGGCACGGCGTCCCCTCCGGCCCAGCCTGCACCCCGTTCCCAGCGGGCCACCACCCGGTTGATCCTTTCTGACTTCGAGGAGTTACGGCATGTCCGGATACGGTCATGCCAGGGCGAGCAGCTCGGCGACCCCGGCGGAGGCGCCCTTCGCGTACGTCTCCAGGTCGGGCATCGCGTCGAAGTCGGCGGTGATGCCGAAGTACAGCGTGCCGCAGTAGCTGATCACCGCCGTCGCGACCCGGATGCCGCCGGTCAGCGGGACGTACGGGTGCAGTTCGAGCAGGCGGCGGCCCATCACGTACAGCGGGAAGTCGGGTCCGGGCACGTTCGTCGTCACGGTCTGGACCAGGCCCTGCCGCAGCCGCACCGGCACGCGCGCGGCGAGCGACAGCAGCGCGGGCGCGACGGCGGCGTCGGTGAGCCGGGTCAGCGTCCGGGTGCCCGCCGCCTGCTCGCTGCGCTTCACGTCGTCGGTCTGGGTCCGGATGCGGCGCAGCCGTTCGAGCGGGTCGTCCACGCCCACGGGCAGGTTCACGAACACCGCCGCGACGCGGTTGTCCATCACCCCGCGCCCGCCCGGCTCGCGCACCGAGACCGGGACCGCCGACCGGACGACGGTGTCGGGCGTGAGCACGCCGCGCGCGTTCAGCAGGTCCCGGTACCCTGCCGTCACGGCGGCGAGCACCACGTCGTTGACCGTCCCGCCGAGGGAGCGCTTCACCGCCTTCGCCTCGTCCAGCGGGACCGTCTGCCAGTACCAGCGGCGGTGCGGGCCGATCGGGCCGTTCAGCGACGCCGCCGCGGGCCGCGTGAACCGCGCCGTCGCCCGCCCCGCGCCGAGCGCGAACGCCCCCAACCGCCGGACCGCTCCCGTCTCCCGCCGCGCGCCCGGACCCGTGGGCCCGGCCGGTTCGCGGGACGTCGCGGGCTCCGCGGCCGGAAGTCCGGGTTCCGCCGGGTCGGGTCCGGCGGTCAGCGCGCGCAGCGTCTCGGGTGTGGCGAGGTCGCGGAGTGCGGCGAGCCCGCGCGTGAGGCCGAGCCCGCGCGCGACGTCCATGCCCTGCTGGACGGGCTGGGTGACCGCGCGCCGCGCCGCCTCGGCGAGCAGCTCCAGCGTGGACGGCTCCGGGGCGGGCGACCACGGCTGCGGGTCGTCCGGCGGACGGTAGTCGGGGGACAGGTCGAACATCACGGTCGCCAGGTCCATCCCGGCGACGCCGTCCACCATGCAGTGGTGGACCTTGGCGATCAGCGCCCAGCGGCCCTCGGCCAGGCCCTCCACCAGCCAGATCTCCCAGAGCGGCTTGTCCCGGTCGAGGCGCTGCCCGAGCACCCGGCCGGCCAGGTTGCGCAGCTGCTCGTCGGTCCCGGGCGCGGGGACGGCCGTGTGCCGCACGTGGTACAGGATGTTGAAGTGCGGATCGTCCGCCCACACGGGACGTCCGAGGTGCAGCGGCACGCTCCGGACGCGCTGCCGGTAGCGCGGCACGAGCGGCAGCCGCGCCACGATCTGCCGGATCAGGTCCCCGTAGGACGGCGCGGGACCCTCGAACACGACCACCGACGCCACGTGCAGCGGCGTGTTCTCGTCTTCCAGAAGGTAGAAGCTGGCGTCGAGCCCGGACATGTGATGCACCGTCGCCTCACAGTGTTGCGCTGCCGAAGGTGCGTTGAAGGTTTCCCGCTGGGGTCGCGTCCAATCGCGTCCGCCCGCCCGCCGGATGGCCGCTGCCGGTCGCGTCCGGTGACACCGCAGGTCGGCGCGCGGTGCCGTCGCGGGTCGCGTCCGGCGGCGCTGAGGGTCGCGTCCGGTGACGCTGAGGGACGCGTCCGGCGGCCGTCCGTTCAAGGGGCAGGCGGTCGTCCGCTCCGGGGTCAGGCGGCGGCGGTGCCGGGACGGCGGGAGCCCGACGGCGCGGCGCGGGGCGCGGTGTGCTCGCTGACGAACGCGCCCACCTCGTGCAGCGCCGCCAGGCCCTCCGGGACGAGGTCGGCGAACACCTGGAACACGTGCACCTGGTTCTCCCAGACCTGTAGGCGGCACGGGACGCCGGCGGCGGTGAGGCGTTCGGCCATCAGCTCGGCGTCCGGCAGCAGCATCTCGCTGGAACTGACCTGGATGAGCGTCGGCGGCAGCCCGGCCAGGTCGGCGTTCACCGGTGACACGGCCGGGTCGAGCGGCACCGCGCCCTCGGTGAGCAGCGCCGCCAGCCGCCGCACCCGGCGGGCGGGCAGGTAGGCGTCCAGGCGGGCGTTGGCGTGCGCGACCTTGGCGGTGTGGTCCAGGTCGGTGAGCGGCGCGAGCGCGACCAGCGCGGCCGGACGCGGCAGCCCCTCGGCCATCGCGCGCAGGGTCGCGGCGAACGCCAGGAACCCGCCCGCCGAGTCGCCCGCGACCGCGATCCGGTCGGCCGAGTACCCCTGGTCGAGCAGCCACCGGTAGGCGCCCACGGCGTCCTCGACCGACACCGCGAGCGGCACCTCCGGAAGCTGCCGGTAGGCGACGGACAGGACCGGCGCGCCGGACGCCGCCGCGATCCGCGCGATCATCCGGCGGTGCGTCCGCAGCCCGCAGGAGAAGAAGCCGCCGCCGTGGAAGTACAGCACCGCCCGGTCGGGCGCGGCGTGCGGCGCGCGCACCCATTCGGCCCGGACGCCGCCGGACGCGACGGGCTCGACCTCCGCCCAGCGCGGCGTCGGCAGCGCCAGCGGCGCGGCCAGGTCGATCGCGACCGCCGGGCGCAGCCCGTGCCGGTTCAGCGGCCACACCGACAGCAGCGGACCGACCGTCAGCCGCAGCCCGCGCGCGGTCAGCCGGGACCGGACGGTCGTGCCGGGCCGGGACTCCACGAGAAGGTCCATCACGTCTCCCCACGGTGCGCGGACGCGGTCGCTGGTGACCAAGCGGTCACTCGGGCGGCCTGGCGTCAGGCTGCCCCGCGACGATCACCGTGTCAAGAGATCGGCCCCGGTGGCCGTGACGTTTCCGACGGATGACGGTGGCGTTGCCGGCGTCCGACGGCGGCGGTATCGCGCCACGCGACCACCCGTTGGGACGCACGGAAGTGTGACTCAGTTCACTCGGAGGAGAAGTCGCTGTCCGTGGCGGAATCCGAGGCGGCGGCGGAGGCGCGCGCCGGGCGGATGAGGAGCGCGAGGAGCGCGCCGAGCGCGCACAGCCCCGCCGTGATCCAGAAGATCTCCGTGTACTCGGTGTGCAGCGCGGCCTTCAGGGCGGCCTTGTACGCCGCGAACTTCCTGCTGAAGCCCTCGTCGAACGGCAGCGGCATCTCCAGGTGCGCGGTCAGCGCCCCGAACCGGTAGAAGCCCCACCCCGACAGCGCGGCGATCCCGAGCAGCATCCCCATCATCCGCGCCACGACCACCGCCGCCGACGCCACGCCGTGCCGCGCGGCCGGGACGAACCGCAGCGCCGCCGACGACACCGGCGCGATCACCAGGCCGAGGCCGAGCCCGGTCACGACCAGGTCGGCGTCCACGCGGGGGAGGGGGCCGTACGACGCGTCCGCGACGTCCATCGGCCAGGTCGCGACCAGCGCGAACCCGGCCGCCGAGAGCAGCATCCCGGCGACCGCCGGCCACCGCTCGCCGAACCGGTGCGCCAGCCACCCGCCGAGCACCGCCGCGACCGGCAGCGCCACCAGGAACCGCGTCAGCAGCAGCGCGCCGCCCACGTCGTCCTTGCCGAGGAGCGTGCGCGCCATCAGCACGACGTCCACGAGCGTCACCATCAGCGCCGCCCCGGACAGCAGGCTCACGCCGAGCGTCGCCAGCAGCGGCCCGCGCCGCACCCCGGACAGGTCGAACAGGCGCGTGCGCGCCCGGACCTCCCACAGGACGAACGCGACCAGCGCCGCCACGCCCGCCGGGAGCAGCGCCCATCCCCACGGCGGCAGCGCCGACCGCTGCGGATCGGGGTTGTACAGCCCCACGACCAGCAGCCCGAGCCCGAGCGCCAGCAGGGCCCCGCCGACCGCGTCCACGCCCCGCGCCCGCTCCCGCGGCCGTCCGCCGGGGACCGAGAGGTGGACCGCGACCATCGCGACCGCGGTCAGCGGCACGTTGATCCAGAAGATCGCCCGCCAGCCCAGAGCCGCCGCGATCCCGACGCCGTACAGCGGGCCGAGCACGCTGCCGAGCTCCTGCGCCGCGCCGACCGCGCCGAGCACGACCGACCGGTTCCGCTCCGGCCACAGGTCGCCGGCGAGGGCCATCGTCACCGGCAGCAGCGCGCCGCCCGCGACGCCCTGCACGACGCGTCCGGCCGTCAGCGCCCAGACCGCCTCCGAGCCCTCCAGATGCGCGGGCCACTCCCCGGCGACCGCCGTGACCAGCGACCCGAGCGCGAACAGCAGCAGGCACCCCTGCAGGACGGCCCGCCGCCCGAACCGGTCCGAGACCTGGCCGAGCAGCGGCATCGCCGCGACGTAGCCGAGCAGGAACCCGGTGATCACCGGCGTGACCCGCTCCAGCCGGTTCACCGGCACGCGCAGGTCGGTCACGATCGGGACCAGGACGGTCGAGATGACGTAGGCGTCGAGCGAGGCCAGCAGCACCACCGCCGCGCCCACGCCGATCGCGGTGCGCCGCCGCCGCGCGTCCGGGCGCGCCGGGGCCTCTGCCGTCACGGTCACTGCGGTGCGCTGATCTTGTAGGGCCGGTCGTACTCGGTGAAGTCGATGGTCGCCGCCGCGCCCTTGGCGAGGTTCCCCTTCACCCGGACGAGCCGGTGCGACGCCTTGTCGATCCACAGCTGCCCGGCCACGTCGCCGTCGATCCCGGGCACGATCTTGCCGATGGACGCCTGGGGCAGCGTCCCGCCGACCCGGTAGCAGTCCTTGCCGGCCACGTTCTCCTCGGCCTGCGCCTTCGGGTCCTTGAGCGAGGCGAGCATCTTGGCGACGCCCCGGTCCGGGTCGAGGACGGCCGAGGTGTCGTACACCGTCCCGGCGAGGACCTTCGGCACCTTCCGCCAGTCCTTGCCGGTCATCCCCTTGATGTACACCGCGTCGCCGAGCGCGACCAGCTTCATCTCACCCACGGCGCCGGACTGCGACACCTGGACGGTGCCCTCGCCGTCCCCGTTCCGCAGCAGCCTCAGGTCGCCGCCGCGCACCAGCAGGCCCGAGTCGCCCTGCGTCCGCAGCGTCACCCCGACGCTGCTCACCTTCCCCATGGCCTCGGACGCCTGCCTCACCACCTGCCCGGCGTCGAAGTGCGCGGTCTCCTCCTTGGAGCCGCCCCCCTTGCATCCCCCGACCACGAGCAGGGCGAGCACCACGACCACGAACCGCCGAACAACCTTGGACATAGCCCGGACCCTACCGACCGCTCACCGGGCACGTCACTCGGTAGCAGGGATGATCCGGCACCCCCCGAGAGGACTACAGTGGCCGCCCCGCGCCTTCCCCCGCTAAGCTGACCCCGGCACGCCCCCAGGACCACCACCGTCAAGGGGCGCTCCGGGGGCGGTAGCTCAGCCGGTCAGAGCAGGGGACTCATAATCCCTGGGTCGCGGGTTCGAGTCCCGCCCGCCCTACACACATCACCGCCCCCAGACCCGCGCGACCGCGGATGCGATCTGCGGGCCGTCCGGTCGCGGATCTCCGAGCCCGGCCCTGCCATTCCCTGCGCCGCCCACCCGTCGGGTGCCCGTGTGCCAGAAGTCGTGCAGGCGCGCACGCAAGCGTCGTAGAGGGACACGGGCAGACACCATGCAGGGATGCGCGCGCGAACCGTGCACGGACGCATGCGGGACGGGGACATCCGGGGCTCGTTGCGCGTGTTCGAGCGGCTTTTCTCAAGGTGAGTCGGCAACTGACGCCGCCTCGCGGGCCTTGACTTCGGGTGGGGTTCGGGCGCGTTCTGACGATCTTTGCTGACAGGGGCATCCGGGCGGGCGGCCTTGCCGGACGATCTCTTGCGGCAGCGTGACCAGCGGGTGTCCTGGAACGTTCCCAAAGTTGACGCGGGCGCCTGACTCCAGTGCGGTTTTGACAGAGTCTTCGCACGTCAGAAGGGTCGATGACCGGGTTTTGAGCAACTTCTTCCCAGGTGGTGACTGACATCACGCAGCGGTGTTACGTTCACCTGCGTGACATCGAGCAAGCGCCGTGCGCAGATCGTTTCGTCGGTCCGCACGAAGGGGGCGGCGTCGGTCCGGGAGCTGGCCGAGAGCCTCAAGGTGAGCGAGTCGACGATCCGCCGTGATCTCGACGTGCTGGACCGCAACGGCGAGCTCGTGCGGACCTACGGCGGGGCCGCGCCCTCGCCGCAGCAGGCGGCGCTGGAGATCTCCTTCGCCGCCTCGGCCGAGCGCGACAGCGAGGGCAAGGAGGCGGTGGCCCGCCGTGCCGCCGAGCTCGTCGAGGACGACATGGTCGTCGTGCTCGACATCGGCACCAGCACCCGGCTCATCGCCCGGCACCTGCGCGGCCGGCCGGTCACCGTCATCACCGCCAACCTGGCGGTGTTCGACGAGCTGCGCGACGACCCCGCCGTCCGGCTGGTGCTGGTGGGCGGCGTCGTCCGGCGCAACTACCTCTCGCTCGTCGGGTCGCTCGCCGAGTCCGCGCTCCGCCAGGTCAGCGCCGACCTGGTCTTCCTCAGCTGCACCGGGGTGCGCTCCAACGGCCACGTCGTGGACGACATGGAGGTGGAGACCCAGATCAAGCGGGCGATGATCGAGGCCGCCGACCGGGTCGTCCTGGTGGCGTCCGAGAGCAAGTTCCCCGGCACCGGTTCGCTGCGCGTGTGCTCCCTCGACCAGCTCGACACGCTCGTCACGACCGCCGGTGCCGATCCCCAGACTCTCGAGCTCTGCCGCCAGGCGGGTGGAAAGGTGATCATCGCATGAAGCTGGCCATTCTCGGCGGCGGTGGGTTCCGGGTGCCGTACGTGTACCAGGCGCTGCTGCGCGACCAGGGCGAACCGCGCATCGACGAGGTCTGGCTCCAGGACTCCGACGCCGGACGCCTGGAGGGCATGGCGGCCGTGCTCGCGACGCTCGCCGAAGGCGCGCCGGACGCGCCTAAGGTGCACACCAGCACCGGGCTCGACCAGGCCCTGGAGGGCGCGGACTTCGTCTTCGCCGCGATCCGGGTCGGCGGGCTCGCCGGGCGGGTCTGCGACGAGCGGGTCGCGCTCGACCTGGACGTGCTCGGCCAGGAGACCACCGGCCCCGGCGGCCTGGCCTACGGGCTGCGCACGATCCCGGTGATGCTCGACATCGCGCGGCGGGTGAAGGCGCTGGCGCCGGACGCCTACGTCATCAACTTCACCAACCCCGCGGGGATGATCACCGAGGCGATGCGGGACGTGCTCGGCGACCGGGTGATGGGGATCTGCGACACCCCGTCCGGTCTCGGCACGCGCGTCGCCGCGGCGCTCGGCCTCGACCCCGGCCGGCTCCAGCTCGACTACGTGGGACTGAACCACCTCGGCTGGATGCGCCGGATCCTGCACGACGGCGTCGACATCATGCCCGCCCTGCTCGCCGACGACGCGGTGCTCGGGTCGCTGGAGGAGGGTGTGGTCTTCGGGACGGAGTGGCTGCGCGACCTCGGCGCCATCCCGAACGAGTACCTGTACTACTACTACTTCAACCGGGAGGCGGTGCGCGCCACCCTGGACGCGCCGCAGACGCGCGGCGAGTACCTGGCCAGGCAGCAGGCCGCGTTCTACGAGCGGATCGCCGGCGCGTCCGGCGGCGCCGCCCTGGAGATGTGGCGCGAGACCGTGGCCTCGCGCAGCGCCAGCTACATGGCCGAGGTGAAGGGCGCGAGCGCCGGCGACGAGCTGGAGGACCACTCCGGCGTCGACCCGGTCGACCAGGGCTACGCCGGGGTCGCGCTGAGCGTGATGAACGCGATCAGCCGCAACGAGCGCGCCCAGATGATCCTCAACGTCGGCAACGGGTCGACCGTCGCGGCGCTGCCCGGCGACGCGGTCGTCGAGGTGCCGGTCATGGTCGACGCGAACGGCGTCCACCCGCTGTCGCTCGCCCAGCCCGACCTGCACCAGACCGGGCTCATGCAGCAGGTCAAGGCCGTCGAGCGGCTGATCATCAGCGCCGCGCGGAACGGCTCGCGCGCCGACGCCGCCAAGGCGTTCGCGCTGCACCCCCTCGTCGACTCGGCCGCCGTGGGACGCCGGCTGCTGGACGGCTACATCGACCGCATCCCCGAGGTGGCCGCGGTCTTCGCGAAGGAGCCGACCACGTGACCGGACGATGTAGGCCGCGGCTGCTCGGCAGGCCCCGAGCTCTCGGCAGGTCCCGGGCGCTCGGCAGGTCCCGGGCGCTCGGCAGGGCCCGGACCCTCGGTGGGCCCCGGATGCTCGGCGTGCTGGCCGCGGGGCTCGTGATGGCGCTGCTCGCCGGAACCGCCCCGGCCCACGCCTCCGCGCGCCGCGACTCCCGGCGCGCGGACCGGGCGCGGGCGGGCGCGGCCGTGGACGCGATGATGCGCTTCTACGACCGGGAGTCGGGCCGCTGGGACCCCGAGGCCCCGTGGTGGCAGTCCGGCAACGCCCTCCAGGCCCTGCTCGACTACATGGACAGGACCGGCGACCGCCGTCTCATGGCCGCGGCGGAGAACACCGTCGCCCGGCAGCGCGCGCCCCTGCCCTGGTGGCCGGAGGGCGGCGGCGAGTTCCGCGCCGACTCCACCGACGACACCGGCTGGTGGGCCCTCGCCATGGTCCGGATGTACGACCTCACCCGCGACCGCCGCTACCTCGGCATCGCCGAACTCGACGCCGACTACATCCGCCGGTACTGGGACGACACCTGCGGCGGCGGCGTCTGGTGGGACATCCCCGGCAGGAGCTACAAGAACGCGATCAGCGTGGAGCTGTACTTCTCGCTGCTCGCATCCCTCCACAACCGCATCCCCGGAGACCGCGTTTACCTCACGCGCGCCCGCGAGGCGTGGACGTGGTTCCGGCGCAGCGGAATGATCAACGACGCGAACCTCGTCAACGACGGCCTGACCACGCAGTCCGGCGGGTGCGCCAACAACGGCGGGACGACCTGGACCTACAACCAGGGCGTCGTCCTCGGCGGGCTCAGCGAGCTCTACAAGGCGACGCACGACCGGTCCCTGCTGGTCGAGGCGCGCCGCATCGCCGACGCCGTCGTGAACAGCCCGCGGCTGTCTCCGGACGGCATCCTCACCGAGCCGTGCGAGGCGGCCGGGAGCTGCAACGCCGACCAGGCGGCGTTCAAGGGCATCTTCGTCCGCAACCTCGCCGAACTCGACCGGGTGCTGCCCGGTCGTCCCTACCGCGGCTACCTGCGCCGGCAGGCGGCATCGCTGTACGCCCACGGGAGCGACGGGCACGACCGGTACGGACTGAGCTGGTCCGGACCGTTCGACCGCGCGGACATCTCCCGGCAGGAGTCCGCCGTGTCGCTGCTGACCGCCGTCCTCTGACCATCCGGGACCGGGCCGCCCCGGAACCGCCAACGATCCGCCATTGTCCTGACATTCGGTCAACTTGTCATCAACCTGACCCCCACGAGAGGAGGCATCATGACAGCAGACATCCTGAACGGGGCCATGCGGGCGGAGTCCGCCGGGGAGACCCCCGGGCAGGCGGTCGCCGGCCGTCCGCCCGAGCCGTCGCTCGCGGACCCCTGCGCCGAGCGCGACCTCGGCGGCGCGCTGCTCCGCCGCGCGGACGGCGGGCGTGACGCCGGGGAGGCGCCCGGCCTGGACGTCTTCCTGAGCGGCCAGGTCTTCATGGACATGATCTTCACCGGGCTGCCCGGGCTGCCGCCGCCCGGCACCGAGCTGTACACCGAGGGGCTCGGCTCGGCGCCCGGCGGCATCGCCAACATCGCGGTGGCGATGAGCAGGCTCGGCCTGCGCGTCGGCCTCGCCGCGCCGTTCGGCGACGACCTGTTCGGCAACTACCTGTGGCGCACGCTCTCCGAGCAGGAGGGCGTCGACCTCGCCTGGTCGCGGCGGGTGCCCGGATGGCCGACGCCCGTCACGGTGTCGATGGCCTACCACTCCGATCGCAGCATGGTCACCTACGAGAAGCCCGTCCCCGAGGGCGCCGCGGGCTTCGCGGGCGAGGCCCCGCCGAACGCGCGGGCCTGCTTCATCGACATCGACGGCCCCGTCCCCGACTGGGCGAAGGAGATGCGGCGCGCGGGCGCGCTGGTCTTCGCCGACCTCGGCTGGGACGCGACCGGGACCTGGTCGAGCGAGGTGATCGACCGGCTGCGGGACGTGGACGTGTTCATGCCGAACGCCGTCGAGGCGATGGCCTACACGCGCACGAGCACGCCCGAGGAGGCCGCCCGCGTGCTGTCCGCACGGGTGCCGGTGGTCGTGGTGAAGCGCGGCGGGGACGGCGCGATCGCGATCGACTCCCGGACGGGCGAGGTCGCCGAGACCACGGCGCTGCCGGTCGAGGCGCTGGACGCCACCGGCGCGGGCGACGTCTTCGGGGCCGGGTTCGTGTTCGGGACGCTGGCGGACCTCCCCCTTCCCGAGCGGCTGAAGTTCGCCAACCTCTGCGCGGGCCTGTCGGTCCGGCACCGCAGCGGGTCGCTGGGCGCGCCCTGCTGGGGGGAGATCGCCGCCTTCGGCGAGTCGGGGGAGATACCCGAGACCGCGCTCGAGCCGTACGCCTTCGTCGTGGACTTCCTCCCCGAGATGGCGTCCGACACCGTCGTCCGGGCCGAGCCCACCCTCCGGGCGGAGCCCGCGCAGCCGTCCTGATCCCCGCTCACGACCCCGCCCCCGCCCCCCCGCAACGCACCATAACTGGCAAAGCGCCACAATCAGCGCAGCACAGTCAGCACCACCGCACACACAGCACCACAGAACAGCACCACAGAAGAGAACGACCAGCACAGGAAGGAGCCGCTGAAATGCCGACACGATTGACGCGGGGGGCGGTCGCGACGGCCGCGGCCCTCGCGATGACGCTCGCCGCCGCGTGCGCTCCCGGCACGTCCAACGACAAGCCCGCGAACAAGGCGCCGAGCGCCGTCAGCACCGACGTGGCCAAGGCCGGCGACGTCACCCTCACCGTCTGGGACCAGGAGGTCCAGGGCGGGCAGCGGCAGCAGATCGAGACGCTCAACAAGCGGTTCATGGCCAAGTACCCGAACGTCAAGATCAACCGCGTGTCGCGGTCGTTCAACGACCTGCAGAAGACGCTGCGGCTGGCGCTGTCGGGCAGCAACCCGCCGGACGTCGTCGAGGCCAACCAGGGCTACGCGAACATGGCCCAGTACGTGAAGGCGGGGATGCTGCTCCCGCTGGACTCCTACGACCAGGTCTACGGGTGGAAGAAGCGCTACCCGAAGGGCCTGATGGACCTGAACAGCGTCACCCCGGACGGCAAGCTCATCGGCTCGGGCAACCTCTACGGCGTCTCGCTGAACGGTGAGATCGTCGGGATGTACTACAACAAGGAGAAGCTGGCCAAGCTCGGCGTCCAGCCGCCCAGGACGTGGGCGGAGTTCGACCAGGCCCTCGCCACCGCCAAGAGCAAGGGCGAGGTCCCGATCGCGTTCAACAACCTGGAGAAGCTGCCCGCGATGCAGCTCTACGGCATCCTCCAGGACGGCCTGGCCGACAAGGAGTCGGTCCGCAAGCTCGTCTTCGGCAGCGGCGGTTCCTGGACGGACGGCCCGAACGTGCAGGCCGCGCAGAAACTCGCCGACTGGTCCCGCCAGGGCTACCTCACCAAGGACCCCAACTCCCGCAAGTGGGACGACACCCCCGCCGACTTCGCCAAGGGCGAGGGCGTGTTCATGTTCGGCGGCACCTGGTGGGCGCCCGACCTGGCCGACCGCATGAAGGACAAGGTCGGCTTCGTCCTGCCGCCGGCCGCCCAGGCGGGTCAGCCCGTCTCGACCCTGGGCGGCGAGAGCCTGCCGTGGTCGATCACCGCCAAGTCCAAGCACTCGGACGTGGCGGCGGCCTACATCAACTTCATCACCTCGCCCGAGGCCATGGACGTCTCCGTCGAGACCGGGAACCTGCCCGTGCTCGCCGCGCCGACCAAGCAGCCGTCGCTGCCGCTGATGAAGGACGTGTCGGCGGCCTGGGCCGAGCTGAGCAAGAACGACGGCACGACCCCCTACAACGACTACACCACCCCCACCTTCACCGACGCGTTCGGCGGTCCGCTCCAGGAGCTGGTCGCCGGCAAGAAGTCCGCCCAGGACGTCATGAAGGCGGCGCAGGACGACGCCGCCGCCTTCCAGAAGAAGAAGTAACGGCCGGCCTCGCCGCCGGGACCGCCGTGAACGGCCGGAACGCCGGAAGCGCTCGAAGCGCCGGAGCACGGCCGAACGCCGGGAGCGCCGACAGCGCGCCCAGCGCCGGAAGCGGCCGTCCCGGCGCCCCGGCGGCGAGACCAGGATCGATCGGCAGAGCCACATCGATCGGCCATATCGATCGGCAGAGCCAAGGAGTCCGCCCATGACCACCGTCGCGCGGCAGAAGTCCCGCAGAACCGGGGAGAAGCCGCCCGGCACCCGTGCCGAACGCCGCGCGGAACGGCGCGCCGAACGCAGCGCGGGAGGCCGGGTGAAGGGCCGCGCCCCAGGCGAGGCCCGCAACATCGGCTGGCTGTACATCCTGCCGGCGCTGCTGGTGTACGGGGCGTTCCTGCTCTGGCCGCTGGTGCGCGGCGTGCAGTTCTCGTTCTACGACTGGGACGGGCTCGGCAGCGCGACCTGGGCCGGATTCTCCAACTACACCACCACCTGGACCGATCCGGCGCTGCGCGGCTCGTTCGGGCACCTGCTGGTCCTGGTGGTCTTCTACTCGATCCTGCCGTGCTGCATCGCGTTCGTCCTGGTGGCCGCGATGTCGCGGACGAAGATCCGCGGCATGACGTTCTTCCGCACGGTGCTGTTCCTGCCGCAGGTCATCGCGATGGTCGCGGTGGCCGTGGCCTGGCAGTGGGTCTACTCCGCCGACGGCCCGGTCAACACCGTCCTCGGCCGGCTGCACGACGCCGGGCTGCCCGACTGGCGGCACGGCTGGCTGGGGGACTTCACCTTCGCGCTGCCGGCGGTGGGACTGGTCGGCACCTGGGTCGAGATCGGTCTGGCGTTCGTGCTGTTCATGGCGGGCGTCCAGCGGATCCCGCGGGAGCTGTACGAGGCCGCGCGCATCGACGGGGCCGGGCCGGTCCGCGAGTTCTTCGCGGTCACGCTGCCGGGCCTGCGGCGCGAGCTGGCGGTGGCGCTGACGCTGACCACGACCATGTCCCTCCGCAACTTCGACCTCATCTACATGGCCACCGGCGGAGGCCCGGGCAACGCCACCAAGGTGCCCGCGTACGAGGTCTACAACCGCACGTTCAACACCGGCGAGGTCGGCCTCGGCTGCGCGATCGGCATCACCATGGCGGTGCTGCTGTTCGCCGCCACCGCCGCCATCGGCCGCCTGGTGGAAGGGAAGGGCGCATGACCTCGCGGCGGGAGCTGTTCCTCAACCACGCGATCCTGACGCTGTTCGCCGTCATCGCGCTGTTCCCGATGGCCGGTGTGGTGGTGAAGGCCCTCCAACTGCCGGACGTGGAGTTCGGGAACTTCGCCACGGCGTGGCACGACGGGCACTTCGCCACCTACCTGCGCAACAGCGTGATCGTCACGTCGGTCACGGTGGTCGTCTCCGGGGTCCTGTCGATCATGGCGGGGTACGCGCTGGGCGCCATGCGGTTCCGCGGCGCCTCGGTGCTGTTCCTGCTGTTCCTGGCCGGGCTGACCATCCCCACCGAGACCATCGTGGTGCCGCTGTACTTCGACCTGCGGTCGGTCGGCCTGGACAACAGCTACGCGGGGCTGATCCTGCCGCAGGTGGCGATGTCGGTCGCGTTCGGCACGTTCTGGATGCGCGCCTTCTTCCGCAGCGTCCCGCCGTCGCTGCTGGAGGCCGCCCGGATCGACGGCGCGTCCAGCTGGACCACGCTCTGGCGGGTGCTGGTCCCGGTCGGCAAGCCGGCGATCCTCACCATGGTGCTGCTGACCAGCATGTGGACCTGGAACGAGTTCCTGCTCCCGCTGGTGATCGTCAACTCGGACGAGGGGCTGCGCACCGCGCCCCTCGGGCTGTCCTTCTTCCAGGGCGCCCACAAAACCGACTACCCGCTGCTGATGGCGGGCGCGCTGATCATCGCGGCGCCCGTCATCGTCGTCTATGTCTTCCTGCAACGACAGTTCATCGCAGGAATGCTCTCGGGGGCCATCAAGGAGTAGGGAACGAAGAGGAGAGCTGCTGTGCGAAGACTCACCCTGCCCGCAGTCCTGTCCGCGGCCCTGGCCGCGTCGGCGGTCTCGCTGGTCGGCGCGCCCGCCCAGGCCGCACCGGAACGGCCCGACCAGGGGCGACTGGACGTGCTGTTCGTCGGGGCCCACCCCGACGACGAGGCCGGCACGCTGTCGACCCTCGGCCAATGGAACGAGTTCGACAAGGCGCGGACCGGCGTCCTCACCGTCACCCGCGGTGAGGGCGGCGGCAACGCCGCAGGCAACGAGGAAGGACCGCCGCTCGGCCTGCTCCGTGAGAGCGAGGAGCGCCGCGCGGTCGGCAAGGCCGGCGTCACCGACATCCACTATCTCGACAAGGTCGACTTCTTCTACACGGTGAGCGCGCCGCTCACCGACGACACCTGGGGGCACGACGCGACCCTGGCGAAGGTCGTGCGGCTGGTGCGCCAGACGCGGCCCAAGGTCATCGTGACCATGGAGCCCGCGCCGCTGCCCGGGCAGCACGGCAACCACCAGCAGGCCGCGCGCCTGGCGACCGAGGCGTACTTCGCCGCGGCCGACCCGAAGGCGTTCCCCTCGCAGCTCAGCGAGGAGAAGCTGCGGACCTGGTCGCCCGGACGGCTGTTCGGCACGGGCGGAGCGTCCGGCCCCGCCGGCCCGTCCTGCGCGGCCGACCTGACCACGACCAGTCCGGCCACGCTGTCGTACGGCGTGTGGGGAGGCCGTGCCTCCGCACGCAACGGCGGCAAGACCTGGGCGCAGGTCGAGCGCGAGGCGCAGCGGACCTACGTGAGCCAGGGCTGGGGCGGTTTCCCCGACGCGCCGGCGGACCCGGCCAAGATCGGTTGCGACTACTTCACGCAGATCCATTCCCGTGTGCCGTTCACGCTGGGCAACACCGACCCGGCGGCGATGCTCGAGGGCGCGGTTCAACCCGTCAAGGGCGGGCTTCCGCTCGGCAGCCGGTTCTACCTGACCAGCGACTTCGGGGTGACGCCCGGACGCGCTTTCACGGTGACCGCGCACGCCTCGTCCCCGCGCGCCCTGGACGGCGCCAAGGCGGCGCTCACGGTGCCGCCGGGTTGGAACGTGACAGGTTCGGGTTCGCTCGGCACGCTCTCGGACGGTGAACGCACCACCGCGTTCACCGTGACGCCCCCGGCGGACGCCAGGACCGGCCGCGTGCGGATCGCCGCGACGCTCACCGCGGGCGCGGCCTCGGGGCAGACCTCCTCGATGGTCGAGGTCCGGCCGGCCGTCACCGGGCTGCAGGAGCCGCTGCCGCGCGTCGCGGACTTCGACGCCTGGGCCGCCAGGAACGGCGTGCCCGCGCTCACCGGCCGGATGAAGCGCGTGCTCACGCTCGCGTCCGGCACGTCGCGCCAGGTGCGGATCGACCTGGCCAACACCACCTCGTCCGCGCAGTCGGGCACGGTGCGGCTGGACCTGCCGAAGGGCTTCTCCGCGGACGCGGAGTCCAAGCCGTTCACGCTCGCGGCCGGTGCCAAGGGCGCGGCGACGTTCACCGTCACCAACACCGACGCCTCCCTGCCGACCTCCAACCAGGGCGGCTCCGGCGGCGACTACGACCTCACCGTCACCACCACCCCCTCGTCCGGCGCGGCCGACGTGCAGAAGGGCGGGCTCGAACTCGTCCCGACCGCGCAGCTCTCCAAGGCGACGACCGCTCCGGCGATCGACGGCAAGGAGTCGGCCGGCGAGTACCCGGGCCAGGAGATCGACCTGTCCCGCATGTGGGAGGGGACGGCCTGCGACTCGGCCGCCGACTGCTCGGCGACCGGCAAGGTCTCCTGGACCGACGACGCGCTGAACGTGCTGGTCAAGGTGCGCGACGACAAGCAGGGCACGGTCCTCGGCGCGGACGACTGCAAGCGCCACTGGCGGTCGGACTCGGTCGAGATCGCGATCGACCCGCGCGGTGACTCCGAGAACACCTCCACCACGTTCAAGACCGGCATCTTCCCGCGGATGTCGGACGGCAAGCCCTGCTTCGAGCGGGACGCCGACGCCCACCAGGGCCCGGGCGCGGAGACCGCTCCCGGCATGCAGGTCGCGTCGGTCGTGAACGAGCCGTACGACGGCTACACGATCGAGGCGAAGATCCCGTTCAAGGACCTGCCGACCGCCGTGGACCCGGCGCGGATGGGCCTGAACATCTTCGTCTACGACTCCGACACGCAGGACAAGACCGGTCAGACCCGTATCGGCTGGTCCACCTGGGGCGGCGTGCAGGGCGACCCGTACCGGTGGGCCGTCACGTCCCTGCCGGGCTACACCCCGCCGTCGGGGCTGCCGACCACGCCGCCTCCGCCGGTCATGCCGACCGACGCGGCCACGTCGGTGAACTCGCCGGAGTCGATCCTCCAGGCGGTGCGCACGGGCGTCCCGCTGGCGGCGACGTCCGCCGCGCCCGCGTCCGACACCGCGCGGATCGTGGGCCGGCCGAAGGTCTCGGGCGGCTCGGTCACCTTCGAGCTGCTGGCGACCGGACCGGGCACGGCGTACGTCCACGTGTGGGACGGCAAGGTGCTCGGGACCAGGAAGGTCGACATCGGCCGGGCGGGCGCCCGGAGCGTGACGGTGCCGGGCGCGAGCGGCTGGCTGACCGTGGCCTTCGAGTCCCGGAAGGGCGGCACCGCGAGCAGCGCGGCGCAGCTGACCGGCTGACCTGACGCGGCGGTCGCCGGCCCGGG
Organism: Actinomadura logoneensis; assembly: GCF_003428695.1. Classification (GTDB taxonomy): domain Bacteria; phylum Actinomycetota; class Actinomycetes; order Streptosporangiales; family Streptosporangiaceae; genus Spirillospora; species Spirillospora logoneensis. The sequence goes on from NZ_QURH01001050.1 coordinate 21,162, forward strand.
GAGACGCCCGGGTCGGCGACCGCTGCGGTGACCCCTCGCCGCGGATTCCTGGCCGCCGGCCGTCTGTCCCGAGCGTGTGCGAGAACGCGTGTGGCCGGCCCGGTACAGGTGGGTGCCGTACTCCACGGCGTCCCCTTGTCGGCGAAGGCCGTCCGGGTCATGGTGAGCAGGGGAGTGCGGGGCCGCGCCGCCCCCGGTCGAGCGCCACGGTGGGTCCTCGCGTCCGACAAGGATGGCGGACCGACCGCTTTTGACTTAACGTCCTTATGTCACGACAAACTATTGACAGTCCTTGGAGCGTTCCATGAGACTCGGTCACGTCGGCGCGGACGCCGGCGACGGCATGGGGAGGGCGCGTATGCGGCGGACGGAAGGCGCGGTCACATGAGGGTCGGACTGGCCGGGGCGGGACGGATCGGAGCGGCGCACGCGGAGACGCTGGGCGGCCTGGTCGACGAGGTCGTCGTCGCCGACGCGGACGCCGGGCGCGCCCGGGAGGTCGCCGCCAAGCTCGGCGCCGAGGCCGCGGACGGGGTGGACGGGCTGTTCTCGGCCGGCCTGGACGCCGTGGTCGTCGCCACGCCGACGTCCACGCACGCCGAACTGGTGATCAGGGCGGTCGAGGCGGGGCTCCCGGTCTTCGTCGAGAAGCCGCTCGCCGCGGACCTGGACGGAACGATCCGGACCCTCGCCGCGCTGCGCGGGTCCGACGTGCCGGTGCAGGTCGGCTTCCAGCGGCGCTTCGACCCGGGCCACGTCGCCGCGCGCGACGCGGTGGCCTCCGGGCGCCTCGGCTGGGTCCACACGGTGCGCTCGCTGACCCTCGACCGCGTCCCGCCGCCGGACGAGTACATCCCGACCTCCGGCGGCCTCTTCCGGGACTGCTCGGTCCACGACTTCGACGCCGTCCGGTTCGTCACCGGACGCGACGTCACCGAGGTGGCCGCGACCGGCGCCAACCACGGGCCGGGGGCGTTCGCCGCGTCCGGCGACGTGGACACCGGCTCGGCGCTGCTCACGCTCGACGACGGCGCGGTCGCCGTCGTCTCCGCGTCCCGGTACAACGCCGCCGGCTACGACGTGCGGCTGGAGGTGCTCGGCTCGCGCGCCGGAGTCGTCGCCGGGCTGGACGACCGGACCCCGCTGTCCCCGGCCGGCGACGGCTACCGGCCCGCGGGCCCGCCGCACGCCGGGTTCCTGGAGCGGTTCGCCGAGGCGTACGCGGCCGAGCTGCGCGCCTTCGTCGGCATGGTCGCGGGCGGCACCGCGAGCCCGTGCCCGCCCGAGGAGAGTCTGGAAGCGCTCTACGTGGCCGAGGCATGCGGGATCTCCCGCCGCGAGAGGCGCACCGTCGCGATCGAGGAGGTACGCAGGTGAGCAACGAGACCACGGCCGAGCTGGGCGCCGCCGGACAGGGCACCGCAGGGCCGGTCGCCGCCGGACGGATCGCCGCCGCCCCCATCTCCTGGGGCGTCTGCGAGGTCCCCGGCTGGGGCCACCAGATGGAGCCCGGACGGGTGCTGGCCGAGATGCGCGCCCTCGGGATCGGCGCGACCGAGTTCGGCCCGGACGGCTTCCTGCCCGCCGATCCGCGCGACCGGTCCGCGCTGCTGGCCTTTCACGGGCTGGCGCCCGTCGGCGGGTTCGTCCCGCTCGTCCTGCACGACCCGGACCGCGACCCGGTGCCGGAGCTGGCGCGCGCGCTCGACGCGTTCGGCGATCCGGGCGCCACGGTCGTGCTGGCCGCCGTCACCGGACTGGACGGCTATGACGAGCGGCCCGTCCTGGACGCCGGGAACTGGGCGGCCCTGTTCCGCAACCTCGACCGCGCCGCGGCCCTCGCCGCCGAGCGCGGCCACCGGGCGGCCCTCCATCCGCACGTCGGCACGGTCGTCGAGCGGCGCGAGGAGGTCGACCGGGTGCTGGCGGGATCGGACGTCCCGCTCTGCCTGGACACCGGGCACCTGCTGATCGGCGGCACCGACCCGCTGGAGCTGGCCCGTTCGGCCGCCGCGCGGATCTCCCACGTGCACCTCAAGGACGTGGACGCCGCGCTGGCCGAGGGCGTCCAGGCCGGACGCGCGACCTACACGGACGCGGTCCGCGCCGGGATCTACCGTCCGCTCGGCCAGGGCGACATCGACATCGCGGGCATCGTCGCCTCGCTCGAAGGCGCCGGCTACGGGGGCTGGTACGTCCTCGAACAGGACACCATCCTGGAGTCCGAGCCCGCACCGGACGCGGGGCCGCGCCGCGACGTGAGCACGAGCCTGGCCTTCCTCGGGAGGACGCCGTGACCTTCGACCTCATCACGATGGGGCGGGTGAGCGTGGACCTCTACCCGCTCCAGTCGGGCGTCCGGCTGGAGGACGTCGAGTCGTTCGGCAAGTACCTCGGCGGCAGCCCGACCAACGTCGCGGTCGCGGCGGCCCGGCACGGCGACCGCGCCGCGGTGGTCACCCGGACCGGCGCGGACCCGTTCGGCCGGTTCGTCCACCGCAAGCTCGCCGAGTACGGGGTGGACGACCGGTTCGTCACCGCCGTCCCCGGCCTGCCGACGCCGCTGGCGTTCTGCGAGGTGTTCCCGCCCGACGACTTCCCGCTCTATTTCTACCGGCACCCCAAGGCGCCCGACCTGGAGATCCGTCCAAACGAGCTCGACTTGGACGCCATCGCCGCTGCCCGGATCTTCTGGGCGACGGTGACCGGCCTGTCCCAGGAGCCGAGCCGGGAGGCGACGCTGGCCGCGCTCGCCGCCCACCCGGGCACGACCGTCCTGGACCTGGACTGGCGGCCGATGTTCTGGGAGTCCCCCGAGGAGGCCGGGGACCTGGTCGCCCGCGCCCTGGAGCACACCACCGTGGCGGTCGGCAACCTGGACGAGTGCGAGGTCGCGGTCGGCGAGCGCGAGCCGCGCGCCGCCGCCCGCGCGCTGCTGGACCGGGGCGTGTCCGTCGCGATCGTCAAGCAGGGGCCGCGCGGCACGCTCGCCGCGTCGGCGGACGGGTTCGTCGAGGTCCCGCCGACGCCGGTCGAGGTCGTCAACGGCCTCGGCGCCGGCGACGCGTTCGGCGGCGCCGTCTGCCACGGCCTGCTGCGCGGCTGGGACCTCGAGCGGATCGTCCGCTTCGCCGGCGCCGCCGGGGCGATCGTCGCGTCGCGGCTCGCCTGCGCGGACGCGATGCCCGACTCCGGCGAGGTCGAACGCCTGCTCGCCGCGACCGCCGCGACCGACTCCACGGACGCCACCGACCCCGCCGACGCCGCCGACGTGATCCACGCGATCCACGCGATCGACGGAACCCATGACAAGGAGAGCACGGTTTGAACACCCGCACGTTCGCCGAACGCCACGCGGAGCTGGTCGCGATCCGGGCCGCCCGGCCCGGCGCGATCGCCGAGGCCGCCGCCCGCCGCGCGCGGCC
>NZ_QURH01001052.1 GCF_003428695.1 Actinomadura logoneensis
CGGCGCCGGAGCCCGCTCCTCGCCGGTTCCCTCGGCCGCGGCCCGCCCACCCCCGCCCCGCGTCGCCTCGCTTCGCGCCGAGCTCGCGCCGGGGCTCGTGCCCGTACTTGCCGGGCCAGTGCTCGGCGGGCCCGTGCTCGCCGGGCCAGTGCTCGGCGGGCCCGTGCTCGCCGGGCCAGTGCTCGCCGGGCCGGGATTCGCGTCAGGCCCTGTCGGGCCAGGACTCGGGCCGGGGCTCGTGGTGCCGGGGCTCGTGTCAGGGCGTGCGGGTATCGGGCCGGGGCGTCCGGCGGCCGTCGCCTCCGGCCCCGCGTCATGCCCGGTCGCCTTCACCGGCCCCCCTCAGCGTCGGTCGCGGCCATCGCTCCGGGGCGCTCTGCGGAGTCGCCCGCATCGGGTCGAACGCCCCGCACGCCTCGAGCGTTCCCTCCGCGAGTATCTCCACACCAGCATAGGCAAACGGTTCGGCTCGCCACTTTTACGCGCCGTAGTCGTTGTACCTGGTGCGAGCCGGACGGGCCGGCCGGGGGCGACCACGGGCGGCTCGCGCTGACCAGCTTCTTTGTATCGATTGGGGGGTATCTATTCGGCATGTATGCGTTTTCGGCGCTTCAATGGGAGTTGACCGGACCTGAACGCTGACTGTCCGTGACGAAGTGACACCCCCCTCCGCGGGGACGGCTCTCCGGGCACCTCGGCCCGGGCGCGGTACCCGCATCCCCGCTGAATCCCAAGGAGTACCCACACGTGACGATGGTGAACGACGCGGCGCCCGATACGCGATCCACCGGTCGCAAGTTCCGCGCCTTCACGGCGAAGCATCTGGACGAGCTGACCGCCCGTGCCGGACTCTCGCCGGACCAGCAGCTCGCGGTGAGGGCGGTGGCGACCGTCCTGCCGTTCCGTACCAACGCCTACGTCATCGAGGAGCTCATCGACTGGTCCGCCGCGCCGGACGACCCGATCTACCGGCTGGTCTTCCCGCAGGAGGACATGCTGCCGGAGGCGGACGTCGCTCACCTAGCCGACCTGCTGCGCCGCGAGGCGCCCAAGGCGGAGGTGGAGGCCGCCGCGCACGCGGTGCGGATGAAGCTCAACCCGCACCCGGCGGGGCAGATGGAGCTGAACATCCCGACCTTCGGGGACGGCAAGATCCCGGGTCTCCAGCACAAGTACGACGAGACCGTCCTCTACTTCCCCAAGCAGGGGCAGACCTGTCACGCGTACTGCACCTACTGCTTCCGCTGGGCGCAGTTCGTCGGCGAGCCGGACCTGAAGATGGCCGGGGACGAGCCGGCGCAGCTGCGCGAGTACCTGCTGGCGCACCCCGAGGTCACCAGCGTCCTGTTCACCGGCGGCGACGCGATGATCATGGGTGAGCCGGTGCTGCGCCGCTACCTCGAGCCGCTGCTCGACCTGGAGCAGCTCGAGTCGATCCGGATCGGCACCAAGTCGCTGGCCTACTGGCCGCAGAAGTTCGTCACCGACCCGGACGCCGACTCGATGCTGCGGCTTTTCGAGCAGGTCGTCCAGTCCGGCAAGAACCTGGCGTTCATGGCGCACTTCTCGCACCCGCGCGAGCTGGAGCCGCTGATGGTCGCCGAGGCGTGCCGCCGCATCCGCGACACGGGCGCGGTCATCCGGACGCAGGCCCCGCTGATCCGCACCATCAACGACGACCCGAGGGTCTGGGAGGACATGTGGCGCACCCAGACGCGCATGGGCCTGGTGCCCTACTACATGTTCGTGGAGCGTGACACCGGCCCCCAGGACTACTTCGCCGTCCCGCTGGCCGACGCCTACGAGATCTTCCGGGATGCCTACTCCCACGTCTCCGGGCTCGCCCGGACCGTGCGCGGGCCGTCGATGTCCGCGACGCCCGGCAAGGTGTGCGTGGACGGTGTCCTCGACCTGTTCGGCGAGAAGGTCTTCGCGCTGCACTTCATCCAGGCGCGCGACGCGTCCCTGGTGAACCGGCCCTTCTACGCCAAGTTCGACCCGAACGCCGTCTGGCTGGACGACCTCAAGCCCGCCTTCGCCGACAAGTTCCCCTTCCAGGCGTAAGGCCCGGAAACAGGCCGGGAGCCCAGGGCGGAACCCCGGCCGCCGACGCCGGGCCCCGAAGGTGACCAATCGGGGCCCGGCCTCCGAGCCGACCGTCCCGCCGCCGAGAGACCACCCCTCCGGCGGCGCCGGCGCGGTTCGGGGGTCAGCGGAGGTGGCGGGAGAGGGCGAGGGCGGCGCACGCCGACGCCGCGCCGAACAGCGCCATCGTGACGCCGGGGGACAGGCCCTCGGCGATCGCGCCCGCACCCGCCATCGCGCCCGACTGGAGCGTCATGGTGCCCGTGGTGAGCAGGCCGAACGCCTGCCCGCGCCGGTCCTCCGGGACGGCGTCGACGAACCGCTGCTGGATGCTCAGCTCGTAGCTGAGCCCGGCCGCCCCCGCGAGGCCGAGGACGCAGGCGACCGCGATGCCCGGCCGGAGCGCGAACAGCACCAGCGGCAGCCCGTTCAGCAGCGCCAGCAGCAGCCCGATCCGCTCGCGCGGGCCGGTCGGCACGAACCGTCCGACGACCAGGTTGCCCAGCAGCATCCCGGCGGCGATCCCGGCGAGGACGAAACCCGCCTGCTCCGGCTTGCCGAGGGACGCGGCGTACGGGATCACGACGCCCTCCGCGCCGGTCGCGAGCGCGGCGGGCAGCCACATGGCGAAGAGGCTTCCGCGCACCACCGGGTCGCGCAGCAGGGCCCGGTTGACGCGCCAGGTCTCGCGCGCGGCCCCGCCGTCCCGCTCGCCCTGCACGCGCGGCGGACGGGTGGCCAGCCCGATCCGGGCGAGCAGGGCGGCGCATCCGGCGGTCCCGCAGGAGAGCCAGAGCGTGTTGGACGGGCCGACGGCGGCGATCAGCAGGCCGCCGCACGCCTGCCCGGCGATCTGCGCGCCGCCCGCCGTCATCGTGAAGACGGACCGGCCCAGCACGTACCCGCCGTCCCCGGGCAGGATCTCGCTCAGCATCGCCCAGGTGGACGCGGACGCGAGCGGCATCAGCAGGCCCAGCGCGAACATCACGGCGAGGGTCCCGCCGACGGGCAGCACGCCGGTGGCGAGCACGGCGGACGTCCCGGACTGGACGAGGTAGACGCCGACGAGCAGGCGGCGCGGCGGCAGCCGGTCGGTGTGCGAGAGCAGGAGGGCGCCGCCGATGACGTAGGGGAACATCTCGGCGGTGTAGGCGAGCGCGGCGAGCAGGGACGATCCGGTCCGCTGGTACACCAGGACGGAGAGCGCGAGCATCCGCACCATGTCGCCGCCGACGAGGATCACCCGGAGCGCGAACAGGACCCGGAACTCGCGGACGGCGAAGATGTCGCGGTAGGCGACGGTGGCGGGGGACGTGGTGGAAGTCGTCGTCACGAAATGCACCATCGCGGCATATTGCCTACAACGCTAAGGTTTCGGGCAGGAGCGAAACATGGCGTGGATCGAGGTCGGTCCAGGGGACGTCACCGCCTCGCGGTTCGCGGTGTCGCCCCTGATAGAGGTCACCTGCGCGCTCGGCGTCCTGGCCGGGCGGCACGACGTCGGCCCGCTGGAGCCGTGGGTGCGGCGCGCGCGTCCGGCGTTCCGGGCGCTGATGGACGACCCGGCCGTGCGGGCCCTGGCCTACCTGCGGCGGCGCGGCGGCTACATGGCCGACTTCGTGACGCCGCCGCCCGCCCGCGTCCACATCACCCTCGAAGAGCAGCTGGCCCAGGTGCTGGCCACGCCGCTCGCCCTCGCGCGGCACGAGCTGGCGCTGAACCGGGCGGGCCTCGCCTCCCCGGACCGCGGCGTCCGGACCGTCCTGGACTCGCCCGAGGTCGTGCCGCTGCTGGCGAACGGCCTCGCCCGGGCCTTCGCCGCGCTCATCGCGCCGGACTGGCCCACCATCCGGACGATCTTCGAGCGGGACGTGCTGTACCGGGCCGGGCGCCTCGCCGTGTACGGCTGGGGCGAGGCCCTGGCCGGGCTGTCCCCGCGCGTCCACTGGCACCCGTCCGCGACCGGCGGCCTGATCGAGCTCTCCGGGCTGGACGGCCCCCGGACGTCCCTGAACGGCGGCGGGCTCCTGTTCCTGCCCTCGGTCTTCGCCGACCTCGGCTACTCGACCGAGCCGCCGTGGCGCAACACGCTGTCCTACCGGGCGCGCGGCGTCGCCACGCTCTGGTCCCGGCACACGCCGCCGAACGACGGCCTGCCCAAGCTCATCGGCCGGACCCGCGCCGACGTCCTGCGCGCCCTGGACGAGCCGACCACCACGACCCGCCTGTCCGCCCTGCTGACCATGAGCCTCGGCAACGTCGGCGACCACCTCGCCGTCCTGCGCGAGTGCGGGCTCGTCGTCCGCGACCGGTACGGACGCGCCGTCCTGTACCGCCGCACCGAGCTGGGCGACGCCCTGCTCAACAGCGAGGTCCCGCCCTGACCGAAGGGTCAGTAGCGCAGGACGGCCCTGACCTCGAACCCGCCGTCCGGGGTCGGCCCGGCGTCGAACTCGCCCTCGTGCGCGAGCGCGCGCTCCCGCATCCCGACCGGCCCGAAGCCGCCGGACGTCCCGCCGCGCGCGGGCCCGCTGTCGCGCACCTCGATCTCGAGCGTCCGTGGCCGGTTCCGGACAGCGACCCGGCACCGCGCGGACGCCTCGGCGTCCGACGCGGCGAACACCGCGACCGGCCACCGCCGCCGCACCACCAGCGGCAGCGCCGCCGCCACGGACACGGCCCAGGCCCGGCCGTCCAGCGGCTGGAATCCCGCCAGCGGCGGCAGCGCGGCGAGGCCGCACGCCACCGCGACGTCACCGAGCGCACGCCTCTTCACCCGCGCACCGCCGTCCGCGTCATCGCCCCGCGAGCCCCGACTCGTACGCCACGATCACCAGCTGGGCGGTACCCGCCGACGCGCCGCCGGCCGGCGTCCGCGAGCCCGACCAGCTCCAACACCTCCCGGACCCGCCGGACCCCGATCCCCTGCGACCGCGCGAGCCACAGCAGATGCGCGTACCCGCTCCGCCCCCGATGCGGCGCGGCCGTCTCCAGCAGTGCTCCGACCTGCAGCAGCGGACGTTTCAGCTCCCGGTACCGCCGTCCCCCGACGAGTGCCCGCCCCGCATCCGGAGCCGCCAGCCCGAGCATCACCCGCATCGTCGTTGACTTGCCCGCCCCGTTCGGCCCCAGAAACCCGGTCACCATCCCCGGCCGGGCCGTGAACGAGAGATCGTCCACGGCCGTCACCGGCCCGTACCGCTTACAGAGCCCTTCGAGTTCGATCACGGCCCCAACGCTCACAGCCTTCCGCTCCGAGCACATCGCCCCACGGTCCCTCAACCCCGGGGACGATCGCCGAGCGAACCCCCGGTGCCGACCTCTCCGCGATCATTCGACTGCGATGCGTGATCACTGGCAGTTGATCTTGCGGGGGAGTGAACGGTGCAGAGGGACATCAGTCGGGGCCGTGTCAGAACGCTCCGGGCGGTACTCGCCGCTTTCACGGCGGCCACCATGGCCACCGCGGCGTTCTGCGGCGCCGCGCGTTCCGTGGACGCGGCGACAGGCCGCGCCGCGCACCGTCCCGCCACGGTGCCCCAGCCGACCGCGAACTCCTCGGTGGTGACCGTCCGGACGGGCGGTGACCGGCGCGCCGACGGTTCGGTCGAGCCGCTTCCCGGTGTGCGGCTGGCGCTGTTCGCCGACGAGGCCGCGACCGGTCCGCTGCCCGACGCGTGGGCCGTCTGCGTCGCGGACCAGGACGGCGACTGCTCCTTCCAGATCCCCGACACCGGGACCGGCGGCGTGAACCAGGGGCGGCGGTTCTGGGTCGGTCAGCTGTCCGCTCCCACCGGCTGGTTCACCAATCCGGAACTGCGGACGGGCCCGGGAAGCGGCTCCGGTTCGCAGGCGACGCCGTACCGGTTCCAGACCCCGGCCCTGAGCGCCGGGCAGACCTACCGTTCCACCTCGGACTTCATGATCAGCGACGCCAAGGTGCCCACGGCGTCCAGCGGCATCTGGCAGCAGTCGCGGAACAACCCGCGCCTTCCCGCGCGCTGCGGGCTGGACGTCGCGCTCGTCCTGGACCTGTCGGCCTCGGTGGGCAGTGCGCTGCCGGAGCTGAAGAGGGCCGCCGACCAGTTCACCGACGCCCTGGTCGGCACCCCGTCCCGGATGGCGCTGTTCACCTTCGACAAGAACTCGCCCAGCACCGCCACGACGAACTACCCGGCGCTGCGCTCGGTGTCGACGGCCTCGGACGCCGCGTCCTTCAAGAGGCTCTACGCCGACTGGCAGCTCGGCAAGGGCACCAACTGGGACCAGGCGATGCGCGAGGTCGCCGACGCGCCGGAGCACTACGAGCTGATGGTCGTGCTCACCGACGGCAACCCGACCTACTACGGCCGGACGATCCACGGCGACGGCTCCAACACCCGGATCGCCGAGGTGGAGAACGGGATCTTCTCCGCCAACGCCGTCAAGGCCAAGGGCACACGGTCGTTCGCCCTGGGCGTGGGCAGGGGCGTCGCAGGGCTGACCGAGCTCAACCTCCGGTCCATCTCGGGGCCCACCGCCTACAACGGCTCGAACACGGCCGCCGCCGACTACTTCCAGACCGCCGACTACCAGGCCGCCGGCCAGGCCCTGAGCGACCTGGTGCACAGGCAGTGCCAGGGGTCGCTCACCGTCGTCAAGCAGCTGGTCCCGGGCGACCGGACCGGTTCCGACGTCGAAGGGGCCCAACCCGCCGGGCCCGGCTGGGTCTTCGACGCCTCCACCTCGACCCCGGGCATCGGCGGTCTCCCCGACACCCAGACCACCAGCGACGACGGCACCGGATCGGTCTCGTTCGAGCCCAACTTCACCGGGGCCGCCAGCGGGTCCGTGACCGTGCACGAGCAACAGCACCCGGGCTACAGCCTGGTTCCCCGCGACGGCCGCAACGCCGAATGCGTCAACCTCGTGGACGGCACACCGGTCGAGACCACCAACGTCGGTGGCGCAGAGGACGCGCGTCCAGGGTTCTCGGTTCAGGTCTCCAGTGACACCGCCGTGAGCTGCACGGTCTATGACCGTCCCGCCGAGACGACGGAGCAGACGGCGCACCTCACCCTGGTGAAGAAGGTCAAGCCGTATCGCCGGGGGACGGCCGGCCCTCGCCGCTGGGTGCTGCGCGCCACGGGACCCCAGACGATCCAGGGGCGGACCGGGCAGCGCGCCGTCACGCACGCCGCCGTCCCGCCCGGCGGCTACACCCTCTCCGAACACCAGGGGCCCGGCGGATACCGCGCCTCGTCCTGGCGGTGCTTCAACCATGGGCGTCGCATGACCGTCCAGAACGGCGACCACATCACGCTCCAGCCCGGCGACGACGTGATCTGCGTGATCACGAACACCCGCCACAGGCCGGTCATGCCGCCGCCGCATCCGCCCGTGACCTGCCACCACGCCAGGACCACCGGTGGGGGCTCCTGCCGGCCGGATCGGTCAGTGGGCCCCGCCGGGTCGTGAGCCGTGGCGCGGCCCGGAAGTGCCCGGGTACGGGAGTGGCCGACGTCGGCTGAGGAGTGCCGGCGCACGTCCGGACCCTGGAGTGGGGCAGCGACATGCCGCGCGCGAAGGCCGGCCGCGTGGTCCGCGGCCGACCTGCGGGGCCGTCAGACACCGGCGGCGAGTTTCAGGGTGAGGGCGCCGGCGATGATCGCGGCGAAGGACAGCAGCTTCGGCAGGGTGATGCGCTCCTTGTAGATCAGCGCGCCGAACAGGACCGTGCCGATCGAGCCGATGCCCGTCCAGATGGTGTAGCCGACGCTGACGTCGAGGGTGCGCAGGGCGAGGCTGAGGGTGAAGATCCCGCCGCTCGCGGCGAGCAGGGTGAGGACCGACGGCCACAGCCGGGTGAAGCCGCGGGTCGCGTTGGTGCCGAGGGCGAAGGCGATCTCGAAGGCGATGGCGAGCGCCAGGAAGAACCAGGCCATGGGAGGGCTCCGTTCCGGAACGAGGGGTGGGGGTCAGGAGGAGGACGAGGCGGGGGAGAGCTTGTCGGAGAGCTTGAGTCCGAGCACCCCGCCGATGATCAGGACGAACGCGAGGGCCTTCCAGACCGTCATGGACTCGTGGAAGATCACGGTGCCGAGGGCGACGGTGCCGACCGAGCCGATGCCGGTCCAGACGGTGTAGCCGACCCCGACGTCCAGCGTCCGGAGGGCCTGGCTGAGGAAGTAGATCCCGCCCGCCGCCGCGCCGGCGGTGAGCAGCGACGGCCACAGCTCGGTGAAGCCGTGGGTCGCGTTGGTGGCGAGCGCGAACACGACCTCGAAGACGGACGCGATCAGCAGGTAGATCCAGGCCATCGGAGGACTCCAGGTATTTGTATGTATATGCAAGTTCTGACGGAGCAAGAGTATGCATGTACAAGTAAGCTGGTGTCAACCAAGCTCGGAGGGGGACGGCGTGATGGCGACGACGCTTCAGGGGCAGGCCGACGCGCGGCTGTGGAACCGGGTCCTGGCGCTGCACGCGCGGGTGGAGCAGCGGCTCGGGGCCGTCCTGCAGCGGCACCACGGCCTCGGCCTGTCGGAGTACCGCGCGCTGGCGCTGCTGGCCGAGGCCCCGGACGGGGAGCTGCGGATGCAGGACCTCGCCGCCGGGCTGGGCCTCAACCAGAGCTCGGTCACCCGGCTGGTGGGCCGTCTGGACGCCGCCGGGTTCGGCTACCGCGACCTCTGCCCGGACGACCGGCGCGGCGTCTACACGGTGATCACGGACGCCGGGCGGGAGCGCTACCGGCAGGCGCGTCCCGCCTACGAGGAGACCCTCACCGCGACCCTGGACGAGGCGGAGGAGACGGCCGAGGTCCTGGGCGCCACCCGCCGCTCCGGGTAGCCGGGAGGGGGTGAGGGCACCGCGGGGGCGCCCTCACCGCGGCTCACCGGATGCCGTAGACCGGGACCAGGGTGGCGCGCCCCAGGGTGTGGGCGGTGATGTTGAAGCCGACCACGGCGGGCATCGCGTCGGACGGGACGCCCAGGGACTCCACGTCCAGGGCGTGGACGGTGAAGACGTAGCGGTGCGGGTCGCCGGGCGGCGGCGCGGCCCCGCCGAACTCCTTGTTGCCGTAGTCGTTGCGGGCCTGGACGCCGATCTTGGCGTCGGCGGAGCCCGCGCCCGTCGGCAGCTCGGTCACGTCCGCCGGGACGTCGAACAGCAGCCAGTGCCAGAAGCCCGAGCCGGTCGGCGCGTCCGGGTCGTAGCAGGTCACCGCGAAGCTCTTGGTGCCGGCGGGGAAGCCCGACCAGCGCAGGTGCGGCGACAGGTTCTCGCCGGAGAAGCCCCAGTCATCGAACACGTGCCTGTTCGCCAGGTGCTCGCCGTCGGCGATGTCGTCGCTCTCCAGCGTGAACGACGGGACCTCCGGCAGGTGTTCGTGCGGGAGCGGCGGCTTGCCGGCCATGATCACTCCTCTTCCTGTTAGCCGTTTTCCCCATACCTATCAGGCCCGCCACGCCCTCCGCCGATCGCGCCCGCCCGCCCCGCCGCTCCGGCGGCGTCCCTCCTGCCGGGAACGCCAAAGACCCCGCCCCCCGGCCGAAGCGGGCCGGGACGAGGGCGGGGTCAGGGAGGCGCGCGTTACTTCTGGGTGGCCCGTTACTTCTGGGTGGCCTCGGTGTAGGCGGAGATGACCTCGTCCGGGGGGCCGTCCATGCGCATCTGGCCGTCGTCCAGCCAGATCACGCGGTCGCAGGTCTCGCGGACCACGTCGAGCTGGTGGGCGACCAGGAACACCGCGCCCGCCTCCTTGCGCAGCTCCTCGATCCGGCGCTTGGACTTGGCGCGGAACTTGCCGTCGCCGGTGGCCAGCGCCTCGTCGATCAGCAGCACGTCGTGGGTCTTGGCGGCGGCGATCGCGAACCGGAGCCGGGCGCCCATGCCGGACGAGTACGTCCGCATGGGGTAGTTGATGAAGCCCGGCTTGAGGCCGGCGAAGTCGACGACCTCCTGGTACTTCTCCTTGGTCTCCTGCGGCGTCATGCCCATGGCCAGGCAGCCGAGGACGATGTTGCGCTCGCCGGTGAGGTCCTTCATCAGGGCCGCGTTGACGCCCAGCAGGGACGGCTGGCCGTCGGTGTAGACCCCGCCGCGGGCGGGCGGCAGCAGGCCCGCGATGGCCTGCAGCAGCGTGGACTTGCCGGAACCGTTGGTGCCGATCACGCCGACGGCCTCGCCGCGGTACGCGACGAAGGACAGGCCCTTGATCGCGTGCACCTCGGTCATGCTCGGGCGCTTCTGACGCTTGATCACCCGGGACATCGCGGACGCGGCGTTGCCCTTGCCGCCCGCGCCGTACACGCGGTAGACGATGTGCAGGCCGTCCACCACGACGATCGGCTCGCGCGTGGGGTCGATGTTCACGGGGTTCTGCGCCAGCTGGGCGTTAACCACGGCCGTATCGCTCCTCGGCACGGTAGAAGAACATGAACCCGGCCGCCAGGGCCACCACGGCCCAGAGCAGGGCGTAGATCCACAGCTGGGCGGTCGAGTGCTGGTGCAGGTCGTGGTGGACGTAGTGCCGGTACTTGCCGAGCAGGGTGTGCCGGCTCAGCTCCACGTACACATACCCGGGATTCGCCTTGAGGATCTCGCCGACCCAGACGTGCGTCTTCAGGAACGAGTTGTCCTTGATCAGCTGCGGGATCGACCAGATCACGCCGGACAGGTACAGCCAGGTGCGGGTGACGAACGGCAGCAGCTGGGTGATGTCGCGGTTGAACGCGCCCAGCCGGGCCATCATCATCCCGGCGCCGACGTTGAACATGAGCTGCATCCCGACCACCGGGACGAACAGCAGCATGTGCGGGGAGATCGGCTCGCCGAACCCGACCACGATGATCATCAGGACGACCAGCGAGAGCAGCAGCTGCTGGAACTCCACGACCGCGATGGCGAGCGGCAGCGTGGCGCGCGGGAAGTGCAGGGCCCGGATCAGCGACAGGTTGTCGCCGACCGACTTGGAGCCCGACTGGATGGAGCGCTGCATGAAGCCGAACATGAACACGCCGGTCACCAGGAACGGCAGGAAGTCCGGCAGGTGGCGCGAGGTGTTGAGCAGCAGCCCGAAGATCAGGAAGTAGACGCCGACGTTCAGCAGAGGCGTGAGCAGCTGCCACACCTGGCCCAGGCGGGAGTCGCTGTACATCGCGATGTTCTTGGCGGACGCGAAGGCCCAGATGAAGTGGCGCCGCGCCCAGACATCCTGGAGGTACTTGCGCAGCGGGGGGCGCGCCGCGCTCTGCTTGAGGCCGAAGCGGGCGGCGTAGGCGGCCAGGGACTCGCTGCTCCCGATGTTCGTGCGTGGGGGTTCCGCGAGCGTGCCGACCGACTCGCCACCCGAGGAGCCGGTCGGTTCCGGGTGACTCATGCTCGGAAGCCTATTGCAGACCGCAGTCTGTGCGAGACGTTCGCCCTTATTTGAGGCCCCACACTGACCGAAAACGGGAGGTTCTGGGACGTCACGGCGGAATGTGCGCAACGTCACACCGGCACCGCTGGTCCGCGGCTCCCCGTCCCCCCGCCGCCGGCCCCCGGTTTCCGGGGAATCATGTCCGGCTCGCGGGGGATACCCGTCTCATGCAATCGACTTACCGGACGGCTCCGAAGACCGCACCCGCCGTGGCGGGAGGAGGAACGGGCGGGGGCGGCGGCCTGCTGGCCAGGCTCGGCCGCCTGGACCGGGACGCGTTCGCCTGGGTCGCCGCGGCCCGCCTGCCGGGGCTGGAGGGCGTCCTGCCCCGGCTGTCGCACACCGCCGACCACGGCGTGCTGTGGTTCGGCACCGCCGCCGCACTCGGCGCGACCGGCCGCCCCCGGCTGCGCCGCGCCGCGCTGCGCGGGCTCGCCGGGATCGCGGTCGCCAGCCCGGTCGTGAACCTGCTCGGCAAGCAGGCGTTCCGCCGCCGCCGCCCCGTCGTGGACCTGGTGCCGCCGGTCCGGATCCGGTGGAAGCTGCCGACCTCGCACGCCTTCCCGTCCGGCCACACCGCCTCGGCCGCGGCGTTCGCCGCGGGCGTCGCGATGGAGGCCCCGCCGGTCGTCGCCGTCCCGGTCGCCGGCCTCGCCGCCGCCGTCGGCTTCTCCCGCGTCTACACCGGCGCGCACTACCCCGGCGACGTCCTGGCAGGCGCGGCGGTCGGCGTCCTCGCCGCTCTCGGCACCCGGATGGTCTGGCCCGCCCGTCCGGCCATCGCGAAGGTGTCGCCGACGGCCACCGAGCAGATGGCCGTCCAGGAGGGCGGGCGCGGCGTGGTCGCCGTGGTGAACATGGGGTCCGGCTCCAACACCGGGGACGACACGCCGTGGCCCAGCCGCGCGGAGTCGGTCGCGCGGATTCTGGAGCGCGAGCTCCCGGACGCCGAGATCATCCGGTTCGGCAAACCGGAAGACGACACCGACGAGGCTTCGGGTGTGGCGGACGAGGCCGCGAAGGCGAGCGGCAGGGGCGGCGCGGGCGGCGGCGAACAGGACGACGACCTGACCCGCATCCTGGACGACGCCGCCTCCCGCGCCGACGCCCTCGCCGTCGTCGGCGGCGACGGCACGGTGAACGCCGCCGCCCGCGCGGCGCTCGCCCACAAGGTGCCGCTGCTGGTCGTCCCCGGCGGCACGTTCGACCACTTCGCCCGCGCCCTCGGCGTCGAGACCGTCGGCGACGCCGTGACCGCCTACCGGGACGGGCGCATCGGCCGCGTGGACGTCGGACGCGTCGCCCCCGGCGACATCACCTTCCTCAACACCGCGAGCTTCGGCGCGTACACCCACCTGGTCAGCCGCCGCGAGAAGCTGGAGGGACGGCTCGGCAAGTGGCCCGCCATGGCCGTGGCCGCGATCCGCACGCTGCGCGGCTTCGAACCCCACGACATGATCGTGGACGGCATCCCGCGCAAGGTCTGGCTCGCGTTCGTCGGCAACGGCGTCTACGGTTCGCGCGGCCCCGCGCCGACCTGGCGGTCGAGCCTGAACGACGGGCTCTTCGACATCCGCCTCGTCGAGATCGGCCACCGCGTCCCGCGCGTCCGGGCGCTGGCGTCCGTCATGGGCGGCGGCCTGCACCTCGCGCCGGGCCTGCGGGACTGGAAGAGCGGCGTGCTGGAGCTCACGCACAAGAACGGCGGGTTCAAGCTCGCGGTCGACGGCGAGGTCACCGAGCTGCCGTCCACGGTCCGCTTCACCATCGAGCCGAGGGCGCTCCAGGTCTTCGTCCCCCTGCGCCCCCACTAGCTCGGGCATCCGGCCGCGACACTCCCTGACCGGCGCCGCGGATCAGCGATCGGTGCCGGTCAGGGGGAGGCGGGCCAGGCCGGTCACCACCGGCGACCCGTTCCACGCGGGTGCACCGGTCACGGTCAGGCGGGCGTGCCGGAGGCCCAGCTCCTCCAGCAGGACGCGGATCTCCATCCGGGCCAGCGCCGCGCCGAGGCAGAAGTGCGGTCCGTAGCCGAAGGCGAGGTTCGGCCCGGCTGGACGGCGCCTGATGTCGAACCGGCCGGCGTCCTCCCCGAACGCCGCCGGATCGTGGTTCGCCGCCCCGAACAGCAGCATCACGTGCTCACCCTGGCGGACCACGGCCTCGCCCAGGGGGACGTCCCGCGTGGCGGTCCGCAGGAAGTAGGCCACCGGCGACGTCCAGCGCAGGATCTCCTCGACCGCCGACGGCAGCAGGCCGGGGCGGTCGCGCAGCGTCGTCCACTGGGACGGGTCCGACGCCAACGCCAGCAGCCCGCCCGAGATCGCGTGCCGGGTCGTCTCGTTCCCCGCCACGAGCAGCTGGATCAGGAACATGACCAGCTCCAGGTCGGTGAGCCGGTCGCCGTCCAGCTCGGCCAGCGCGAGCCGGGAGACCACGTCGTCGCGCGGGTCGGCGCGCCGCCGGTGCGCGGTCTCCAGCAGGAACGTGCCGCACTCGACGCGCAGCGCGTCCCGCTCGTCCTCCGGGAGGCCGGAGACGCCGGGGACGATCGCCTCGGTCCAGCGGTGGAAGCGCGGCCAGTCCGCCTCCGGCACGCCGAGCAGCAGGCAGATCACCTGCAGCGGCAGCGGGACGGCGAGCTCGGCCACGGCGTCGAACGTGGGCGGCAGGCCGTCCAGCAGGGCGCGGACGCGGTCCCGGACGGCCCCCTCCAGCGCCCGCGTGACGGCCGGGCGGAACGCGGGCGCGACCAGGCCCCGGTAGCGGGTGTGGTCCGGCGGATCGGTGTGCATGATCGTCGGCGGCGCGTCGTAGGCGTGCCCGATGTCGGAGACCAGGATCCCGTCGCGGGACCGGAACGCCTCCGGGTCGGCCGCGACCCGGTGCACGTGCGCGTGCGAGCCCGCGACCCACAGCGGCAGCGCCGGATGCCGGACCGGGCTCCGCTTCCGGATCTCCGCGTAGAGCGCGAGCGGGTGCCCCGCGCCGAACGCGCCGTCCGGGAAGTCCGCCCCGATCGGCGCGGGCGCTCCGCTCGCCGCTCCGGGAGATCCGCTCGCTGCTTCGGCAGGCTCGCTTGCTGCTCCGGGCGCTCCGCTTGCTGCTCGGGGAGGCCCGTCCGTCCGTTCTCGCTGCCCGCCCGTCCCTCCCGGACGTCCGCCGGTCACCGCAGGATGCCCGCCGGGCGCGGGATCGCGGCGGCGTCGCAGAGGGCGAGGTAGGCGTTCAGCGTGGACTCGCCGTCCACGACACCGCTGATCTGCCCGTCCTTGCCGTACTCGATGAAGGCGCCCTGGATCACGAAGAGGATCTCGGTGTCGTCCTCCAGGACGGTCAGCGTGTGGACCGATCCGGGCGGCTCGTAGATGTAGGTCCCGGCGACGTAGTCCACGCCGTACTCGGCGTACCGCCAGCGGCCCGAGAAGGTGTGGCCGTGGACGCCGCCCGTGTGCTTGTGCGTCGGCAGCGCGAACCCGGCGGCGAACCGGTTGCGGACCACCCAGGTGTCCGCCGAGACCAGCAGCACCTTCAACCCCACCGGACCCGCCTGCACCCAGGGGACGTCGTCGTCGTGGACGTGCCCGACCGTGATCGCCTCTGTCATGGAGCAAACGCTAGGTAGGGTGCGTCGTCCGCGCAAGGGCCCGCCCCTGCGCCCGGCCCGGCCGACCGGTTCCGCGCGGCGCGGCCGGTTCGTCCGTGCGCGGCCGGGTAGGGGTGCGAGCGGTGCCGCCCGCGAGGAACGGAGGAGAGCGCGATGCCCAACGGTGTTGACCCGAGCGACCTCACCGAGGACGACCTGCTGCGCGAACTGGGACATCTCTACGCGACCCGCATGGAGACCCTCCGGCACGGATCGGACAACGCGTTCAGCGAGCACACCCGCCGGATGAACCAGTACGAGGCCGAGTACGTGCGCCGCAGGCCGGGCCGCGAGGTGGACCCCGAACGCCTCCGCGCCGGCGCCCGCGCCCGCTGACCCACCCCGTCCGCCGCTGACCCGCGCCTCCGCCTGCTGACCGCGCCGCTGACCCGCGCCGTCGGCCTCCTGGCGTGCGCCGTCCGTCCGCTGACGGACGTCTGTGGGCGCTGACGCTGCGTCTGTGTGCGCTGACGCTGCGTCCGTGCGCGCTCGCCCGGCCGGCGGTGGTCAGCGGGTGACGGCCATGCGGAGGATCATGCGGCGGGCGTCCGAGCTGAACTCCGCGCTGTCGTTGACGCGCGGGAACGGCTCGTCCGGGACCGGGACGTCCAGGAACGCGCACAGCGGTTCCCATCCCTGCTTCACCTCGTACACGAGCAGCCGTTCGGCCGGGACGGTCTCGACGACCTCGGCCGTGTGCCGCTCGAACCGCTCCACCAGCTCGTCGTCGCTGAGCGTCGGGAACTCGCGCACCTCCGGCATGGCGGACGTCATCTCGACGAACGCCGCGAACCGCGTGCCGAACACCGAGGAGAGCGAGGCCAGCACGCGTCCGGGCGGGCTCTGGGTGCGGGCGAACTGGGTGAGGATCGTCGCGCGCATACTGGCGACCCAGGCGCGCGGGTCCCGGACGCTCAGCACGACCTTCGCGTCGCGGTAGTGGGCGGTCGTCTCGCGCCAGTAGGCGGCGGACGGCCAGTCCACCGCCGAGCGGTAGCCGGTGAACAGGGTCTCCCACGGGACGGGCTCGCCGCGCGTCTTGGCCCGCCACGCCTGGAGCTGGCCGGGCCGCCCCATCTCCATCATGTGGTGGCAGGGGCCGAAGCCGAGCCGTTCCAGTGCGGTCTTCAGGGAGAGGGTGCCGGTGCGCCCGTATCCCGCGCCGATGACGTCCACCTGGCGACCGTCACATCCGGCGGCGGGACGGTCAAGGGCGGCACCGTGAAACGGGCATGGACCCGACCGAAATATGGCATAGACGGTCGGAGTCGATATGTCGGAAGTGTCGGGACGTCGGTCGCGCCCGTCGGCGATCCCCGTCCCCGCCTGCCGATCTGACCTGCGAGGACGTCTTACCGACGGCTGGACCCCGCGATCGGTTTACCTCGCGTGATCTATCCCATTCGGGCCGTCCGAAAGTGGGCATCCGCCGGTGGGCTGTGCGTACCGTGGGCCGGGTCGTCCGCGTTGTTGGAGGTGGGGCCCGGTCATGGTTCGGCATCGGAGGAGGCGTCCGGAACCGAGGGAACGGATGCGCCGATGGTGGCCCGTCATGACCGGTGTCCCGGTCGCGGTCGTGGCGCTCGCCGGCGGGTACGCGTTCGCGGCCGGCGGCGGCCCGGGCCTGGAGTCGGCCCTCGGCGGCGGCTCCGGATCCGCCGGACGGCGGCCCGCCGACCCGGTGTCGGCGCGGCCCGCCGACACCGACCCTCGCGACGGTTCGCGCAGGCTCGCCGAGTTCACCACCGGCTTCAAGCCGGGCGAGGCGCGCGTGACGAACATCCGGCTCGGCGCGAAGGCCGTCGACGGCCACGTCGTCCCGGCCGGTGGCTCGTTCTCCTTCAACAAGGTCGTCGGGCCGCGCAGCGCCGCCCGCGGCTACGTGCCCGCGCCGACCATCGTCGGGTCGCGCCTCGTGGACGACCTGGGCGGCGGCATCTGCCAGGTGTCGGCGACGCTGTGGAACGCGGTGTTCGAGGCGGGCCTCAGCATCACCAAGTCCCATCCGCACACGTTGTGGATGCCCGAGTACCCCAAGGGCCGAGAGGCGGCCGTCGCATGGCCGTCGCTCGACTTCGTCTGGCGCAACGACTCGGCGGGACCGGTCCGCATCCGCGCGCGGGTCGACGGGGGCTCGCTGACCGTCTCGCTCTGGGGGACGCCGAAGTACGAGGTGAAGACCGTCTCGTCCAAGCGGTACGCCCTCACCCGCGCCGGGACCTTCAGCGACGCGAGCCGCCGCTGCGTCCCCATGCCCGGCGGCCCGGGATTCCAGATCGACGTGTACCGGACGTTGTCCCAGCACGGACGGACGATCCGCCGCGACCGCTTCCACACCGTCTACCAGCCGGAACCCAAGGTCACCTGCACCGGACGCTGAACAGCCCTCCAGCAGCGCGGCGATCCTTCGGCTCGGGCGATGTCCCGCGCGGCCCGTCCTCCTGACCCGCCGCTTAGCCCGCCGCTTCGGCGCGGACGCGGGCCGCACGCGCGAACTGGTCGTCCAGGCGGCGTGGGAACGGCATGATCCGGTGGCGTTCCCGCCACGGCGCGAACTGCCGGACGGCGTTGAAGCCGCCCGCCGTGACGATCCGGTCCGCGTGCGCCCCGAGCGGCCACGCCGGATGGACGTCCCGATGGACGACCGGTACCAGCAGGCCGTCCGGCACCCGCGGCGCGACGAGCGTGAACCGGGGCCGGACACCCTCGGCGGCGGCCATGTCGGCGGCGTAGGCGACCAGTTCGCGGATCTCCTCGTCCGGCCCCGAATGGACGACCAGCCACCCGACGGCATCCGCATCCGCATCCTCATCGGCTGTGGCGGGCGGGTCCACGAGCTCCAGCGTCGTCACCTCGCCGGAGACGGAACGCAGGTACTCCTCCTGCGCGCGCGTCAGCGGCTCGCAGATGTAGGTGGTGTCGATCCGCGGCGGGACGGCGGGCAGCAGCCTTTCGTAGACGGGCCACCGCAGAAGCCGGGCCAGATGGACGACCCGGAACCGGCCGTCCGGGACCCTCAGCTCGCCGTGGATTCCGGCCGGGAACGCGTCGATCCACACCTCGTCGGCGTCCACGCCGGACAGCGACGGCACGACCGGCCACTCCGGGACGAGCCGGGCCGCGAACGGCGAGTCCGACACCAGCGTCACCGGTTCGCCCTCGCGGCCGAGGGTGTGCAGGGCGGCCCGGACGCGGGTCAGGTGCCCGAACCCCGCACCGCGCGCGTAGCAGGCGATCATCCGGCCCGGGGGGCCGTCCCGGCGTCCCTCTCCGCCGACGTCTCGGTAAGGACCCGCAGGTAGCCGGCGGTTTCGGCGGCGGGGGTGAAGTCGCGGCGGATCCGCTCGGCCGCGGCGGCGCCGAGCTTGGCCAGCTCGGCGTCCGATGCCGCCACCGCGCGCCGGACGGCGTCGCGGCAGCCGTCGGCGTCGCCCGCCGCGAAGGTGAAGCCGATCTCGTCGTCGGCGACGTCGGCGAGGCCGCCCGCGTCCGAGCACAGCAGCGGGACGCCCAGCGCGGCGGCCTCCAGCGCCACGTTCGGCATCCCGTCGTAGAACGACGGCAGCGCGACCAGGTCGCACGCGGCGTACACGGCGGGCAGGTCGTACCGCTCCTGGAACGGCAGCACCGAGTGCGCGAACCGGCCGAGCCGCTCGGTCACGGCCTCGTCCGCCTCGCCGGCGAGCACCAGGTGGAACGCGTCCGACGGCAGCGCGTCGAGCAGGAAGTCCACGCCCTTCTTGGCCTTGAGCTGCCCGACCAGGCCGAGCGTCCGGACCCCGGCCGCGACGTTCGCCGCGCGCCACCCGTCCGCGCGCCGCCGCTCGGAGGGCAGCAGCTCCCAGGACGAGGTGTCCACGCTGTTCGCCACGAACGTCACCTCGGCGTCCGGCGCGAGCGCCCTGACCAGCGGGATGTGCGAGCGCGCGACGATGCAGACCCGCGCGGACGCCCGCAGCGCCTCGGCCAGCGCGCCGCGCCGCCGCATCGAGAACGGGCCGACGTCGATGTCGTTGCCCCGCAGCAGCGTGACCAGCGACGCGTCCAGCAGCGCGGCCAGGACGGGAGCCGCGAGCGGCGCGAGGACACCGCCGAACGCCACGACGTGCGTGTACCCGGTCATGCGGGCGGCGGTGAGCTGCGTCCAGAGGCGGCGCAGCGCGTGCTCGGGGTCGGTGCCGAGCGGCGCGGCGAGCCGCCGTCCGCCGACCTCGCGCCGCACCTCCCACCGGACGTCGCGCCGGGTGAGGTGGACGAGGTCGGTCTCGACGCCCGCGGCGCGCAGGCCCCGGACGATCCGGTCGCACGACTCGGACATGCCGCCCCTGCTGGGCGGATAGTGCTCGGTGATCCAGAGGACGCGCGGCATCAGCTGTCCACGAGCCCGTCGCCGCCGGAGTCCCAGTCGCCCCCGGTGTCCGAGCCGTCCCACTCGTCCCCGCCGGTGTGGTCGCCGGACGCCGCGGCCCAGTCGTCGCCGCCCGGCGCGGAACCGTAGTCTCCGCCGCCCGCCTCGAACGCGTTCCGGTCGTGCTGGTCGAAGTCCGGGTACCAGGTGTTGGAGCCGTACACCGACGAGCTGTTCTCGTAGTGGGTGCGCCGGTAGCCGTACGTCCACGACGGGTCGTGGGCGTGTTC
The DNA here is from genome assembly GCF_003428695.1 of Actinomadura logoneensis. Taxonomy (GTDB): domain Bacteria; phylum Actinomycetota; class Actinomycetes; order Streptosporangiales; family Streptosporangiaceae; genus Spirillospora; species Spirillospora logoneensis. The sequence continues at coordinate 19,776 of NZ_QURH01001052.1, forward strand.
CGCGAGCCGGCCCCGGCATTCCGAGCAGAGCGCGTCGGGGCCGGAGTGCTCGGGGCACACGGCGCGCGTGCAGGACGGGCAGTGGGCCGCGGCGGGCCGGCCGCAGCGGCGCAGCACGAAGAACCCGGTGAGCATCGCGCACCGCGCCGCCGCGCCGTACCCGCCCGGTCCGGACGGCGGTCCGGTAGGCGGCATGGGCGGCATGGGGGGAGTGGTCAACGGGCCCTCCTCGGGGTGGCCGCGGACCTCCGCGGCGGCGTCCAGCGGAACAGCTCGCCGGTGACGGTCAGGATCAGCTCGATCACCCGGTGATCGGCGTGGGCGGGGCCCTTCGCCGTCGCGCGCAGCACCGTCCGGCCGTTCTCCTTCTGCTGGGCGGTCACGGCCAGCCAGGCAGGGGCGGGGGGAGCGGGCCGCGCCACGGCCATGCCCTTCGGCAGCCGCCGCGTCGCCCGGACGACCCGCACCGGCTTCTCCTTCACCTTGTGCTTGATCTTCCCGCTGCGGCTCTTCTTGCGGATCCGGCGCTGCCGCACGCGGTCGACGACCGCGAGCTCCAGCACGCTCCCGTCGCGCAGCTCGGCCCGGACGAGCAGCCAGGGATCGGTGAAGAACCTCTCCGACCCCGCCAACGCCGGAGGCCGGACCTGGAGGCCGCGCAGCTCGCCGCCCTTGTCGGGGACGACCGCGCCGCGCAGGTCGGTCGTCACGCCGAGCGGCGCTCCCGGCTCCATGTCCTCCCGCAGGACGCGCAGGACCGGGACGAGCACCGACGCGGCGCGCGGGGGAAGCCGCCACTTCCGCTTGGTGATCGTCTGATCGTGGGTGGCGAGGCCGGTCGCGAGCTCGGCCCACTCGGCGGCCGGGAGCGTGGCCGAGAACCGCTGCTCCTCCGCGAGCTGCCGGTGCAGGGGATGCAGACGCTCCCACGCCTTGCGCTGCTTACGCCAGAACATGCGTCACCACCGATCGAGTGGCTGGGGGGACAGAGAACGGTAGACGCCTGCGAGTCGGGCGCGCGAGGCCCGCCACGTCAGGGTCTCCGCGACGTGCTCGCGCGCGCGGGCGCCCATCGCCCGCGCCTGCTCGGGATACTCCAGCAGGACCCGGACGGCCCGGGCCAGCTCGGCCGGACGGTCCGCCGGGACGAGCCGTCCGTGCTCCCGGTCGGTCATCAGCTCGCGCACCACCGGCAGGTCGGACGCGACGACCGGGGTCCCGGCCGCCATCGACTCCAGCACCTTCAGCGGCGCGCAGCCCTGGTCGAGGTTGCGGGCGCAGGCGGTGAGCGGCGCGACCGACACCTCGGCGTGCCGCAGCCAGGCCGCGACGTCCGCGTGCGGGACGGCGAACCGCCACTCGACGCGGTCCTCGACGCCCAGGTGCCGGGCCAGCCGCCGCAGCGGCTTGGCCCGCCGCGGCGGAACGGACGAGCAGACCACCAGCCGCAGGTCGGGCAGGTCGGCGAGCCGGGCGAACGCCCGCAGCAGCACGTCCAGACCCTGCCAGGGCTGGAGCGCGCCGACGTAGACGAGGTACCGCTCGGGCGCGTCCGCGGGGCGCGGAGGCGGCTCCGGGACGTCCGCGCCGTTCGGCACGACGGTGATCTTCTCGTCCGGCACGCCGTACGCCCGGACGGCCCGCGCGTTGACCTCCGACGGAACGATGACCGCGTCCGCCTCCGCCAGGCACCGCCGCTCCAGCTCGCGGATCTTCGCGAGCGTCCGCTCCGGCACGCCCGGACGCGTGTGCCGCAGCTCGACCGACGGCAGTCCGTTCATCTCGTACACGACCCGGTACCGCCGGTCCGGCACGGCCACGACGGGCAGCGCGCCCCACGGGTCGCGGACGTGGACGAGTTCCAGCGTCCCGGCCTGCTCGGCGACCAGCCCGGCCACCCACGCCGAGAACGCCTCGAACCGGTCGAGCAGGTTCGGCAGGGCGTTCCCGAACCGGACGATCTCCCGCGCGCCCTCGACCTGCCGGGGCGGCAGCGGCCCGCCGCCCGTCACGCCCAGCAGTCCGCCGCCGAAGTGCGTGAACAACTCGTCCGCCATCTGCGCGATGTGGACGGCGGCGCCCTTCGCCGACGGGAAAAGGTCGAAGGCGAAGTAGGCCGCGCGGTGGTCCAGTGAGGTCATCCGGCTCATAGGACGGCCGTCGCGCTCTCCCGGTGCCACGCGTCCCCGAGGTGCCCTGCGTCTCCGAGGTGCCCCGCGTTCTCGAGGTGCCCTGCGGTCCCGAGGTGGCCCGCGTTCTCGAGGTGCCCGACGTTCCCGAGGTGGCCCGCGTCCTCTGGGTCGAGGGCGCTCCGGCGTCGGGGGGCGGTCTCCGCGTGACGGAGGTTGCCGCGGTGCCAGGCGATCTGGTCGGCCAGGCCGTCCGCGAGGGCGATGCGCGGCGTCCAGCCGAGCAGTTCGCGGGCTCGGGCCGGATCGGCCCAGGTGCGGTCGGCGTCCCCGGCGACGGGCGCGGCCCACTCGATCCGCGGCCGGACGTCCAGGACGCGGCCGAGCAGCGCGATCGCCGCCCGCACGGTCACCGGCTCCGGATGGCCCACGTTGATCGCCGTGCCGTCCGGCACCTCGGCCGTCGTCGCGGCGAGCGTCGCGGCGACCACGTCGTCCACGTGCGTGAACGAGCGGGCCTTGCGCCCGTCGCCGAACACCGGGAGCGGACGTCCGGCCAGCGCCGCCTCCGCGAACCGGTGGAAGGCCATGTCCGGACGCTGGCCGGGTCCGTAGACCGAGAAGTAGCGCAGCACGACCGTGTCCGGACGCCGCCGGGCGAGGCGTTCGGCCGCGACCTTGCTGGCCGCGTACGGGCTGGCGGGCGCGAGCGGGTCGTCCTCGCGGGTCGGGCGGTCCCGTCCCGCCGAGCCGTACACCGACGAGCTGGACGCCACGACGACGCGTCCGGCCGCCGCCGCCAGGACCCGCCGGGTCGCGTCCACGTTGTCCCGGCGGATGGCGTCCTCGGCGCCCCACGACGAGCGGATCCCGGGCCGTCCGGCCAGGTGGACGACCGCGTCCGCCGAGGCCAGGGCCGAAAGGTCCGCGGACGCCAGGTCGAGTTCGGCCTTCGGCACCGCGAGCGCGTCCCACCTGCGGCGGACCGTGCCGGGCGCGAGCGCGCGGTCGGGCGCGTCCACGGCCAGCACGTCGTGTCCGGCCCGCGCCGCCGCGGCCGCGACCCGGCTCCCGATGAACCCGGCCGCCCCTGTGATCACCATCCGCACCGAAGCACCATACAGAGGCTGACCAGGTACGAGGCGGACATTTCGCGCCCACGGCCTCTCACGGCCTGCTGTGGCCAAGGCGTGCGCCGCCCCGGCGGGGATCAGCGCCAGTGGGGATCAGCGCCGGCGGGGATCGGCGCCCGGCGGGAATCAGCGCTGGCGGACGACCCGGGACTCGTCCCACACCGGTTCCGGCGCCTCGGTCACCGACCCGTCCGACCGGAACACCACGAACCGGTCGAACGACCGCGCGAACCACCGGTCGTGCGTCACCGCCACGACCGTGCCCTCGTACGACTCCAGGCCCTCCTGCAGCGCCTCGGCGCTGGCGAGGTCGAGGTTGTCGGTCGGCTCGTCCAGCAGGAGCAGCGTCGCGCCGCCCAGCTCCAGCAGCAGGATCTGCAGCCGCGCCTGCTGCCCGCCCGACAGCGTCTCGAACGGCTGCTCCGCGCAGTGCTGCAGCTCGTAGCGGGCGAGCGCGTTCATCGCGTCGTTGCGCAGCCGCGCGTGCTCGGTCATCACGATCTCGCACGGCGTGCGTCCGGCCAGGTCGGGGCGGGCGTGCGTCTGCGCGAACAGCCCCGGCACCACGCGCGCCCCGAGCCGGGCGACGCCGGTGTGCGCCACCGGCTCGACCGGTGTCGCGCCGCGCGGCAGCTCCTCGGCCACGTGCGCGAGCAGCCGCAGGAAGTGCGACTTGCCCGACCCGTTCGAGCCGAGCACCGCGATCCGCTCGCCGTACCAGAACTCGGCGTCGAACGGCCGCATCAGCCCGGTCAGCTCCAGGTCCTCGCAGATCACGGCGCGTTTACCGGTCCGGCCGCCGCGCAGCCGCATCTTGAGGCTCTGGTCGCGCGGCGGGACCTCCGGCGGTCCGGCCTCCTCGAACTTGCGCAGCCGCGTCTGCGCCGCCTGGTACCGCGACGCCAGCCCGTCGTTGTAGGTGGCCTTGGTCTTCAGCATCAGCACGAGCTGCTTGAGCTTGGCGTGCTCCTCGTCCCAGCGGCGGCGCAGCTCCTCCAGCCGCTCGTTGCGGTCCCGGCGCGCGGCGGCGTAGGTCGCGAACCGGCCGCCGTGGATCCAGACCGTCCCGGCCTCCACCGTCACGATCCGGTCGGCCGCCCGGTCGAGCAGCTCCCGGTCGTGCGACACCAGCAGCACCGTCTTGGGCGTCTCGCGCAGCCGGTCCTCCAGCCAGCGCTTGCCGGGGACGTCGAGGTAGTTGTCCGGCTCGTCCAGCAGGAGCACCTCGTCGGGGCCGCGCAGCAGCGCCTCCAGGACGAGCCGCTTCTGCTCCCCGCCCGACAGCGTCGTCACGTCCCGGTACCGGCAGCGGTCGAACGGGACGCCGAGCGCCGCGACCGTGCACGCGTCCCACAGCACCTCGGCCTCGTAGCCGCCCGCGTCGCCCCAGCCCGCGAGCGCACCGGCGTACCGCATCTGGGCGGGCTCGTCGTCCTTCTCGATCATCGCGAGCTCGGCCGCCTCCAGCGTCGCCGCCGCGTCCCGCAGCCGCTGCGGCGCGGTGGTCAGCAGCAGGTCCTGCACCGACGACCCGTCCCGGACGTTCCCGATGAACTGCCGCATCACGCCGAGACCGCCGCTGTGCGCGACCGACCCCTCCTGCGGCGCCAGGTCCCCGGCGATCGTCCGCAGCAGCGTCGTCTTCCCCGCCCCGTTGGGACCGACCAGGGCCGCGGTGACCCCGTCCCCGACCCGGAAGGACACGTCCGCCAGCAGGACCCGCCCGTCCGGCAGCGTGTGACTCAGATGACCGACCTCGACGTGTCCCATGGGCCACGATCCTCCGAAGTCGGGCCGTCCCTGGTCAACTCCTTTTCCGAACCATGTTCTTCACTCATCGCGCTAGTACGGTCACAGAGAGTGATGTAAGGTTCGTTCTGTGCGAGCAGCCCGGTTCAAGGAGGTATCCGCCCGGCCGTCGGTCCGGGCGCTGCTCGCCCTCCTCGCGGTGGTCGCCGCGCTGACCGGCCCCGCCGAGATCGCCCCGGCCGTCGTCCCGGAGACGGCGGTGAGCGTGGAGACCGCCTCGCCCGGCTGCGGCGACGAGGACGACGGACTCGCGGGCCACAGCGCACCGTCGGCCCTCCGCCCCACCGGCGCCGAGCCCGGCCGTCCCACCGGCGTCCGCCTGCTGCGCACACCCGCGCGCGAGCGCGTCCCGGTCACCCCGCGCCCGGTC
>NZ_QURH01001048.1 GCF_003428695.1 Actinomadura logoneensis
CGCCGCCGGCGGCGGCCGGCGACCCGCGCGCGTACGTTAGCGCACATTGGGCCAGTGGCGCGTCAAGTCCGGCCAATCGGTCGGTGTACCGCTCTGTCAAAGCCCGCGCGAGCGGCACGTTGACCCAGGTCGTCGCCACGAACAGGTCGTCGAGGCGGGAGCCGCACCGCTCCGGCTGGTGCGGCTCGACGAAGGACACCGGGGGCGCGAGGGCCGGCACTCGCCCGGCCGCGCGGGGGAAATGATCGTAAGCTGGCGGCATGTCCGACGGCCGCCGCGAGTGCCACTGCGTACTGGACCACGACTACGGTGACCGCGACCGCATGGACACCTTCAACCTCCGCACGATCGTGCACATCGCGCAGTACGGGTTCAGCGTGGTGCTCGTCCAACCCGACGAGCGGGCGCCGGGCTGGGTCTACAGCATCGGCCTCTGGCACAGCTTCGGCGCACCGGAGCTGGCGATGTTCGGCGGGGACGTCTACGAGATGGAGGAGACGCTCAACGCCCTCGGCCGACGGGCCGCCGGCGGCACCGCGCCGCAGGACGGCGAGGTCGATCCGGAGGTCGCGCGCGGGCACCCGGCCGCCTTCCGCGGGGTCGAGCCGACCTGGTACCGCTCCGCGTTCCCCGGCGCCGTGTCCTTCTACCGCCGCCCTCCGCTCCCCTACCTCCAGGTCGTGTGGCCGGACGGCGGCGACCTGTTCCCCTGGCAGCCCGGCACCACCCTCGACTTCCGCCGGACGCAGCCGTGGCTGTGGCTCCCGCCCCGCGAGCATCCCGAAGGCGTCTGGGCGCACCGCCTCCGTCCCGCCACCTGAACGGGCCTGGACGCGCGTGTTCCAGCGGACGCGGCGGATGATCCCCTAGTCTCGTCCGCGTGTTCGGCCCGCTGGCGGAGACGCTCCGCACCCGCCGCCTCGTCCTGGAGCCCCTGACCGTCCACCACGCGGACGAGATGGCCGAGGTCCTGGACGACGCGCGCCTGCACACCCACATCGGCGGCGAGCCGCTGACCCTCCCCGAGCTGCGGGCCCGCTACGCCCGCCTCGCCGCCGGGCCCGCCCCCTTCCACCAGGAGGGGTGGCTCAACTGGATCGTCCGGCGCGCCCGCGACGGGCGGGCGATCGGCACCGTCCAGGCCACGGTCACTCCGGCCGAGACGTGGATCGCGTGGATCGTCGGGATGCCGTACCAGGGGTTCGGCTTCGCCACCGAGGCCGCCGAGGCCCTGGTCGCGTGGCTGCGCGCGCAGAACGTCCGCACGATCGCCGCGTCCATCCATCCGGACAACACGCCGTCCGCGTCCGTGGCCGCGAAAATCGGCATGCGCCCGACCGACAGAACATCCGGCGACGAAACGGTCTGGCAATTCCCGGAATGACCAATTAGGCCCGGATTTGTCCTTTCGGTAGCACCACTTCGGCGACTGTAAGGTTTTCCCAGCAACGAGAACGGCGAGCCCGCAGAAGCGGACTCGCCGTGAAAATAACTGTGCCCCGGGCGGCATGCGATGCAGAGGCGGACCCGGGGCTTCCAAGAAGAAGGCTACCACCGAAGCGCCGTTCTTCCAACGGCTTTCCCCCCGGAGTGTGCTCGATGACCATCACCCCTCCTCCCGAGTGGCTGTGCCGGGCCCTGTCGCAGCCGCGCCTCGACCCCTACCTCCTCGCGACGAGCCGGCAGGCCGACGCCGTGCTGCGGCTCTACGCCTGGAACGTGGAGATCTCCGCAGCCTTCTACGGTCCGCTGCACTGGCTGGAGGTCTCGCTCCGCAACTCGCTCCACGACCGGCTCCGCGAGCACCACGGCCGCGACGACTGGTGGCGGGTGGCGCCGCTGCTGCCGGAGTCGCGCCTCAAGGTCGACGACGCCCGGCGCAAGGCGCGCCGCAAGGTCACCCGCGACCACAACCGGCCCGTGACCCCCGACGATGTGGTCGCCGAGCTGACCTTCGGTTTCTGGGTCGAGCTGCTGAGCAGGGCGTCCGACCGCGGGTTCTGGGTCCCGGTGCTGCACCGCGCGTTCCCCGGGTACCGGGGGCCGCGCCGCAACCTGCACCGGCCCTTCCTGAGCATGGTGCTTTTCCGGAACCGGGTCATGCACTACGAGCCCATTCACGACCGGCCGCTGGAGAAGCGCCACGCGACGCTCTACTGGCTGCTCGGATGCATCGACGACGAGTTGGTCGCGCAGGCCCGTTCCCTCGACCGCGTTCCCGAGGTCCTCGCCCGCCGGCCCCGTCCGGTCCCGCCGCGGTGAGCGTTTCGACGTCTCTTCGCTCCCGCCTGAACGGTAGGCGCTTTGTTGGGTAGGTGAGGGGCGACGGGAAGAGGCGGTCTGCGTTCGAGGAGTGAGACGGCGATGCGCGAGGTCTGGCCAGGGGACGCTTTTCCGCTGGGAGCGACCTGGGACGGGTCGGGGACCAATTTCGGGCTGTTCTCCGAGGTCGCGGAGCGGGTGGAGGTCTGCCTGTTCGAGGCGGACGGGAGGGAGGAGCGGATCGTCCTGCCGGAGGTGGACGGGTTCGTGTGGCACGGGTACCTGCCGGGGGTCGGCCCCGGGCAGCGGTACGGGTACCGGGTGCACGGGCCGTACACCCCGGAGACCGGCGACCGGTGCAACCCGGCGAAGCTGCTGCTCGACCCCTACGGGAAGGCGGTCGAGGGCGGGGTGCGGTGGCACGAGGCGCTGTTCTCGTACCGGTTCGGCGATCCGGACGAGCTGAACACCGACGACTCGGCGCCGTACATGCCGAAGAACGTGGTCATCAACCCGTTCTTCGACTGGGCGGACGACCGGCCGCCGCGCACGCCGTACCACCAGACGGTCATCTACGAGGCGCACGTGCGCGGGCTGACGATGCGGCATCCGGGCATCCCGGAGGAGCAGCGCGGCACCTACGCGGGCCTGGCGCACCCGGTGATGATCGACCACCTGCTCGAACTGGGGGTGACGGCGGTCGAGCTGATGCCGGTGCACCAGTTCGTGCCCGAGCACGCGATGGTCGCGCGCGGGCTGACGAACTACTGGGGATACAACACCATCGGTTTTCTCGCGCCGCACAACACGTATTCGGCGACCGGTCAGTGCGGGGAGCAGGTCCTCGAATTCAAGGCGATGGTCCGAACACTGCACCAGGCCGGCATCGAAGTGATTCTCGACGTCGTCTACAACCACACCGCGGAAGGCGACCATCTGGGTCCGACGCTGTCGTTCCGGGGCATCGACAATTCGTCCTACTACCGGTTGCGGGACGACGACCGCCGCTACCACCTGGACTACACGGGATGCGGCAATTCACTGAACGTGCGGAGCCCGCACGCGCTGCAGCTCATCATGGACTCGCTGCGCTACTGGATCCTCGAGATGCACGTGGACGGGTTCCGGTTCGACCTGGCGAGCGCGCTCGCGCGGGAACTGCACGACGTGGACCGGCTGGCGGCGTTCTTCGACCTCGTCCAGCAGGACCCGGTGGTCTCGCAGGTCAAGCTGATCGCCGAGCCGTGGGACGTCGGCGAGGGCGGGTACCAGGTCGGGAACTTCCCGCCGCTGTGGAGCGAGTGGAACGGCAAGTACCGCGACACCGTGCGGGACTTCTGGCGCGGCTCGTTCGAGACGCTGCCGGAGTTCGCGTCCCGGCTGACCGGCTCGTCCGACCTGTACGAGCACAGCGCGCGCCGCCCGTTCGCGTCGATCAACTTCGTGACCTGCCACGACGGGTTCACGCTCGCCGACCTGGTGGCCTACGAGGGCAAGCACAACGAGGCCAACGGCGAGGACAACCGGGACGGGACGGACGACAACCGCTCCTGGAACTGCGGCGCCGAGGGCCCGACCGACGACCCGACCGTCCGGGAGCTGCGGGCGCGGCAGCGGCGCAACTTCCTGGCGACGCTGTTCCTGTCCCAGGGCGTGCCGATGCTGTCGCACGGCGACGAGCTCGCCCGCACGCAGCGGGGCAACAACAACGCCTACTGCCAGGACAACGAGCTGACCTGGATCGACTGGGAGGCGGCGGAGGACGCCGCGGACGAGCTGGAGTTCGTCCGGATCGTGTCGCGGCTGCGGCACGAGCACCCGGTGTTCCGGCGCCGCCGGTTCTTCCAGGGCGCGGGCGCGGGCTCGGCCGGCCACGACGCCGACATCGCCTGGCTCACGCCGTCCGGCGAGCCGATGACCGACGACGACTGGCACGCCGGGTTCGCCAAGTCGCTCGGCGTCTACCTGAACGGCGACGCGATCAACGAGCCGGACGTGCGGGGGCGGCAGATCACCGACGACTCGTTCCTGCTGCTGATCAACGCCCACTCGGAGGCCGTGGAGTTCACCGTCCCGAGCCCCGAGTACGGAGAGCGCTGGGAGGTCGCGCTCGACACCGCCGCGCCCGGCACGGTGGGCGAGCGCCCCCGGGTGAAGGCGCGCGACGAACTGGAGATCGTCGAGCACTCGATGACCGTCCTGCGCCGGGTCTGAGCCGTCCGCCTCTCCCCCGCCCCCGCCGTCCGCCGGAACGGGACGCGCGGTCATCGGCGGGCGGCGGTGAGGGACGCGAACAGGACGAGGACGAAGGTGGTGACCGCGACCAGGCCGTGCACGACCACGGCCGTGGCCGGGAAGCGCTGGTCGGCGCCGCGGGCGTGCCGTCCGCCCCGGTCGCCGACGAGCCAGCGGGTGAACAGCAGGAGGCCCTGGAACGCGGCGGCGAGCAGGATCGCGAAGGCCAGCCAGGCGCACCAGATCCGGCCCGTGGCGACGAAGAGGGTCCAGGCGGCCAGGCCGGTGAGGGCCGACAGCGGGTGGCCGACGAGCACGGCGGCCGGGAAGCGCGTCACCTTGGCGGGCTGGCCGCGCAGCCCGCCCGCCGCCAGCCAGCGCACCAGCAGGTACGCCCCGGCGAGGGCGGCCAGAATCCATGCCCCGAGCGCGGCGTACTCCACCCCGGCTCCCCTCCGCGTGGTTCCCCCACCCCGAGTGTCGCGCGTTCCCCGGCGCCGCACGGCCTTTTCGTGAGGATCGCACCACCGGACGTGATCGAGCGGCGGCGCACGCGACAGCCCGCCCTGGAACGTCCGCGTATTCGCGATTTGACCGCGCTGACCTGCGGGTTCTGGACGCGCCGGACCCTCCGAGGGGTGCCCCGGGGCCGGGTTCTGTCGGGGGCGCGGGCCATGATGGACCCATGGACCTGCCGATCAGCCCGCCGCTGCCGCCGATGCTGGCCAAGGCCGTCAAGACGATGCCCGAGGGCGACCTGCTGTACGAGCCGAAGTGGGACGGCTTCCGCTGCATCATCTTCCGCGACGGCGACGAGGTCGAGCTGTCCAGCCGCGGCGAGAAGCCGCTGACCAGGTACTTCCCGGAGCTGGTGGAGGCGGTGAAGCGGGAGCTGCCCGTCCGCTGCGTGGTGGACGGCGAGATCGTCCTGCGCGGCGGCACCCGGCTCGACTTCGACAGGCTCCAGCAGCGCATCCATCCCGCGGCGTCGCGCATCAAGCTGCTGTCGGAGCAGACGCCCGCGTCGTTCGTGGCGTTCGACCTGCTGGCGCTCGGCGACGAGTCGCTGATGGACGTCCCGCTGGGCGAGCGGCGCACCCGGCTCCTGGAGGCGCTCGCCGGCGTCCGGCCGCCGATCCACGTGACGCCCGCGACCGACTCGGTCGGGCTGGCGCGGCGCTGGTTCACCGAGTTCGAGGGCGCCGGGCTGGACGGCGTGATCGCCAAGCCCCGCGACATCCCCTACCAGCCGGACAAGCGCGCCCTGTTCAAGGTGAAGCACGAACGCACCGCCGACTGCGTGGTCGCCGGGTTCCGCTGGCACAAGTCCGGGCCGGTCGTCGGCTCGCTGCTGCTCGGCCTCTACAACGCCGAGGGGCGCCTCCAGCACGTGGGCGTGGTCGGGTCGTTCCCCATGAAGCGCCGCGCGGAACTGGTGGACGAGCTGAAGCCCTACAACCTGGACGACCTGTCGGAGCACCCGTGGTCGGGGTGGGCCGAGCAGGACGAGGCCACCGTCGACCGCATGCCCGGCGCCGTCTCCCGCTGGACGGGCAAGAAGGACCTCTCGTGGGTGCCGCTCCGTCCCGAGCTGGTGGTGGAGGTCGCCTACCAGGCCATGGAGGGCGACCGCTTCCGGCACATGGGCCAGTTCCGCCGCTGGCGCCCCGACCGCACCCCCGAGTCGTGCACCTACGAGCAGCTCGAGGTGCCGGTCGACTACGACCTGGACGCCATCTTCCACACCCCGCACACCGCCGAGGACACCACCTACCGCAGGTCGTGACGCGGCCCGCTCAGGCGCGGAGCCGGGTCGCGGGGCGCGGCGGCGCGTCCGGCAGCAGCGGGGCCGCGGGCGTCAGGCCGTACATGGCGTGGACGCGGCGGCGGACGTCCTCCAGCGGATACGTCCCGGGATAGACCGCCAGCTTGAAGATCACGCCTTCGAGGACGCTGCGCAGCAGCATCTCCTCCAGGGCGGGGTCGGGCGCGCCGCGGTCGGCGAAGATCGAGCGGATGCCGTCCTCGAAGGCGGTGACCACGGCCTCATGGGACGCCTCGACGCGCGCGTACACCTCGCGGGTCGCGGGCTGCAGCATCAGGCACAGCACGAGCCGCTGCACGGGGACGGCCCCGTGCGCGGCGGCCAGGACGCGGTCGATCAGCCCGGCCAGCCGCTCGTCGGCGGTCGTCTCGCCCGGGGCGGGCGCGGCCAGCCCGAAGGCGCCGGTCATGGCCCCGGCCAGCAGCTCCTCCAGCAGCGCCTCCTTCGTCCCGAAGTAGTAGGGGACCAGACCGCGGGCGACGCCGGCGCGGGCGGCGATCCGGGCGACGGTCGCGCCCTCGTACCCGTGCTCGGCGAACAGCTCCAGCGCGGCGTCCAGGATGCGGTGCCGGGACTGCTCGCGCAGCTCCCGGTTGGTCTCCTCCGACCGTGGCGACAACCGAACCCCCTCCTGGAACCAGCGACGCCCCATTCTCCCCGCTCCGCGGAATCCCCGGACAACGATGACTGGCTGGCTGTACAGTCAACGACCGTCCGCACCCCCCACGGAAGGGATCCCCCCATGGCCGCACGCGACTGGCCGGTGAAGAAGGCGTTCCAGCAGACGGCGCAGCCCGGCGAACGGCTGCTGGCGAGCTGCATGGTCAGCCTTCCCGGCACGCTCAAGCGCGACGGCTACTACGCGGCGCTCGGCAACGTCACCGGCGTCCGGCTGGTCGAGGCGACCGGCGCGAACGGCCTGCCCGCCAAGATGGTCGCCGCCGTCACCGACCGCCGCCTGCTGCTGTTCTCCCAGTCGTGGCTGGTCATGGGCCGCGCCAAGGACCTGGTCGCCGAGGTCGACCGACGCCAGGTCGCCAGGGTCGAGCGCCGCGAGGCGTCCCGCGCCCAGGTCACCATCAAGCTCGCCAACTTCGCGATCCGCCTGCGCGACGGCAACGTCCTCGAACTGGAATCCGCCGACCCCACCGGCGCCGACGGCCTCGTCAGCGCCCTTGCCTCCACCGTCACCCCCACCTGACCGCCCGCGGCCGGGAGCCGGGCGCGGCCCTCACCCCATGGACTCGCCGCGCGACAGCCACCGCGTCGGCCGCACCCGCACGAGCACCGTCTCCAGCGCGGTATGCGCAGTGGACGCGAGATACGCCACCCCGCCCTCAACTCCGAGGTACCGCTCGGCGACGGCCCGCCGATCCGCCGGATCGGCGGGCTCCTCGTATCCGGCCACGTCCCCCTCCACCGTCACGTACCGATACGGCGGCGCCTTGTCCTGGACGGTCAGCGTGACCCGTCCCGCGACCCGGACGAGCCGCATCTTCCGGCTTTTCCCGCCGGTGATGAAGCGGATCTCGCCGCCCGGCTCGTACAGGTACCAGACCGGCATGGCGAGCGGCGCCCGCCCGTCCTCCGCCGCCCCGCCAAGCCGACCGCGAGCGCCTGATCCCACGAGGCCCTCCACACCCCGTGCACGTAGTCACGCCGAGACGCGGCGGTCCGTTCCTCCCTGGATATCGGCTGCACGCGTTGCAGAGTCGAACCGCACGCTGTGCACACCATGCTTCCGTAAAGTTGATCAATAATTTGGCCTGGCCACAGGTCTAGGCGAGGGAAACACATGGGTTTCAGGCACGGCTCGGCGCGGTTCGTCGGGGTGTTGGGTGTGGCAGTGCTGAGCGTGTCCCTGGCGGGGATGGTGCCCGCGGCGGCGGATCAGGCGTCCGGCGGGGACAAGGACGCCGTCGAGGCTGTTCCGTTCAGCCATATCCCCGCCGACATCCGGCAGAAGATGCAGGACCAGGTGCCGCTGAAGGCGGCGGCGTCCAAGATCTCCTGGGCGATGGAGAAGAACGGACACGGCGGTTTCGCGGGTATCGTCCTGCAACCCCACTCGGTCGAGCTGTGGTGGAAGGGCACGCTTCCCGCCGCGGTGAGCAAGGCCGTTGTCCAGGCGCGCGGCACCGCGTCGGTCGAGGTGAGACCAGCCCGGTACTCCCAGACCGAACTCAAGGCGGCTGCCGCCAAGCTGATAGCCGAGATGAAGAAGGATCCGAAGTATCCGATCAGCCAGGTCGCCGGGTCGCTCCGAGGAGAGGGGCTCGTCCTGACCACCAAGGACAAGCCGAAGGCGCTCGCCGCTCAGGCCAAGACCGTCTCCGGCGTCCCGGTGCGCTATGTCGAGGGTGACGTCCCCGGCGTCGCCGGCCGTAACGATGACTCACCGCGCTACTACGGAGGCGGCGCCATCCTCAACGACGACATCAAGGGCGACATCAAGTACCGGTGCACCGCGGGGTGGGGGGTCACCGACGGCAGCGGGCGCAGTTACCTGTTGACCGCCGGTCACTGTGGCCGCGTCGGGGGCGGCTGGCACAACGGCGCATGGACGACGGACGGGACCGGCCTCTGGATCGGATGGGCCTCCCGGGAGAACACCGAGCATGACCTGCTCCTCATCGACGCCGATTCGGGCGGGCGCATCTGGGACGGCAGTTGGCGGGGCGACTTCGCCAAGGGCGTCATCGGCTGGGACTGGGCCTACGCGAACGAGTGGGTCTGCCAGTCCGGCTCGTCCAGCGGCGCCGTGTGCGGGATCCAGAACACCGACAACTTCACCTATGTCGGCTGGTTCAAGCCCGACGCCTACGGCAGAACGGAGTGGTACACCGACCTGGTCGTCGCTCGTCGTGCCGACGGCGGACCGGCGGCCCACCTTGGCGACAGCGGCGGACCGGTCTTCTCTCTCAGCGGCAACCTCGACGTCGTGGCCAAGGGGACGGTCACCGGCATCGACGACGGTTCCACGATGTACTACCAGGACTTCGGCACGGCTTGGCGCGACTTCGGGATCACCGTGAAGCTGGGCTGACCCGACGGCGCTGAGCGGGTCATGGCCCCGCGGCCGGGCGCCCCGGCGAGCACGAGCCGCAGACAGTTCGTTGACGAATAATTCCTTGGCGAATTATATTGCGGCTCGCGTCCGGACACGGCGGCGCACGCCCCTCGTCCTGGAACGGGCGGAGCCTCGTCCGCGCCGCCTCAGCGCGCGGACGGCCGGTGGTGGTGATCTTCGAGGGGAGAGGTCTGGTGGCCGAAGCCCTGAGTCCGCGGGAGGTGTTCTTGCGGCTTGTTCACGGAGTGTGTGAGGGGCGGGTGGAGGAGGTGCTTGGGCTGTATGCCGAGCGGACGCATGTGGAGCATCCGTTTCATCCGCTCGAAGCGCCTCCGCTGCGTTCGCTCGAGGAGCTGCGCGCGCACTTCGGGGGTGGCTCCTCGGCCGGGCACACGTTGCGGCGGCGGCCGGTCGGGATCGTGGTGCACGAGACCGCCGATCCCGAGGTCGTCGTGGGCGAGTTCCGGTACGAGGGGACGGTGGTGGAGACCGGGGAGGCGTTCGGCATTCCGGGGGTCTTCGTCCTGCGGGTGCGGGACGGGAAGATCGTCGAGTCGCGGGACTACCTCGACCATCTGCGGTCGGCGCGGGCTCGGGGGCGGCTCGGCGAGGTGCTGGACGCCGTGCGGGAGCGTCACGGCGGCTGACGGCCCGGCGCCCACGCGGGGTGGGCGCCGGGGAAGGGTCAGGGTCGGGCGGTCTCGGCCTCGACGGTCTGGCGGTCGAGGTCGGCGCCGGAGCGGGCGAAGCCCTTCGGCGGGGTGTACGGGCGCAGGTAGGTCCGCTTGAGGCCCGGAACGCGGTCCTCGATGACGTAGGTGGCCTTGGTGGAGGCCGCCGCGCCCGGCGTCCGGACGGTCGCGACGGTCTTGAAGTCGGCCTTCATCTGGTCGCGGTCGATGCGGGTCATCACGTAGCCGCGCTGGTTGGAGTAGAACTTCAGCGCCGGGTTGTTCCTGAACCACGGGTGCGTGCCGTCGCCGTCCGCTCCGTCGCCGCCGGTGGTGATGGACGAGCAGACCAGTTCGGCGCCGACGACCGGGGCGGACGGGTCGTCGTAGTCCACCTTGAGGTCGCCGGCCCAGTGCGCGTGCACGTCGCCGGTCAGGACGACGGCGTTGCGGACGCGGGCGTCCACCCAGCCGCGGGTGATGCGCTCGCGGGAGGCGGTGTAGCCGTCCCAGGCGTCCATGCTGGTCACCTTGAGGGGGCCGGCGTCGCGGTCGCGCTGGCCGAAGAACACCTGCTGGCCGAGGATGTCCCAGCGGGCGGCGGACCGGCGGAAGCCCTCCAGCAGCCACCGCTCCTGCGCGCCGCCGGTGATCGTGCGGGACGGGTCGTCGGCGGCGGCGCAGTTCTGGTAGCCGTCGCCGCACGCCTGGTCGTCGCGGAACTGGCGGGTGTCGAGCATGTGGAAGTTGGCGAGGCGGCCCCAGCGGATCCGCCGGTAGAGCTGCATGCCCGGCCCGTGCGGGAGCGAGCGGCGGCGCAGCGGCATGTTCTCGTAGTACGCCTGGAACGCGGCGGCGCGGCGCTTGAGGAAGTCGGCGGTGGCCGGGGTGTCGGAGCCCTCCTCGGGGACGGACCCGGCCCAGTTGTTCTCCACCTCGTGGTCGTCGAAGACCACCAGCCAGGGCGCGGCGGCGTGCGCGGCCTGGAGGTCGAGGTCGCTGCGGTACTGCGCGTACCGGTGCCGGTAGTCGGCGAGCGAGACGGTCTCGGGGCCCTCGTGGTCGCGGACGTTCCCACCCGGGATCTTGTAGTCGCCCTTCTTGTACTCGTACTGGTAGTCGCCCAGGTGGAGGATGAGGTCGGGCTCCTCCTCGGCCAGGCGTCGGTAGGACGTGAAGTAGCCATGTTCGAACTGGCTGCAGGAGACGAAGGCCATCGCGAGCGGGCCGCCGAAGCTGAACGGGCTCGGGGCGGTGCGGGCGCGTCCGGCGGGCGAGACGTGGCCGTCCACGCGGAAGCGGTACCAGTAGTCGCGGCCGGCGGCCAGGCCGTCCAGCTCGACGTGGACGCTGTGCGCGGCCTCGGGGCGCGCCTGCGCGGTCCCGTGCCGGACGATGTGGCGGAACCGCTCGTCCGCCGCGAGCTGCCACTCGACGCGGAAGGCGCGCGCGGGCATGCCGCCCAGGCCGTCGGCGGCGTGCGGGTCGAGGGCGAGGCGCGTCCAGAGGACGAAGCCGTCGTGGTCGGGGTCCCCGGAGGCGACGCCCAGCGTGAACGGGTCGCCGGGAAGGCCGCGTCCCGGCTTGCCGGCGGAGGTGGCGGCCGTGGCGGACGACGCGCCGGACACGCTCAGCGCACCGGCGGCGCCGAGGGCGAGGGACCCGGCGAGCACGGAGCGCCGCCCGACGGCGCGGGCGGGGGCGGATTCGGAGGCGGATTCGGAGGCGGGGCTGAGGGGGCGAGGAGCTTCGGGCATGGAGACCTCTCGGGGGTCCGGCGGGTGGTCGTCGGACAGCGTCCCTGCCGGGCGTGACCCGGCCGTGGCGGACGGGTGACGCGCGGGCGTCCGCGAGAGGACGAAAAATGATCTTGCAAAAGGGGATCAGGAGCCGCCGGGAGTGTTAAACTCGGAACCTCGGCTCGACTGAGCAGACTTACCCCACTCTGAAAATGAGGATAGCAGGGGAATGGAGACACGTCAACCGCGGTCGGTCAAGCGGCCAGGTGAGACCACGGTGTCCGGCGGCGGCGAGCGGACGGAGGACGCCGTCCCGGCGCGGCGTCCGGCGGTGAACGGCGGCGTGGCGGACGCCCGGAGCGGGGAGGCGGCAGGCAACGTGAACGACGGTGAGGCGGGGATGGCGCAGGTGGCGGAGAGCGGGACCACGACCGGGCACGACACGGCGAACGGCACGGCTCAGGGCGGGGCGGACGGCACGGCACAGGGCGCGGCGGACGAGACGAGCGGCGCGGCGAACGGCACGGCGAACGGCACGGCGGCCGGGGGCGACGCGGTCCAGCGGGCGCTGCGCGAGGAGGGTGAGCGCGTCGGGTACATGTACGCGCGGCTCGACGCCGAGCGCGCCGCCGCCGAACGGGCGCTGCGCGAGGGGCCGCTCGGCGGGGGCGGCGCGGGGCTGCAGGCGCGGCTGGAGAAGTCGGTCGCGACGGACGAGGCGGCGCGCACGCTGTCCCGGCTGCTCGGCGTCGAGCACGGGCTGTGCTTCGGGCGCGTCGACCACCGTCCGGACCGGCCCGGCGAGCCGGGCGACACGTTCTACATCGGCCGCATCGGGCTGCGCGACGAGGACCGCGAGCCCCTGCTGATCGACTGGCGGGCCGCCGCGGCGCGCCCGTTCTACACCGCCACGCCGTCCTCCCCCGGCACGCTCGCGCGCCGCCGCCACGTGCACACGCGCCGCCGCGAGGTGGTCCGGGTGGACGACGAGGTGTTCGACCTGGACGGGCTCGGCGAGGACGCGCGCCGCTCGGTCGTCGGCGAGGCGGCGCTGCTCGCGACGCTGCGCCGCGGCCGGACGGGCCGGATGAGCGACGTGGTCGCCACCATCCAGCAGGAGCAGGACGAGGTGATCCGCTCCGGGCTGCACGGCGTGCTGGTCGTGCAGGGCGGGCCGGGCACCGGCAAGACCGTCGCGGCCCTGCACCGCGCCGCCTACCTCCTCTACACCCACCGCGACGTGCTGGAGCGGCGCGGCATCCTGATCGTCGGGCCGAACCCGACGTTCCTGCGCTACATCGAGCAGGTGCTGCCCGGGCTCGGCGAGACCGACGTCGTGCTCACCACCGTCGGCGAGCTGTACCCGGGCGTCCGCGCGAAGGGGCACGACGAGCCGGAGGTCGCGGTCGTCAAGGGCGACCACCGGATGGCGTACCTGGTCGAGGCGGCCGTGCACGACCGCGAGGTCGCGCCGGAGGGCGGCCTGTCCGTCGAGCTGGACGACCTGACCCTGACCCTGGACGCGGAGACCTGCGCGCGGGCGCGGGACCGGGCGCGCAACCTCCGCGCGCCGCACAACGTCCAGCGGCGGCTGTACGTCCACGAGATGCTGGAGGCCCTGGCGACCGACCGGGCCGAGCAGTACGAGCGGATGATCGAGGAGCCGCTGGAGGCCCTGGTCGCCGACAGCGGCGGGGTCCCCGCGTGGCTGCGCGAGCTGAACGAGGAGGCGGAGGACCTGCCGCTCCTGGACGAGGCCGAGATGCGGCTCGCGAAGGCGGAGCTGTGGCAGCTCCCGGCCGTCCGCGCGGCGCTCGACGCCCTGTGGCCGGAGCTGACGCCGCAGCGGCTGCTCGCCGAGTTCTTCGCCGACGCCGACGCGCTCGCCCGCCTCGGCGCGGCCGCGGGGTTCACGCCCGCCGAGTCCGCGCTGCTGTACCGGGAGCCCGGCGCGGGCTGGACGGTCGAGGACGTCCCGCTGCTGGACGAGGCGGCCGAGTGGCTCGGGCACGACGACCCGGCCGAGCGCGCCCGGCGGCGCGCCGCGGCGGCCGAGCGCGCCGAGGAGGAGCGGTACGCGGCCGAGGTGATCCAGATGACCGAGGGCTGGTGGACGTCCCTGATGGACGCCTCCGACATCGCCGGTCGGCACCACGACGACGGTCCGGCGCGCACCACGGCCGAGCGCGCCGCCGCCGACCGGCAGTGGGCCTACGGGCACGTCATCGTGGACGAGGCGCAGGAGCTGTCGGAGATGGCGTGGCGGACGGTCATGCGGCGCGTCCCGACGCGGTCGATGACGGTCGTCGGCGACACCGCGCAGACCGGGAGCCCGGCGGGGGCGCGCAGTTGGGGGCAGATGCTCGACCGGTACGTCCCGGGGCGGTGGCGGGAGCAGCGCCTCATGGTCAACTACCGCACCCCGGCCGCCATCATGGAGGTCGCCGACGACGTCCTGGCCTCGGTCGACCCGACCCAGGAGTCCCCGGAGCCGGTGCGCGACGACGGCCTGCCGCCGCGGGCGGTGCGGCTCGTCCCGGCCTCGGACGGCGAGTCCCGGTACGAGTCCGGGACGCTGCACGGGCTGGCGGCGCTCCCCGACCTGGTCGCCGAGGAGTTCGCGGCGGTCGTCACCGGCCGGGACGGCGAGGGCCGGCTGGCGGTGATCTCCTCGCTGTCGCGGCACGCGGCCGTCCGCGCCGCGCTTCCCGACGCCCCGGCGGGCGCGACGCCGGAGGCGCTGGACGCGCCCGTCGTCGTGCTGACGGCCGAGGAGTCCAAGGGGCTGGAGTTCGACGCGGTGATCGTCGTCGACCCGTCCGGCATCACGGCCGAGCGCCCGCGCGGCGGCCACGACCTGTACGTCGCGGTCACCCGCGCGACCCGGAGCCTGACGGTCGTGCACGAGGGCGAGCTGCCCGCGAGCCTCGCCCGCCTCCGCGGGTAGGACACTCCCCGAGCCGCCGTGCCGCGTCCCTCTGCGATCCGGGGGCGTGGCACGGCCCGTCCTCCCCCGGTCACTCGGGCGGTGGGGCGAGGAGGCGGCGCAGGGCGGCGGGGGTGTGGCCGAGGTACTGCCGCACGGTCCGGGTCAGGTGGGCCTGGTCGGCGTAGCCGAGGTCGGCGGCGAGGGCGCCGAGGTCGGTGTCGCCCGCTTCGAGCCGGTCGAGGGCCCGGGCGATGCGGACGCGGTGCCGGAAGCGGGTGACCGTGACGCCGACCTCGCGGGGGAAGGCGCGGCTGAGCCGGTAGGGGGACGCGCCGACCAGCGCGGCGAGGGACGTCAGCGAACCGGCGGCGGGGTGCCCGTCGAGGATCGCGGCGCGGGCGGCGGCGACGAGGTGGCGGTCTGCGGGGCGGGGACGGTCCCGGGACGGGGCGGGGCCGTCCACGGTGTCGCGCAGGGCCGTCGCCAGGAGGTCGAGAAGGTCCTCGCAGAGGGCGTAGTCGAAGTCGCCGGTGCGCGCCGACGCCAGGACGCGCCGGTGGGCGAGGTCGGCGCGGGCGTCCGGCGTGGCCCGGCCCGGCGGAGCAGGCGCACCTGGACTTCAACGTCACCGACGTGGAGGCCGTGGTGGACGAGCTGGTCCGGCTGGGCGCCGGGCGGCCGGACCTCCAGCCGGGCGACGGCCAGTGGGTGGTGCTGACCGACCCGGCGGGCCACCCGTTCTGCGTCGCGAGCTAGCGAACCGGCCGGACGCGGCACGTTGCCACCGCGCTGCGCCGTGTTGACGCCGCGTCGTACTGCCACCGCGCCGCGTCGCGTTGGCGCTGCTTCGCGGTGGCTTGCGTCGTCTCGTGTCGGCACCGCGGCGCGTCGTGCCGGCAGCGCGCCGCGCTGTTTGTCCGCAGCGCGTCGTGGTGGCGGCGTGTCGTCTTGGGGTGGTTGCGTGTCGTAGGGGCCGGTGCGGGGTGTTCCGTGCCGGCCTTCCGCCCGTCGCCAACCAAGCGTACGCTTGTTCGCCAGACGATCCGGGAGGGACGGCGATGGCGGACGCGCTGCGCGAGTATCGGAATCTGGTCGGCGGGGAGCTGCGGACGGCGGAGGGCGGCGGAACGCTCGACAGCGTGGACCCGGCGACCGGCGAGGTGTGGGCGCGCATCCCGCGCAGCGGGGCGGAGGACGCGGACGCGGCGGTGGCGGCGGCCCGCGCGGCCTTCCCGAAGTGGTCCGGCATGCCCGCCGCCGGACGGGCGCACTACCTGCGGAAGGTCGCCGGTGTCTTCGCGAAGCACGCGGCGGAGCTGGCCGAGCTGGAGACGCGGGACAACGGCCGGACGATCAACGAGACCGCCAAGCGCGACCTGCCCGGCATGACCTACCTGTGGACGAACGCGGCGGCCGAGTGCGCCGCGGCCGTCGAGGGGCGCACGGTCGACTTCGGCCCCGGCAGCCTCGGGATGACGCGGCGCGAGCCGTACGGGGTGACGCTCGGGATCATTCCGTGGAACTCCCCCATCTCGACGTTCTCGGCCAAGGCCGCGTTCGCGCTGGCGGCCGGGAACACCGTGATCATCAAGCCCGCCGAGCAGGCGAGCGTGTCGTCCCTGCGGCTGGGCGAACTGCTCGCCGACGTGCTGCCCGCCGGGGTCCTGAACGTGGTGTCGGGGCTCGGCGAGGAGGTCGGCGACCCGCTCGTCCGGCACCGCGGCGTCAACAAGATCAGCCTGACGGGGTCGGTGGAGACGGCGAAGCTCATCACCCGGGCGTCGGCGGACGCGCTGAAGCCGCTGGCGCTGGAGCTCGGCGGCAAGTCGCCCAACATCGTGTTCGCGGACGCCGACCTCGACCGGGCCGCCGTGGGCGTCACCACGCAGGCGATCTTCACGGCGAACGCGGGGCAGATCTGCTACGGCGGGTCGCGCGTGCTGATCCAGCGTCCGGTGTACGACGAGATGCTGCACCGGATGAAGGAGATCGCGGCGACGGTCCGGCTGGGCGACCCGATGTCGGACGAGACGACCATGGGGCCGATCGTGTCCCGGGAGCAGTTCGAGCGCGTCACGTCCTACCTGGAGATCGGGCGGAAGGAGGGCGCGGAGCTGGTCTTCGGCGGGCGCTTCGGGGCCGAGGCCGTCGAGGACGAGCGCTTCGCGGGCGGCTACTGGGTCGAGCCGACGCTGTTCGCGACCGAGGACAACGGGCTGCGGATCTGCCAGGAGGAGATCTTCGGGCCGGTCGCGGTGGTGCTGCCGTTCGACACCGAGGACGACGCGGTCGCGATCGCCAACGACTCGTCCTACGGGCTGGCGGCCGGGGTGTGGACGAGCGACCTCGGCACCGCGCAGCGCATGTTCCGCCGCTTGGAGACCGGGACGGTCTGGGTGAACACCTTCCGCAAGGTCATGTTCCCGCTGGAGGGCGTCAAGGACAGCGGGTACGGGCACGACTCCGTCCTGGCGTACACGCGGGAGAAGGCCGGCCTGATCGAGTTCTGACCCCACGGGTCCGTCGGTCCCGGTCCGCCGGTTCCGTCCGCCGGTTCCGGTCCGCCGCCGCGCGTCCCATCCGTCGGCGTGCTTTCGCGTCGTCAGCGCAGGCCGTCCAGGACGGCGGAGACGGCCCGCGCGGCGAAGTCGGGCGGGACCGGTTCGCCGCGGAAGGCGGCGCGGGTCCAGACCGCGCCCGCGAGCAGGTCCATCAGCAGCATCGTGTCGGCGCCGGGGCGCAACTCGCCCCGGCGGACGGCGCGGTCCACGATCGCCTGCTCGCGGGCCAGGCGGTCGGCGAAGAACGCGCGGAAGTGCGCGGCCAGCTCCGGGTTGCCCACGGCCGCGGCGAGCGCCGCCCGCGCCGCACCCCCGGCCTCGCCGCCCACCGCACCGCTCGCATCGCCGCTCGCCGCACCGACTACCGCATCGCCGCCGCCCTCGCCGTCCGTCTCGTCCTCGGACGCGCCGGTCGCCGTCCCGCCGGCGACGAGGCGGATCAGGCCGTCCACGAGCGCGGTCAGGTCGCCGCGCAGCGTGCCGGTGTCGGGCATCGGCAGGTCGAGCAGCGGGGCGTCCACGAGCGCCGCGCCGAGCAGCGCGGCCTTGGACGGCCACCAGCGGTAGATCGTCGTCTTGTTCACGCCGGCGCGCTCGGCGACGCCCTCGATCGTCATGCGGTCGAAGCCGAGTGCGGCCAGGTCGCGCAGGGCCGCGTCGAAGATCTCGCGCCGCCGCCGGGGTCCGCTCATGTGACGAGCATAATGCAACGCAACGTTGCGTCGCACTCTGTCGGCGGGCTAACGTCCGGAGGGAGGGGCGCGACGCGGTGTCGCGCCCGCGAGGGGGGTGCGCGGGATGAGTGCGAGTCCGGCCGAGGTCGTGCGGCGGCTGCGGGACGGCTTCGGGAGCGGGCGGACGAAGCCGCTCGCCTGGCGACGGGAGCAGTTGCGCGCCCTGCGGGCGTTGCTGACCGAGCGAGAAACCGAGTTGGCGACGGCGCTCCAGGCCGACCTCGGCAAGGGGCCGGTGGAGAGCCACGCGTCCGAGCTGGGGTTCGTCGTCAACGAGGTGGACCACGCGCTGCGGCATCTGGAGCGCTGGACGCGGCCGGAGCGCGCGTGGGTGCCGCGTTCGCTGGTGCCCGCGCGGGCCCGGACGGTGTGGGAGCCGCTGGGCGTCGTCCTGGTCATCAGCCCGTGGAACTACCCGGTGATGCTGGCGCTGGCGCCGGTCGTGGGGGCACTCGCGGCCGGGAACTGCGTCGTGCTCAAGCCGAGCGAGCTGGCCCCGGCGACGTCGGCGGCGCTCGCGCGGCTGCTCCCCCGCTACCTGGACGACGCGGCGTTCACGGTCGTGGAGGGCGGCGTCGAGGAGACGACGGCCCTGCTGGAGCAGCGGTTCGACCACATCTTCTACACCGGAAACGGGCATGTCGGACGCATCATCATGCGGGCCGCCGCCGAGCACGTGACCCCGGTGACGTTGGAGCTGGGCGGCAAGAGCCCGGCCATCGTGGAGTCCGGTGTCGATCTGGCCGCGACCGCGCGCCGCCTGGCGTGGGGCAAGTTCTTCAACGCGGGCCAGAGCTGCACCGCGCCCGACTACGTCCTCGCCGTGGGCGACGGGACGGCGGACGAGCTCGAACGGCACCTCGCGGACGCGATCCGCGCGATGTACGGGGACGACCCGTCCCGCAGCCCCGACTACGGGCGGATCGTCAACGAGCGCCACTTCGACCGGCTCACCGCGCTGCTGGAGGGGGGACGCGTCGTCGCGGGCGGCGAGCACGATCGGGCGAAGCGGTACATCGCGCCGACCGTCCTCGGGGACGTGGAGCCGGACGCGCCGGTGATGGCGGAGGAGATCTTCGGGCCGATCCTGCCGGTCCTGCGCGTCCCGGACCTGGACGCCGCGCTCGCCTTCATCAACGAGCGGGACAAGCCGCTCGCGCTGTACGCGTTCACCGCCGACCCGGCGACCAAGCGGCGGGTGCTCGCCGAGACGTCGTCGGGCGCGGTCGGGTTCGGGTTGCCGAACGCGCACCTGACGGTTCCCGAACTGCCGTTCGGCGGCGTCGGGGAGAGCGGGATGGGCGCGTACCACGGCCGCCGCTCGTTCGAGACGTTCAGCCACGCCAAGGCCGTCCTGGACAAGCCGCTCTCCCCCGACACCATGCGCGTCGTCTACCCGCCCTTCACCGCCCTCAAGGAACGCCTGATCCGCACATTCACCTGACCGCCCCCAGCGCCGGAGCTTCAATGAAGCCAGGCACCGGGAGGAGTCGGCCACGTGGGATCAGCGCGCTACAACGAGATCGCCGATGATCTTCTCCGCCGCATCGACGGGGGCGAGTGGGAGCCTGGAGAGACCTTGCCCCCGATGGAGAGGCTGGCCGAGCACTACGGCGTCGGTCGCAACGTTGTCGTCCGCGCCATGGGGAAGCTCGCCCAAGGTGGACGCGTCGTCTCCGTCCCGCGACGAGGGACGGTCGTCCGGCCGACGCACCGCAGGGTCGTCATGCGCACCGGTACCGTCCGGCGTAACACCCGGCACGTGCGCGACGGTCAGCAGGTTGCGGGCGGGTACTCCTTCCCCGCAGCGATGGGGAACGAGCTGTGGGTCCACCACATCACCCCGGAGGTCGGCAAGGCCCCGATCAGCGATCCGCGCCTGGCGCACATGCTGAACGTCCCGGTCGACTCGATGGTCATGCGACGACTCCGGGTGACCGGTCCCGAAGGCGAACCCGCGTTCCAGATCAGCACATCGTGGATCCACCCGCGCATCTCGCAGGAGGTGCCCGAGGTGGAGGATCCCTTCGGCACCGGTCCCGGCGCATGGATCGATGCCATCGAGGCCAGAGGGCACGGACCGCTCGAGTGGCTGGAACGCCGCCGCGTCCGCATGCCCGGCCCGGACGAGACCAAGCTCCTTCTCATCCCCGCTGACCTGCCGGTCTGGGAGATCGTCCGCATCAGCTACAGCGCCAAGGACGAGAACGCCGTGGACGTCACGCAGGTCATCATCCCCGGCGACCGCATGGAGGAGGTCTCCCGACTCCGACGCGACGAGTCCGCCCAATGGCCGCACACCACCATCAGCCCGGACGGCCCACCTGTGGCCCCCCGCGACAAATGACCAGGTGAGGAGACTCGCAAGATGACTCGCGAAGCGCTGTGGGCCGATGGTGAGGCGGCGGTGGCAGATCAGGGCTGCGGCGATGAAACTACGAAGGCCAGGAAGTGCTCGGCCTTGCGTTCTTAGCGGCGGTGCAGACGGCGACAGCCGGCCAGCCACGAAACCGTCCGCTCGACCACCCAGCGGTGGCGGCCCAACAGCTGGGATGACTCCACTCCCCGCCGTGCGATGCGGGCCCTGATGCCCCGCCGGCGCAGCCAGCGGCACAGCTACGCGTGGTCATAGCCCTTGTCGCCGTGCGGTTTGCCCGGGCGGCGCCGGCGCGGACCGCGCCGCGAACGGATCGGCGGGATGCCGCGCACCAGTGGCTCCAAGCCCAGGCTGTCGTGGGTGCTGGCTGCTGAGCTCCCGACAGGCAACGGCAGTCCGGTCCGCTCGGTGATCAAGTGGCACCCTTGAAGCGAAGCTCGGAAGGCCGAGGATTATGCCAAGCATGAGCGCGGCGGTGGGATGTCCGTGAGATACGTGATTGCATCTGGCGCACCAGGGGTCGTAGAGAAGTGCAGGTCGGCGCTGGTAGGCGTGCCGTGGGTGGAGTTCAGAGTCGGTTCGGTTCCAGAAACCTCTGCCGGGTGCGTCGCCGAGGTGGTCTGGTGGCCGATTGCCTATGAACTCTACGGCGGAAAGCCTGTGCCCGAAGTGGCAGGAGTCCTGCTCAATAACCGGGAGGACGAACCAACGGACGTCATCTTGGCCACGCCGCCCGGGCCTGGCCTGACCACAGGCCTGGACCCAGCCGAGGCTGATTCAGAGAGCTATACGTACTGGGTCCTCAGCGAATGCGTCAGTGCGTATCGGCAGCAGTTCCCGGATGCGTCGGAGGAGGGGTGGATCCTTATCCACATGGAGACATCTGGTCTAGATATGAGAGACATAGATGCACCTATCCGAGGCCTCGTGAGGTTCTTCGGTGAGGAGCGCCGTTGAGGCTCCGGGAGGCAGAGTAGGCGGCCCGTGTTCGCCTGCGGTGCCGTCAGGCGAGAAGGTCGGCGGCCCGGGTGATCTGTTCGCGGGGGAAGTGGATGGAGGCGAAGCCGCAGAGTCGCCCGCCCTCGATGGGGACCTGGGCGAGCCACTCGCCGCGCCGCTCCCGGGCCAGCGGCTCCCAGACCCGCATGAGCCGGGGGCCCTGGTCGGCGGGGACCTTGAGCCAGGCCATGCCCAGGTAGAAGGCGCCGTTCCGCTCCCACAGGTGCTCGGGGAGGGCCGTGCCGCCGGTGAGGATGGACTCGCCGATGTCCTGGCAGCTCATGATCGTGGTGTGGCCGGCGGCCCAGAGGGCCTCGATCAGCGGAGCCATCTCCACATCGACCTCGATCGGCCCGTCGTCGGGGTCGGTGAGCGGCTTGGTGGGGTGCTGCTGGGACCAGCCGACGTTTCTGAGGCTCACCGGTCACACGGTAACCACCTGTGCTGTGATCACGCCGGCGATGCCAGGGGAAGGCTGTGGGACGCGCCGGAGCCCGGACGCCCCGCCGGAGCCGCGACCTGGTCCCGCACCCTCTCCGGAGCCGCCGCCAGCAGCCGGTCCAACGCCGCCTGCTGCCCCGAACGCCGAACCACCTGCGGATGAGCGGCTCAGGATTGGGTCGGGCACTTGGATGCGTGGTGTCGGGGGGTGGGATGGGCCGGCGGGGGCGTCCGATGCGGTGGGGTGTGTCAGCGTTCGACGGCCAGGCGGATGCCGAGGCCGATGAAGATGCCGCCGGTGGCGGTGTCGATGCGGCGGCGGGCGGTGCGGCGGCGGCGCAGCCAGCCGCCGATCCGTCCGGCGGTGACGCCGACCAGGCCGTCCACCAGGAACTCCATGGCGATCAGGATCGCGCCGAGGATCGCGAACTGGGCGCCGACGTGGCCGCGGGCCGGGTCCACGAACTGGGGCAGGAAGGCGATGGTGAAGGTGACCATCTTCGGGTTGAGCAGGTTGGTGAGCAGGCCGTTGAGGTAGGCGCGGCGTGCGGACATGCCGGTGGCGGCGATGGCGTCGTCGGCGTCGGGGACGCCCTTGCGGTGGCGGATGGTCTGCACGCCCAGGTAGATCAGGTAGGCGGCGCCGAGGATCCGGACGACGGCGAACGCGGTGGGGACGGCGGCGAACAGGGCCGCGAGGCCGGCCGCGGCGACCGCGACGTGGATCGCTTCGCTGGTCGCGACCCCGGCGGTCGCCAGCAGTCCGGCGCGTGGGCCGCCGCGCATCCCGCACCCCAGGATGAACAGCATGTCGGGGCCGGGTGTGATCATTGCGACCAGTGTCGTGAGGAAGAACGCCGCCATGAGGTGTTCGTTGACAGGCATCCCTCAATCATGATCTTCGCCGTCCTCCGGCGCATCTGTGTTTCGGTTGCTGCTCAAGCCCCGTCTCCAGGCCTGGTCCGGGCGGAGCGGACCAGGGCGAGGGTGCGCTGCACCTCCTCGTGCATGACGTGGGCGGCCAAGTCGTCGTCGCGGGCTCGGATGGCTTTGACCAGGGCCGCGTGTCCGGTGTGGCCGTGGTCCGGGGTCTCCTCTCGCAGAGGGACCATCCGCAGCAGGTCCAGGAGTCCCGCGCGGAGCCTGGGGACGAACGTGTGGAAGAGGCCGGTCAGGACGGGGTTGTGAGCTGCGGCCACGACCGCTGTGTGCAGTGCGATGTCGGCGTCCACGAAGGCGGGGTCGTCGGCCGACGCGGCGGCCTTCCGCGCCGCCAGCGCGCTCTCCAGTACGGCGAGGTCGGCGTCGTCCCGGCGGGTGGCGGCGAGGCGGGCCGCCTCGACCTCCAGGAGGGTCCGGACCTCGAAGACGTCGGCCACCGACGCCTGCCGCAGCTTCACGTCCCAGCTCGTCACCGGCTCCAGAGCCAGCACGTACACCCCCGAGCCCTGGCGCGACTCCAGGAGCCCGGCGCCCGCGAGGGCCCGGACGGCCTCGCGGACGGTGGACCGGCCGACCCCCAGGTCCCTGGCCAGCGTGGTCTCACCGGGCAACCGGGTACCGACCGGCCACTCGCCGGCGGTGATCCGCGCGCGGAGCAGATCAGCGGCCTGGTCGACCAGCGGACTACGGCGGAGGGGAACGTGGACCATGGCGCTCACTTGTCAGGTTGTCTGAGGAGTTGTTCTGGTCTAGCGTACCGCCCATGACGTTGCGCGGTCTGCTTCTCGGCGGCCGCGGCGGGAGCTGACCGGACCGGCGCCCCGCCGCGGAGGTTCGGCGCTGCCGGTCCACCCGACGTCACCGAGGAACGGTAGATGACCGTCAGCTTTCCGACCCTGCGCACCCCCGACGGCCCAGTGCCGCCTGACGCCCCCTCGTGGAACCGCCAGCGCGGCAGCCGCATGCCCTACGACCGCTACCGTCCCGCCCACGAACGCGTCGACGTTCCGCTGGGCGGCGTCCGCACCTGGCCGCACCACCGGATCGAGCAAGCCCCCCTCTGGGTCCCGGTCGACCTGCGGGACGGCAACCAGGCCCTGGCCGAACCGATGGACCCCGCCCGCAAGCAGCGCATGTTCGACATGTTCGTCGCCATGGGCTTCAAGGAGATCGAGGTCGGCTACCCGTCCGCCAGCCGGACCGACTTCGCCTTCGTCCGGCGGCTCGCCGAGGAGGGCCGGGTTCCCGACGATGTGACCGTGGTCGTCTTCACCCCGGCCCGCCGTGACCTGATCGACCGCACCTTCGAGGCGATCGAGGGACTCCCCCGCACCGTCGTCCACATGTACACCGCGACGGCTCCCACCTGGCGGAACGTGGTCCTGGGCCACGACCGGGACGAGCTGACGAGGCTGATCCTCGCAGGGGGCGAGGACGTTCTGCGGGGCGCGGAGCGGCACCGGGGCGGCGAGGTCCGCTTCGAGTTCTCGCCGGAGGTGTTCAACATGACCGAGCCGGACTACGCGCTGGAGGTGTGCGACGCGATGACCCGGCTGTGGGACGCCCGCCCGGACCGTCCGGTCATCGTGAACCTCCCCGCCACGGTCGAGATCGCCACCCCCAACGTCTACGCCGACCAGATCGAGTACATGCACCGCAACCTGGCCCGGCGGGACGGCGTGGTCCTCTCCGTGCACCCGCACAACGACCGCGGCACCGGCGTGGCCTGCGCCGAGCTGGCGCTGCTGGCGGGGGCGCAGCGGGTCGAGGGCTGCCTCTTCGGAAACGGCGAGCGGACCGGCAACGTCTGCCTCGTCACCCTGGCCCTGAACCTGTACACCCAGGGCGTCGACCCGATGCTGGACTTCTCCGACATCGACGAGATCCGCCGCACGGTCGAGTACTGCAACAGGCTGCCCGTCCACGAGCGCCAGCCCTATGCCGGCGACCTGGTCCACACCGCCTTCTCCGGCACCCACCAGGACGCGATCAAGAAGGGCCTGGCCCGGCACGACGCCCAGCCGTCCCCGGACCGCGCCCCGTGGGACGTCCCGTACCTGCCCATCGACCCGCACGACCTGGGACGCTCCTATGAGGCGGTCATCCGGGTCAACAGCCAGTCCGGCAAGGGCGGCGTCGCCTACCTCCTCCAGACCGGCCACGGCCTGGACCTGCCGCGCCGTATGCAGATCGAGTTCTCGCGCGCCGTGCAGACCGTCTCGGACGAGGACGGGCAGGAGGTCTCCGCCAAGCGGCTGTGGGAACTGTTCGAGCGCGAGTACCTGAACCAGGACGCCCCCGTACGGCTGGTATCCCACAGCTCCGTCGAGCCCGGCGACGGAGCGCACCACCTGACCATCGTCCTCGACGTCGACGGCACGCGCGTCACCGCGACCGGCACCGGCACCGGTCCCATCGCCGCCTTCGTGGACGCGCTCGCCCAGGCCGGGATCGGCGTGGAGGTCCTGGACTTCAGCGAGCACGCCCTGAGCGAGGGGCATGACAGCGTGGCCGCGGCCTACGCCGAGTGCCGCGTCAACGGCCGGGTCCGCTGGGGCGCGGCACTGGGGGCCTCCACCCTCAACGCCTCCCTGCGGGCGGTCCTGTCCGCCGTCAACCGCCCATGGTCAGGAGAGGGCGATGAGGTCGGTGTGGTCGGGGCTCCAGAGGTCCTCGACCGCGTCGGGGAGGAGGAGGACGCGGTCGGGGCGTAGGGCCTCGACCGCTGCCTCGTCGTGGGTGACCATGACGATCGCGCCCCGGTACTCCGCGACCGCGCGCAGCACCTCGGCTCGGGACTCCGGGTCGAGGTTGTTGGTCGGCTCGTCCAGCAGCAGCACGTTCGCGGCGGACGCGACCAGCCCGGCCAGCGCGAGACGGGTCTTCTCTCCGCCCGACAGGACCCCGGCCGGCTTGTCGACGTCGTCGCCGTTGAACAGGAACGCGCCGAGGATGTTGCGTGCCTCCGCAGCGGAGAGGTGCGGCGCGGCGGCGGCGAGGTTCGCCGCGACCGGCAGGTCCGGGTCCAGGGTGTCGTGCTCCTGCGCGAAGTAGCCGAGCCGCAGGCCGTGGCCGTGGACGACGCGTCCGGAGTCGGGACGTTCGCGGCCTGCGAGGATCCGCAGCAGCGTCGTCTTGCCCGCGCCGTTCAGGCCGAGGACGACCAGTCGGCTCCCCCGGTCGACGGCGAGGTCGACGCCGGTGAGGACGTCCAGGTCACCGTAGGACTTGGTGAGGCTGACCGCGCCGAGCGGCGTCCGGCCGGACGGGGCGGGCTCGGGCAGCCGGATCCGCGCGACGCGCGCGGTGCGCCGGACGGGCTCGGTGGCGGCGAGCATCCGGTCGGCGCGGCGGGCCATGTCCCTGGCGCGGGTGGCCGTGGACGCGCGGGCACGCATCCTGTCCGCCTGGGCGTGCAGGGCGGCGGCCTTGC
>NZ_QURH01001051.1 GCF_003428695.1 Actinomadura logoneensis
CCCCTGCTTCC
The DNA here is from genome assembly GCF_003428695.1 of Actinomadura logoneensis. Classification (GTDB taxonomy): domain Bacteria; phylum Actinomycetota; class Actinomycetes; order Streptosporangiales; family Streptosporangiaceae; genus Spirillospora; species Spirillospora logoneensis. The sequence goes on from NZ_QURH01001051.1 coordinate 12, forward strand.
CCCCCCACCCAGGACCAGCCTCCCCACAAACCTGCCCCTCGGCCTCACCGCCGACGGAGTGCACACGTCCCAAGCACTGCACCACTGCCACCCGATGACAAGCCGATGCGGTCGATGGCAGGGCCGTCGCGGCAGCAACAGCACCAGTAACCGCGACGCCATAGCGGCATGGAAGACGACGGAGCGGGGCTTCTGCGGGATACGGACAATCCGCGTTAGCGGCTTAGCGGCCAACGGAGCTGAGAGACGACGTTCTTCTCCCCGGGTCAGATTCGACGCTCGAAGACGGTGCGGTCGACGGTGGGCCCGTCGTAGTCGGCCACCGGCCCAGTGACCGTGAAGCCCATGGCGGTGTGGAAGGCAATGGAGCCGTGGTTCTGCGGGGACGTGATCGCCTTGACGGTCTTGCGGCCATCGGCTGCGGCAAGTTCGAAGAAGCGGTGGTAGAGGCTCCGAGCCAGGCCCGTGCCTCGGAGCCGGGGAGCGACGCCGACGAAGTGGATGTAGGCCGCGTCGGGCTTCGACGGAGACAGGATCCCGATGAGGAACCCCGCCAAGCCCTCATCGTCCTCTGCCACGAGGCTGGTGCGGTGGAAGTGGTCCAGGAACAGGCGGGGCAGGATGGAGCTGATCGAACGCCCCCACCAGTCGTCCACCACACCGACGATGCTCTCGTAGTCGCCCGGTTCCGCCGCTCGCACGCGCACACCCTCGCTCATGATCACAAATCGTCCAGCACCCCAAGCTCCCATGTCCAGAAAAACTCCGCCAACGCCCACCCCCGCCCGACAACCGCAAGCGCAACCCCAGCCCCGCCGCCACAAGCGCAGCCGCAGCCGCCGCAGGCATGGGCGCAGGCGTACCGCAGCCGCCGCAGCGGGCACACGTGAGCATGGACGCACCCGCAGGCATGGGCACAGCCGCGGACGCACGTGGGCGCGGGCCCAGGCACAACCGCAGGCGTGGGCGTAGGCGCAGACACAACCACGGGGGTCGTCGCAGCCGCAACCGCCGCACGCGTGGGCGCAGCCGTGAGCGTGGACGCACGTGGGCGCCTTCGCACGCGTGGGCACAACCGCAGACATAGGCACGTGGACGTGGGCGCAGGCCACAGGCGTGTGCGCAACCCCGGCCGCAGCCATGGGGGCAATCGCAGGCGCAGTGGGCATTGGACGCAGCCGCAACCGCACTACAAGCGCAGACGCAGACATGGGCGCAGGCGCAGACACCGCCGCAGGCGCACGTTGGGGATGGACGCACCAGCAGACAAGGGTGCACGTGGGCGAAGGCGCATGTGGGCGTGGACGCACCCGCAGGCACAGCCATAGCCGCAGGCGCCATCGCAGGCGGACCCAGGCGGGGCCCAACCGCACGCGTGGACGCGGGCGCAGACACAACCACCGGGGACGTCGCAGCCGCAACCGCCGCCGCACGCGTGGGCGCAGACATGAGCGTGGACGTGGGCGCAAGCGCAGGGGTGGGCACAATCGCAGGCGCACGTGGACGTGGGCGCAGGCACAACCGCAAGCGCGGGCGTAGCCGCAACCGCGCAACAAGCGCAAGCGCAGGTGCCACAGGCGCAGAGGTGGGCGCAGGCGCGCGTGGACGCGGCGCATTTGGACGCGGGCGTGGGGCGCGGAGGTGGGCGGGGGCGACGGGGGGCGCGGGCTGGGGTGAGACAAATCTTGACTTTCGTCTCACTGCGCCTCACAGTGATAAGTGATTGGTTACTTGGAGGTGCGATGCCGCGTCCGTTCGGGGCCGGATCCGCCGAGGTCCCGTCCCTGCTGCGGCACTACGCCGGCGATCTGCGGTCGCTGCTTCCCGGGGCCGCGGCCGGGCTGATGCAGCTCATGCACCCCGGCATCGGCGCGGGGGTGTCCGAGCACTCGGCGTTCTTCGATGCGCCGTTCGACCGCATCCACCGGTCGGTTCCCCAGATCTGGGCGACGATCCTCGCGCCGGACGGCCGGGAACGCGCCCGCGACATCCGCGACCTGCACCGCACCATCGGCGGCGTGGACGAGCGGAACCGGCGCTACCACGCGCTCGAACCCGAGACCTTCTGGTGGGCGCACGCGACGTTCACCTGGGAGATCTTCAAGTCGGTCGAGGTCTTCCACCCGGAGACCCTCACCGCCGAGGACCGCGAACGGCTCTACGCCGAGACCGTGGCCTGGTACTCGCGGTACGGCGTGAGCATGCGTCCGGTTCCTCCAGATCACGCCTCGTTCCGCGCCAAGTTCTGGCGGGTCTGCGCCGAGCAGCTCGAACTCACTCCCGCAGCGGCGCGCGCACTGGAGATCGCGCGGTACGGGTCCGGCACCGTCACGCTGATGCCGGTCGGCGGGGCGATGGTCGAACGCGCCGGACGTCTCGTCGCCGAGCGTCCGCTGCGCCTCATCACCTTCGGCTGCCTGCCGACCATCGTCCGGGAACGCTTCGACATCCCCTGGACGCCACTCGACCAGGCGCGGTTCGGGGCGCTCGCACTCGCCAACCGGCAGGGCTACCGGATGGTCCCGAACGGCCTCAACCACCGGGCGCTGCGCGGGATGCTCCGCTACATCGGCGCACAGACGCGCGAAGATCGGTACCAACCGGCTGCATAACGGCGTTGTCCGGCGGGCACGGCCATCAGGCGGCCACCGTTTTCCCAAAGTGAATCCAGTAGCCGCATAAGCGTCACCGAATTCGCCGAGAACCACGGTGTGGAGAACATCGCCGCAGGCGCCGGACCGGCGGCGCCCACCGTCGTCACCGCAGCGGTCGGCACCCCCGTCGCCCGCCCGCGCACGGCGGTCTCCCTGTTCCACCGCATACGGACGACCGTTACCCGGTCCCGCTGGATGCGCGTCGTCCTGGCACTCGCCCCGTTGGCGGCGATCATCATCGCGCTGATTCTCACCCGGGGGATCAGCCGCGCTCTCGACGCGTTCGCGACGCTCGGCGACGCGCGCTGGGAATTCCTTTTCCCGCTGTCGGTGCTCGCCGCACTGCATTACGTTCTCGCCGGAGTCGCGTTGCGCGGCGCGGCCGGCAGGCCGCTGCCCCTGGGCCGGACGATCCTCACCCAGTTCACCGCCGCTGCCGCCAACCGGGTCACCCCGGGCGGGCTCGGCGCCGCCGCCGTGAACACCCGTTATCTGGTGACCCGCGGCATGCCCGTGGCCGGCGCCCTCGTCACGGTCGCCGTCCTTCAGGCGGCCGGAGCACCCGCCGACCTGCTGATCATGACCGCGGCGCTGATCCTGGGCGGCGGTGACCGCCTCGCCCCCCATCTCCTCTCCCCGTTCTCCTTCCCGCTCTGGCCGACCGTCTTCCTGTGCGTGCCGCTGGCGTTGGTGCTGCTGCCCGTCGCGCTGCGGTGGGGCCGCCGCGCCATCCGCTCCCCCGCCGTCGTCCGCGCACTGGGGGGACTCAGCGACCTGTGCCGCCGTCCGGCCGACCTCGCCCTCACGCTCTCCTGCTCGGCGGGGACCACCCTCGTGATGGCCATGGCCTTCGCCCTGAGCGTCCAGGCCGTCCCCGGGACGCGGACCGGCGGCGACGACACCCTCGCCCTCCTGACGGCCTACCTGCTGGGCGCCGCCGCAGGTGCGGCCATCCCTCTCCCCGGCAGCCTGGGAACCACCGAAGCCACACTGCTCGCCGCACTCACCGCCCTGGACATTCCGACCACCCCGGCCCTCCAGGCCGTTCTCCTCTTCCGTGCCGTCACCTTCTGGGCTCCCGTCCCGGTTGGTCTCATCGCCTACCGCACACTCCGACCGACCCCCGCATTCGCTCCGCCCTCCACCGACCTCCCGACCACGGCATCCGCCGCCGCGCCGACCTCCGTCCCCTCCTGACAACCGCGCCGTACCGTCCCCCCAACCACGCCGTACCGTCCCCACCAGCCACGCCCGTACCAGCCCCACCAGCCACGCCCGTCCTCGCTCCCATGCCGCCCATACCGTCTCTGCCGCCTGCGCGACACGCGCCACCCACACTTCCGTCCTCGCCATCCGGTGCGCTCCGAGGCGCCACCTTGTCCAGTCCGGGAGCGTCCCCGCCCCACGTTCCAGCCGCGGTGAGCTGACCCCGCACCGCACCATTCCGCAACCACCACAACCTTCTCCTCCTCGCATGTCGCCTCCGTCATTGCCGTTAGCCGCTCCCGATGGTTGGTCGGCGTGCGCCACGCTGCTCGACGCGTTCTTCTGCCTGTCCTCGTCCTCGTCCTTTGTCTCTTCGCTGGCTGGATGGTGCCGAGATACCAAGAGGCTGGCTCATGGGGAGTTTGCTCGCTCGGTCGCCGTCTGGACCGATGGACGTGGCTGGGCCGCGGATTCACCGGACGGCGCGGTCGGCGGTCGATCGGGGGGCCGGGGTGGAGGTGTGGGTGGGAGGGCAGGCGTGGGAGGGAACGGTGGGTGGTGAGCGGCCTGGGCTCGTCGGGAGGTGCCGTTGTGGAGGCGGGCCAGGTGGGTGGCGAGGCGGTCCATGGTGCGGTCGTCGGGCTGCCAGCCGCGGTCGAGGAGCGCGGTGAGGAGGGCTTCGAGGTAGGGGGTGGGCCGGACGAGGACGTCCCTGGTGACGGGGATGATCTTCCAGCCCTGGTCGCGGAGCCAGCGGCGGCGGCGGTCGTCGTGGGCGCGGGCGGGTCGTCCGGTGTGGTGGCGCTCGCCGTCGTACTCCAGCCCGACGCGCCACTGCTCGTACCCCAGGTCGATGAAGAGCCGTTCACCGTGCGGGCCGGGCACGGGGATCTGCGTGCGCGGACGCGGGAAGCCGGCGCGGACCACCAACACGCGGGTCCGGCTCTCGCCCGGTGAGGCGGCGCCCCGGTCGCTCAGCCGGAACACCTCGGCCAGGCGGGCGGAACCCCGGTAGCCCGGCAGCCCGCGGGCCATCGCGCGCAGCTCCGGCTCGCCGACGCCGGCGCGGAGGAACTGGTCCAGCGCGGCCACGGCGTCCAGTCGCGGGAGCCACCGCGCGCAGTCCAGTGCGGTGCGGGCCCGAGACGTCACCCGGACGCCGTCGAGCAGAGCCACGTGGTCGGACGGCAGCGGCACCCGGCGCGGGTCGGGCTCGGCGTCGGGAGGCGCCGACTCCGGCGGCAGGACGAGGTCGAGCTCCCACCCGCCCCGCCGGGCGCCGGGAGGGAGGACGTCCAGGCCCCAAAGCCAGGCGGCGGTGGCGCGTGCGATCACGGCGCCGACGGGAAGGACGTCGGCGAGCCGCCGCGGCCGGCCGTCCAGAAGGGGGCGGATCGTGTGGTCCGATGCTTTCGTCCAGGTCAGAACGCTCATGCATCCATCGTCACGGCGGCCGGGCTCGCTTCGAAAGTCGTCCGCGCAGCTGTGGATAACTCCGGCTCCGGGGAAGTTCACCCATGATGCTCGAGCATCGAGGACGGCGGCCGGCCGTCCACGACGAGGCGTTCCTCGCCGCCGGAACGGCGCTTTTCCCCGGATGGGTGGTGAGGGGCCGAGGCGGAGATGCGCATCCACAGCGTCCTCTGTGGGGGTTCCCATCTGCCGCCCGGTGCGTGCCGATCGGATGGGTCGCGGGCGGTTCACCCGCACAACTCTTCTCACCCGATCGGCACGAGGACATCTGGCAGGTTCACCAGAAGATGGACTTTCCGGGGGTCGTCTACCGCGTCTCCAAGGACGCTTCCCTGCGCGAGGCCATGGCGACGCAGGTGGCTTTTTATCGTGAACACATCAATGACCGCATGGTCGAAGGGTCTGGCCTCTAGCGTGGGACTCAGGCAGTTGTCTATTGCCAGGGCGCGGAACTTGACCCGGTCCGCAGGGCGGAGCCATGCGCGCATGGACTTGCGGGACTCGGGGGCAAAGAATGGCGGAAAGGTGACGAAAGAATGATCGCGGATGGTACGCGGCGGGCGCTCCACGGCGTCGCCGAGATGATCCTCGCGGGGCCGCAGTTCCGGACGAGCGGCTCCATCGAGCTCGCCGTGACGGACGGCGGGTTCGGCACGGTGGCCCAGCCGCTCCTGCGCGTGCGCGGGACGGAGCTCATCGTGGGTGAGCGCGCGGTTCCGATGAACGGCCTGACCTATCGCGAAGTGGCCGCGGCGGCGAACGTGGAGGCGGGACGCCCCGAGGGCGTCTACAAGGAGGGCAGCGGGCTGGAGCCCGACGACACCATCGGCCTGGAGGCGGGCGACACGGCGGTCATCGAGCGGGCCTTCGCGTGGGGCATGGAGGCTCTGCAGCGGCTCGCGCCGTCCGAGCACCCGATCCTGTGGCCGGAGCACTTCGACGTCGCCATCACGGTGGACGAGGTCAACTACGGCGTCTCCCCGGGCGACCGGTACCTGCCCGAGCCCTACGCCTACGCGGGCCCTTGGCAGGCGCGTGTCGGCGCGTTCTGGAACGCCCCGTTCGGCGCGGCGCGTCCGCTGCGGCTCCTGCCGGGCGCGACGGCGGTGCACGACTTCTTCAGCGAGGCCCGCGACCGGGTGGCGTCCGACCCCGTGCGCGAGCCCTGAACCCCGTGCGCGAGCCCTGAACCCCGTGCGCGAGCCCTGAACCCCGTGCGCGAGCCCTGAACCCCGTGCGCGAGCCTGGACCTCGGGCGCGCGCGAAGTTCAGGCTCCTGCATGAAGAATGCGTCCCATGACGCTCACGCATGAGAAGTGCTTCGCATGAGGCTCGCACATGAAGGATGCCTCGCATGACGCTCGCGCACGAGGGATGCCTCGCATGTGACCTGGCGTCCGGGAGGCGACCGCTTCCGGGGGGCCGCCTCGCCGAGCGTTCGGGCTGGGTGGTCGAGCACGCCGTCGCTCCGCTCGGGCTCGGCACGCTCGTCGTGAAGCCGCTGCGCCACGTCCTCCACGTGGCCGACCTGGACGACGCGGAGAGCGCGGCGCTCGGGCCTCTGCTCCGGCACGTCTCGGCGGCGGTCACCGAAGTCGTCCGCCCCGAGCAGGTGTACGTGTGCCTGTGGTCGCACGCGGGCGGACAGCCCGGTCACATCCATTTCGTGGTCCAGCCCGTCCGCAGGGAGGACATGGAGCGTTTCGGCGCGTTCGGCCTGTCGCTGCAAACGGCGATGTTCGCGGCTGACCAGCGGCCCGAACCGGCGGAGATCGAGGCGTTCTGCACGCGCGTGCGGCCTCTCCTCGCCGCCGGGACGGGCTCCAGTCAGGACGGCGAGGGTCAGGACGGCGAGATCAGCTCGTAAAGGTTGCCGGAGGGGTCGGCGAAGTAGACGCCGCGTCCGCCCAGGGGGTGCCGCTCGTCCACCCGGCCGTTGGTGTGGGTGCCCGGCCCGTCGCCGTGGGGCAGGTCGTGCTCGCGCAGGTGGGCGACGGCGGCGTCGAAGGTGGCGGGGTCCACGTCGAAGGCCAGGTGGTGGCCGGTGGGCTCGGGGACGGTCATGTAGTCGAGCGTCAGTTGGTCGTTGATCCGCAGTTGCGCGAAGTGGCGGGCGACGGGGTGGAGGCCGCCGTACTCCAGGCCGAGCACGTCCGCGAGGAATCGCGCGGCGGCCTCGTTGTCGACGGCGGGGACGATCGTGTGGTTGAGGCTGATGGTCACGCGCATCTCCGAAGTGAGTCCGGCCTTGCCCGAGATGGAGAAGAAAGTGCCCCGGCGGTGAGGCTCGTCCGAGAGCGGGCGATGCCGGGTCAGGGGCGGTCCCCTCCCTCCTCGCACGCTACGGAGTGAGTACTCACTCCGTCAAGGGGGCCGTGCGCCGCCCCGCCCGCCTGCTGATAACGTTGCAGATCACGCGTGCGCTGAGCGAAGTCCGGTGAGATCCCGGCGCTGTCCCGCAACTGAGATGGCCTCCCCCGAAGGCCGAGCCAGGTCGCCTTGCCGCACGTCGACGACTTCGACCCCGCGGTAGGGCCGGTCCGTCCCCCCGGGCCGCTTGCCGCCGCTCGCCCTGGAGGCAGGCAGTGAGACCCGTGCGCGCGCTCGGCGCGTCCCTCGTGATCGGCGCCCTGGCGCTGGCGTCCGCCTGCGGCGGCTCCGGCGACTCGGACAAGGGCAAGGACAAGGACAGGGCCGCGGGCGGCGGCCCGGTGGTCGTCCAGGCCGCCAACGGCTCCGTCACCATCCCGGCGACACCGCGGCACATCGTGTCGCTGTCCCCCACCCACACCGAGACCCTGTTCGCGATCGGCGCGGGCAAGCAGGTCACGGCGGTGGACGACCTGTCGAACTACCCGGCCGACGCCCCCCGCACCAAGCTCAGCGGCTTCCAGCCGAACGCCGAGGCGATCATCGCGACCAAGCCCGACCTGGTCGTCCTGTCCAACGACATGGACGGCATCGTCGAGGCGCTGTCCAAGGTGAAGATCCCGGTGCTGCTGGAGCCCGCCGCGACCAAGCTGGACGAGGCGTACGACGAGATCCAGGACCTGGGCAAGGCCACCGGGCACAGCGCCGAGGCGGCCAAGCTCACCGAGCGGATGCGCGCCGACATCCGGCAGACGGTGGCGACCGCCAAGTCGGCCGGCGGAGGCGGGCTCAGCTACTACCACGAGCTCGACAACCAGCTGCACTCCGTCACCTCCAAGACCTTCATCGGCCAGGTGTACGGCCTGTTCGGCCTGGTGAACATCGCCGACGGCGCGGAGAAGGCGGCCGGCGGCTACCCGCAGCTTTCGCAGGAGTACCTGCTGCGCCGCGACCCGAACATGATCTTCCTGGCGGACACCAAGTGCTGCGGCCAGTCGTCGGTGGCGGTCGGCAAGCGGCCGGGCTGGTCCGCGCTCACCGCGGTGAAGAAGCAGAACACGGTCGAGCTCGACGACGACGTCGCGTCCCGCTGGGGCCCGAGGCTGCCGGAGTTCGTCAAGGCCATCGCCGCCGCCGTGCAGAAGGCGTCGGCCGCCAAGTGACCCCGGTCTCGAAGTGACGGCCGCCCCCGGCTCCCGGCGGACGCGGCGGTTCCTGCCGTCCGTCCGCCGGGAGCAGCGGGCGCGGCTCCGCCCCGTCCACCTGGCGGTCGCGCTGGCGGCGCTGCTCGCGGCGATGCTGGGCGCCCTGCTGGTCGGGGCCGCCGACCTGCCCGTCCCCGGGGTGCTGAAGGCGCTCGCGGGGACGGTCCCGTTCGTCCGTGTCGACTCGGGGCTCGGCGTGGTCGAGCACAACGTGCTGTTCGAGCTGCGGCTGCCGCGCGTCCTGATGGCGGCCCTGGTCGGCGGCCTGCTGGCCGTCGCGGGCGCCGGCTACCAGGGCGTGTTCCGCAACCCGCTCGCCGACCCGTACCTGCTGGGCGCGGCGGCCGGGGCCGGGGTCGGCGCGACGCTGGTGATCGTCGCGCTGCCCGGGGCGCCCCGCTTCGCCGTGCCGGTCGCCGCGTTCACCGGGGCGGTCTGCGGCGTGCTGATGGCCTACGGACTGGGCCAGGTGGCCTCGCGCGGAGGACTCGGCGAGACCGGCGGCGGGACGGGCACGCTCGTCCTCGCCGGTGTCGCGGTCGCGAACTTCCTGTCGGCGATCCAGACGTTCCTCCAGCAGGCCAACTCCCAGCAGCTCCAGCGGATCTTCGCGTGGATCCTGGGCGGCGTGGGCACCGCCGACTGGGGGCAGCTGCGGATGGTCGCGCCCTACGCGCTGATCGCGGTGACCGTGCTGCTCGGCCACGGGCGGCTGCTGGACGTCCTCGCCGTCGGCGACGAGGAGGCCGTGACGCTCGGGATGTCCGCGGCGCGGGTGCGGCTGCTCGTCCTGGTCGCCGCGTCGCTCGCCACCGCCTGCGCGGTCGCGGTGAGCGGGCTGATCTCGTTCGTCGGGATCGTCGTCCCGCACCTGGTGCGGCGGCTCGCGGGCGGCTCGTACCGGATCGTCCTGCCGCTGTCGCTGCTGGTGGGCGGCGCGTTCCTGGAGCTGGCCGACCTCGTCGCGCGGACCGTGGTCGCGCCCGCCGAGCTGCCGCTCGGGGTGGTCACCGCGTTCGTCGGCGGCCCGTTCTTCGTGCTCGTCCTCCGGGCGACGCGCAGGCAGGTGGACGTATGACGGTCTCGGTCCGGGACCTGGACGTCGAGCTGGGCGGACGCCGGGTGCTGCGGTCGGTCTCCATGGAGGTCGCCGGCGGCTCCTGGACGGCGGTCATCGGCCCGAACGGCGCGGGCAAGTCGACGCTGCTGCGCGCCGCCCTCGGCCTGCGCGCCGGACAGGGCTCCGTCGAGGTCTCCGGCCGCGACGTACGCGCCATGCGGCCCCGCCAGCGCGCGCGGCTCGTCGCGTACGCGCCGCAGAGCCCGAAGCTGCCGCCGGGCATGACGGTGTTCGACTACGCCCTGCTCGGCCGGTCCCCGTACATCCCGCATTTCGGACGGGAGAGCGCGCACGACCGGTCGGTGACCGCGGACGTGCTGGAGCGGCTCGACCTGGCCGGGCTGGCGGCGCGGACGCTCGACCAGCTCTCGGGCGGCGAGCGGCAGCGGGTCGTGCTGGCCCGCGCGCTCGCGCAGCAGACCCCGGTGCTGTTCCTGGACGAGCCGACGACCGCGCTCGACATCGGCCACCAGCAGCAGGTCATGGAGCTGGTGGACCGGCTGCGCCTCGCGGACGGCCTGACCGTCGTCTCGACCATCCACGACCTGACGCTGGCGGCGCAGTACGCCGACCGGCTGCTGCTGCTGTCGGACGGCCGGGTCGCGGCGTCCGGGCCGCCGGCCGACGTGCTGACGCGTGAGACGGTCGCCCGCCATTTCGACGCGCACGTCAGCGTGGCCCATGATGCGGAGGGGCGCCCGCTGCTGGCACTGGAGCGTCCGGATCGTTCCGTGGAGGAGGCCGCCGGGTGAGACTCGACCTGCACTGGCGCGAGGAGGACGGCGCGCGCCTGGCCGCCACGGTCTGGAGGCCGGGCGGCGGCCTCCGGATGATCTCGTCGGCGATGCTCGGCGGCGGCCTCACGTCCGCGCGGTGGGTGCTGAACGCGCAGGTCGCGGGCGGTTACTCGCGCATGGACCCGGTCGACCACCTGCGCGAGCTGGCCGCCGCCTACGGGCTCGAAGGGCCGGGGGTCGGGATGCTGACGGCCGCGTCCGTCGAGCGCACCCGGCAGGCCGAGGACGGCGGTGTGAGCGTTTCGGCGACCGTGGGCCTGCGGGTGCCCACCTGGGCCGCCGCCCCCGCCGACGCCGACGATCCCGAACTCGCGCCGATCCGCCTGGACGCGGTGATGCCCCGCCCGGGGACGATCAACATCGTCGTCTCCGTGCCCGTTCCGCTGACGGACGCGGCGCTGGTCAACGCGGTGATGACGGCGACGGAGGCCAAGTCCCAGGCGATGCTGGAGGCCGGTTACGCGGGCACCGGCACCGCGTCCGACGCGATCTGTGTCGCGGCCCCCGCCGCCCATGAGGCGTACCCGCGCGGCGGCGACGGGACTCGCCCGTTCAGGACCCGTGAGCCGGAGCCGTTCGCGGGGCCGCGTTCGGTCTGGGGTGCGCGGATCGCGCGGGCCGTCCACCAGGCCGTCCTCGCCGGGGCGCACGACTACACACGGTTCCTCGAGACCCGCCGCGACGCCGCCCGCTGAGACGCGGCCGTCCCACGGCCGTCCGTGGCCGGGATCGGACGGATCTCCGGACCGCAGGAGACTCGGCCGACGTTCTTTCGAGGCCGGGGCGGGAAGGGAACCGATCGGGCGCCCCCATATCCCCCTGGGCCGGAACAAACGGCCGATCATGGTCGCGGCTTTTCGGTCCACGAGCGCATCCGGCTCACTACGCTGGGAGCGATTCGGCGACAGCAAGCGGTGACCGACAGTGGTGGCCGGCGCGGCCACCGGGCGCGGCGGTCACCGGTGGTACGTGCCGCGCGCGGACGGCACGCGACGACGAGGCCAGGATGAACGGTCAGGAGACCGAGAGCACCCCGCCGCCGGGCGAGCACGGCCCGCCCCCGGCCGAGGAGAGCCGTCCGCCCCTTCGGCGGCTCACCGAGGTGATGGCGTTCGAGCTGTGCTCCTCGATCCTGGTCGGCCTGCTGGTGACCGTTTTCCACGGCTATTTCTGGCTCAACTCGATCGTCACGCTCGCGGTCCTGGCCGCCGTGTCGGTGTTCGTCTGGCGGTCGCGTCCGGACCTGGTGCACAACGTCCTGGCGGGTGCGACGACGACCCTGGCGTGGATGGCCCGGGCGCTGGCGTGCCTGCTCGCGGGCGCGGCGGCGATGGTGCTCGTGCTGCTGGCCGCGCTGGGCGTGCGGGCGCTGCGGGACGCGGCCCAGCCGTGCGGGCAGCCGCTGGAACTGCGCGTGCTGACCGCGCCGGAGATGCTGACACCGCTGCGCGCGGCGGCCTCGGAGTTCGTCGCCGACCGTACCGACGGCGGTTGCCGCCGGTACACGGTCACGGTCGTCCCGGAGCCGGGGCCGGTGTCGCTGTACGACGCGTTCAGCCGGCTGTGGCGGCGCAACGACACCGGCGACGACCGGCAGCTGCTCGGCCCGCAGCCGGACATCTGGATCCCGGCGACGAGCGCCGAGCTCGCCTTCGTCCCGCACAGCGGCAAGGCGAGCGCGGGAGCGCCCGCGCCCGGCACGGGCGGCGGACAGGCGGGCAGTGGACAGGCAGGCGGTGGACAGGCGGGGCCGGGCGGCACCGGCGATCCGCGCTTCCAGCAGCTGTCGCGGTCCCTGGGCATCTCGCCGATGGTGCTCGCGCTGTTCCCCAAGGCGGACGCGACGGTCGCCAGCCCCTACAGCGCGCCGCTGAAGCAGAACGTCGGCGAACTGCTGAACCAGATCGCCCAGGCGGGCGTGAAGCTGCGCGGGATCGCCCGTCCCGTCCCGGACACCTCGTCGGCCGCGCTGGAGGTGACCCCGGCGCTGTACGACGCGCAGGCGAACACCGACCCGAGCGCGGACGAGAAGTTCGCGAGCCCGCCCGACCTCGTCGCCCCGGACGCGGTGACGCTGCTGTGCCGGTTCCGGGCGGAGGCGGCACAGGGCAAGGAGCCTCCGGAGATCGCGGTGGCCGTCCCGGAGCAGGTGCTCGCCGACTACGACGCCGGGCGCGCCCTCGGCGACCGGTGCGGCCCGGTCGACCCGTCGGCCGCGCCGAACGCGGGCTGGCGGCTGCACCCCTACTACGCGGTGGGCCTGCCGAGCATGGACTACCCGCTCGTCCAGCTGACCTGGCGCGGGCAGGACACCCGGGCCCGCACCGACGCGATCGGCGACCTGCGGTCATGGCTGGCCGCGCATCCCCTGACCGAGCAGGGGCTCCGCGACGGCAACGGCGAGACGCCCGCGCAGCCGGAGGGCGACTCCGCGCACTACTACCTGTCCCGGCTGCAGAACATGCTCGGTGAGCGCGCCATGCCGCCGGGCGTTCCGCTCAACGGCGCGCCGCCGGTGCAGACCGCGCTGAACCGGCTCGCCGCCGCCCGCCCGAAGGTGTCGGCGAGCCTGATGCTGGACATCTCGGGTTCGATGGACCAGGCCGCCGGGTCGGGCCCGGCGCCCCGGTCCAGTCCGACGGCGGGGACCGCGCCGGTCTCGGGCGGCACCCGGCTCAACCGCGCCGTGACGTTCCTGCAGAGCTTCGTCGAGCAGCTCCAGGGCTCCGACCGCGTGGGGCTCCAGGTCTTCTCCTCGGCCGCCGATCCGCGCAACGCGGGGACGTTCGGGAACGTCCCGGCGGGCGACGCGCAGTCCGCGCAGAAGGACCAGGTCGTCAACCGGCTCCAGGCCGTGACCACGGCCGGCGGCGACCGGGCGCTGCGCAGCGTGCTGTCGGCCGCGTCCCTGGCCAGCGGACGGCAGGACCTGATCCTGGTCACCGACGGCGCGGGCAGCAACCCCGACTTCGCCGGGACGGTCTCCTGGCTGTCCGGCCCGTTCAACCAGGCCAACCCGAACCTGCGCCTGACGGTCGTCCTCACCGGCCCGGCGGGCTGCGGGACGCCGCACATCAAGCAGCTCACGTCCGCGCTGGGGCCCGGCCGGGGGCGCTGCACCGCCCTGACCGGCGCCCCCGAACAGGAGCAGGCCGCCCAATTCCTCTCGGGACTGCGATGACCACCGAAGACGACGACCTGAACCGTCCGGCGCGTCCCCCGTCCCCGGACGGCGACCCGCCGGAGGAGTCCCGCCCTCCGCACGCGGTCCCGGACGCCTCCGGACGCGGCCGCGACGCCTCCGGACGCGGTCGCGACACGTCCGGGTCCACCCGTCCGGACGGCCCCGAGCCAGGAACTCCCGGCCGTCCCGACGGATCTGAGCAGCACGAACGCACAGCACCATCACACCGTGGAACCGCCGAGGCCAAGCAGCGGCACACCGCCGAGATCCCCGCGCCACGGGATCCGAAGGCGTCTGCGCCTCCCGCGAAGCCGCCGGGCGCCCATGGCCCCCACACCCAGGGAGGGCAGCACCACGGCCCGCACTTCTCGCGGCGCGCGGGGCTCCTGTGCGGCCTCGTGGGAGCGCTCGCGGTCCTGGCCGCGGGACTGGTGTCGCAGATCCATCCGAGCGCGCCGTACCACGCGCTGGCCGCCGACTGCGGGCGCGACGACCTGGTGATCGCGGGCGGGACGGACGTGAGCCTGAAGGCGCAGCGCCGGGCGCTGGTCAAGCAGTGGAACGCCTCGACGTACCCGGACGGCCATCCGCACCGGCACGCGCGCCTGGTCGAGGTGTCCGACTCCACCGACCTCCAGCACAGCCAGCTCGCGGCGGTCGAGCAGTCCGGCGGCTGCGCCTACGACGTGCTGATCATGGACAACACCTGGACGGCGCAGTTCGCCGAGGCCGGGTACCTCAAGGAGATCCACGACCTGCCCTCCCCGGCGGACTTCATCCCCGCCGCGCTGCGCACGGGCCAGTGGCACGGCGCCCAGTACGCCGTCCCCTTCAACGTGGACGTGGGCCTGCTCTACTACCGCGAGGGAACGACGCCGCCCGCCCGCTGGTCCGACCTGCTCGCCCAGGGGTACGACGCGCAGTTCGCCGACTACGAGGGACTGACCGTCAACGTCCTGGAGGACGTGTGGAACGACGGCGCGGAGAACGTCCTCACCGGCAACGCGCGCGCGGACGAGGACGCCCTCGGCGACCGCGTGTTCCCGGCGGTCCGCCGCCTCACCGCCCGGGTCCAGGGGCCGCTCAAAGCCTCCCGGCAGTACCAGGAGCAGGACGCCATCAACGCCTTCGCCGACGGCGACAAGCTGATGCGGAACTGGCCCTACGCCTTCTCCGCCCTGGCCACCGAGCCCCGTATGCGCGCCGACGGCGACCGGTTGCGGTTCCATGTGGCGCCGCTCCCCGGGCACACCGTGCTCGGCGGTCAGAACCTCGCGGTCTCGGCCCACTCCCCCAACCCGGGGCCGAGCGCCGACCTGGTGCGGTTCCTGTCGGGGACGGCCGCGCAGCGCCAGCTGTTCTCCTGCGGCGGTTTCGCGCCCGCCCGCTACTCGGCGCTCGGCCTGACGCCCCGGCGGCACGCGCCGGAGGACGTCCAGGCGCGGTCGTGCTCGGTCCTGATGGGGCGCCCGGCCGCGCCCGGCGATCCGGACCGCCCGAACCAGCAGCAGCTCGCCGAGCTCGGCCGGGCGATCGTGACGGCCCTCGGACGGGCGCTGCCGCGGCCGGTGACCGAGCACTACCCGGTCTTCTCGGCGACGTTCCGCGAGTGCGCGAACAAGGTCTTCGACGGGACGGCGGGGAGCGCCGACACGTTCGCGCGCGTCGTCGCCGACGCCCTCAAGGGCCGCCCCTCCACCTGCTAGCGATCGGCGGCCAGACCCGGCCGCGGCCGTCCCCGGCCGGGACGTGCGCGGGTCAGCTGAACAGGGCGGCGCGGGCCATGGTGTGCAGCAGCTCGGCCATGGCGGCCCGGTCGAGGCCCGTGGCGCTGTGCGGGGTGGAGTTGAGCAGGCCGAAGCAGGCGTGGACGGCGGCGCGGACGCGCTGCTCCGGCTCGTCCGGGCGCAGCCGCCGCAGGACGGCCACCCACTCCTCGACGTAGGCGCGCTGGACGCGCCGGACCTGGTGGCGCTGTGGCTCGGGCACGTTGTCGAGCTCGCGCTCGTGGACGGTGATCAGCGCCGGGTTGTCGAGCGCGAACGAGATGTGCCAGTCGAGCAGGGCGTCCAGGGCGGCGGACGGGTCGTCGGCGGCGGCGCGGCGGGCTCCCTCGGCGCGCAGCCGCTCGCTGATGTCGACGAGCATCTCGGCGAGGACGGCCTCCTTGCCGCGGAAATGGCGGTAGAGGGCCGGGCCGGTGAGGCCGAGGGCGCCGCCCAGGTCGCCGATGGACGTGCCGTGGTAGCCGCGCCGGGCGAACAGCTCGGCCGCCGCCGCGAGGATCTCCGCCCTGCGCGGGCTGGCCGTGCGCACGTCGGTCATGATGGGAGTGTAGACGAACCTTGTTAACGACCGTTAACATCGCACTTGTTAACGAGCATTAACTGTGGACGAGGGCGGTGATGACCGGGTGAGCGGGACCGGAACCGGATCCTGGCCTGTGCTGGGCACGCGCGCCGATCCGGCGGGCGAGGCCTTCAAGGCCAACACCGCGCACAACGAGGCCCTGGCCGCCGAGCTGCGCGACCGGCTGGACGAGGCCGCGCGCGGCGGCCCGGAGCGGGCCCGCGAGCGGCACGTCAAGCGGGGCAAGCTGCTGCCGCGCGACCGGGTGGACACGCTGCTCGACCCGGGCTCGCCGTTCCTGGAGCTGTCACCGCTCGCCGCGACCGGCATGTACGGCGACGAGGCCCCCGGCGCGGGCATGATCACCGGCGTCGGGCGGATCTCCGGGCGCGAGTGCGTGGTCGTCGCCAACGACGCGACCGTCAAGGGCGGCACGTACTACCCGGTGACGGTCAAGAAGCACCTGCGCGCGCAGGAGGTCGCCCTCCACAACCGGCTGCCCTGCGTCTACCTGGTGGACTCGGGGGGCGCGTTCCTGCCGAAGCAGGACGAGGTGTTCCCCGACCGCGAGCACTTCGGCCGCATCTTCTACAACCAGGCGACCATGTCCGGACGCGGCATCCCGCAGATCGCGGCGGTGCTCGGGTCCTGCACGGCGGGCGGCGCGTACGTCCCGGCGATGAGCGACGAGGCGGTGATCGTCCGGAACCAGGGGACGATCTTCCTCGGCGGCCCGCCGCTGGTGAAGGCCGCGACCGGCGAGGTCGTCACGGCCGAGGAGCTCGGCGGCGGCGAGCTGCACTCGCGGATCTCCGGCGTGACCGACCACCTGGCCGAGAACGACGCGCACGCGCTGTCGATCGTCCGGGACATCGTCGCCACGCTCGGCCCGCGCGAGCCGCGCCCCTGGACGAGCGCCGAGCCCGCCGAGCCGCTGTACTCCCCCGACGAGCTGTACGGGGTCGTCCCGCCGGACGCCCGCACCCCCTACGACGTGCGCGAGGTCATCGCCCGCGTGGTGGACGGCTCCCGGTTCCAGGAGTTCAAGAAGGAGTTCGGGACCACCCTGGTCACCGGGTTCGCGCGCATCCACGGCCACCCGGTCGGGATCATCGCCAACAACGGCATCCTGTTCGCCGAGTCGGCGCAGAAGGGCGCGCACTTCATCGAGCTGTGCGACCGGCGCAGCATCCCGCTGGTGTTCCTGCAGAACATCACCGGGTTCATGGTCGGCCGCGAATACGAGGCGGGCGGCATCGCCAAGCACGGCGCGAAGATGGTCACGGCCGTCTCGTGCGCGCGCGTGCCGAAGTTCACCGTCGTCATCGGCGGCTCGTTCGGCGCGGGCAACTACGCGATGTGCGGCCGGGCCTACTCCCCCCGCTTCCTGTGGATGTGGCCGAACGCCCGGATCTCGGTGATGGGCGGCGAGCAGGCCGCGAGCGTGCTGGCGACCGTCCGGCGCGACCAGCTCGGCGACGCCTGGTCGGCCGAGGAGGAAGAGGAGTTCAAGGCTCCGATCCGCGCCCAGTACGAGGACCAGGGCAACCCGTACTACTCCACGGCCCGGCTGTGGGACGACGGCGTCATCGACCCGCGCGACACGCGCCGGGTGCTGGGCCTCGCGCTGTCGGCCGCCGCCAACGCGCCGCTGGAGCCGGTCGGCTACGGCGTCTTCCGGATGTGAGGGACGAGATGTTCGAAAGCGTTCTGGTCGCCAACCGCGGCGAGATCGCCGTCCGGGTGTTCCGCACCGCGCGGCGGCTCGGGCTGCGCACGGTCGCGGTCCACACGGCGGGCGACACCTTCCACACGGCCTTCGCCGACGAGGCCGTGGAGATCCCGTCCTACCTGTCGGTCCAGGCCGTGCTGGACGCGGCGCGCGCGAGCGGCGCGTCGGCGGTCCACCCGGGCTACGGGTTCCTCGCGGAGAACACCGCCTTCGCGCGGGCGTGCGAGGACGCCGGGATCGTGTTCGTCGGCCCGCCCGCGTCCGCGATCGACGCGATGGGCGACAAGATCCGCGCGAAGCGGACCGTCGCGGCGGCGGGCGTCCCGGTCGTCCCCGGCCGGGACGAGCCGGGCCTGTCGGACGAGGAGCTGGAGGCCGCCGCGCTGGAGGTCGGCCTGCCGGTGCTGCTGAAGCCGTCCGCCGGAGGCGGCGGCAAGGGCATGCGCCTGGTCGGGACGGCCGGGGAGCTGCCGGACGCGATCGCGTCCGCGCGGCGCGAGGCCCGCGCGTCCTTCGGCGACGACACGCTGCTCGCCGAGCGGTTCGTGGAGAACCCGCGGCACATCGAGATCCAGGTCTTCGCCGACGCGCACGGCAACGCCGTCCACCTGGGCGAGCGCGAGTGCTCGCTGCAACGCCGGCACCAGAAGATCATCGAGGAGGCGCCGTCGCCGCTGCTGACGCCGGAGGCGCGGGCGCGGATGGGCGAGAGCGCCGTCGCGGCGGCCCGCGCGGTCGGCTACGTCGGCGCGGGCACGGTCGAGTACATCGTCTCGGCCGACCGCCCCGACGAGTACTTCTTCATGGAGATGAACACCCGGCTGCAGGTCGAGCACCCGGTCACCGAGCTGGTCACCGGCCTGGACCTGGTCGAGCTCCAGCTCCGCGCCGCCGCCGGCGAGCCGCTGCCGTTCGACCAGTCGGCCGTCGAGCTGACCGGGCACGCCGTCGAGGCCCGCGTGTACGCCGAGGACCCGGCGCGCGGCTTCCTGCCGACCGGCGGACGCGTGCTGGCCCTGTCGTCCGGCTCGGACGCGCGGGTGGACTCCGGCGTCGAGGTCGGCACGGTCGTCGGCGGCTCGTTCGACCCGATGCTGGCCAAGGTCATCGCCCGGGGCCCGGACCGCGCCGCCGCGCTGACCGCGCTCGACCGGGCGCTCGGCGCGTACGACCTGCTGGGCGTCCCGACGAACGTGGCGTTCCTGCGGCGGCTGCTCACCGCGCCGCCGGTCGTGTCCGGCGACCTGGACACCGGGCTGGTCGAGCGGTCCCTGGACGAGCTGACCTCCGGGCTGCGCGACGTCCCGGCCGAGGTCCTGGCGACCGCCGCGCTGGAGCGGACGCTCGCCCTGGAGACCGGCGACCCGGACCCGTGGGCGATCCCCGACGGCTGGCGTCCCGGACGCCCGGCCTGGACGCCGTGGCTCATC
Organism: Actinomadura logoneensis; assembly: GCF_003428695.1. GTDB lineage: Bacteria > Actinomycetota > Actinomycetes > Streptosporangiales > Streptosporangiaceae > Spirillospora > Spirillospora logoneensis. Next base: position 19,532 of record NZ_QURH01001051.1, read on the forward strand.
ACCCCGGCCGGGTCCGACCCGGTGGAGGTCCGCGTGCAGGGCCGCGCGTCGGCCGCGCTCGTCGCGGTCGGCGACGGTGAGCCCGTCCGGGCCTCGCTCCACCGCGACGGTTCCGACCTGGTCCTCACCTACGGCGGCCGGACGACCCGCTACTCGTGCGCGCGCGACGGCATCACGCTGTGGCTCGGGCGCGGTGGGCGCACCTGGGCGCTGGCCGAGCACGAGCGCGCCGAGAGCACCGGCGCGGCGGCCGTCTCCGGCGACGGCGTCCTGCGCAGCCCGATGCCCGGGACGGTCCTCGCCGTGAAGGCCGCCGAGGGCGACAGGGTCGAGGAGGGCCAGCCGCTCGTCGTCGTCGAGGCGATGAAGATGGAGCACACCGTCACCGCGCCGTGCGCCGGAGTGGTGGCGTCCCTGCCGGTCCGCACCGGCGTCCAGGTCGCCCTGGACGAGGTGCTGGCCGTGATCGAGCCGGAGGAGTGATCCGGATGCGCGTACCGCTCGACGGGCTTCCCGAGCGCGTCACCGTCTACGAGGTCGGCCCGCGCGACGGGCTGCAGAACGAGAAGTCGATCGTCCCGGTCGACGTCAAGGCCGAGTTCATCACCCGGCTCGCGGACGCGGGGCTGACGACGATCGAGGCCACCTCGTTCGTCCACCCCAAGTGGGTGCCGCAGCTCGCCGACGCCGAGGAGCTGCTCGGCGTGCTGCCGCGCTCGCCGCTGAACCGGTACCCGGTGCTGGTGCCGAACGAGCGCGGACTCGACCGGGCGCTCGCCAACGGCGTCACCGAGATCGCGATCTTCGGCTCGGCGACCGAGACGTTCGCCAAGCGCAACCTGAACCGCACCATCGACGAGTCCCTGGCGATGTTCGAGCCGGTCGTCCGGCGCGCCCGCGCCGAGGGCCTGTGGGTGCGCGCGTACGTGTCGATGGTCTGCGGCGACCCGTGGGAGGGCGACGTCCCGCTCGCGCAGGTCGCGTCCGTCGCGCGCCGCCTGATGGACCTCGGCTGCTCCGCGCTGAGCCTCGGCGACACCATCGGCGTCGGCACGCCCGGCCAGGTCACCGCGCTGATCGGCGAGGTCGTCGGCGCGGGCATCCCGCTGGACCGGATCGGCGTCCACTTCCACGACACCTACGGCCAGGCCCTCGCGAACACGCTCGCCGCGCTGCGCGCCGGCGTCACCGTCGTGGACGCGTCGGCGGGCGGCCTCGGCGGCTGCCCGTACGCCGAGTCGGCCACCGGCAACCTCGCCACCGAGGACCTGGTCTGGATGCTCGACGGACTCGGCGTCCAGACAGGCGTCGACGTGCGCAAACTCGCCGAAACGAGTCTCTGGATGGCCGACCGGCTCGGCCGCCCCTCCCCGTCCCGCGTCGTCCAGGCGCTCGCGCCCAAGGAGTAACCGATGATCGACTTCACCCTCTCCGACGAGCAGGAGGAGCTGCGCCGCACCGTCGAGCGCTTCGCCCGCGAGACGGTCGCCCCCGTGATCGGCGACCTGTACGAGCGCGGCGAGTTCCCGTACGAGATCGTCGACGGGATGGGCAAGATGGGGCTGTTCGGCCTGCCGTTCCCGGAGGAGTACGGCGGCATGGGCGGCGACTACTTCACCCTCTGCCTCGCCCTGGAGGAGCTGGCGCGCGTCGACTCGTCCGTCGCGATCACGCTGGAGGCCGGCGTCTCGCTCGGCGCGATGCCGATCTACCGGTTCGGCTCGGAGGAGCAGAAGCGCGAGTGGCTGCCGAAGCTGACGACGGCCGAGCGGCTGGCGGCGTTCGGCCTGACCGAGCCGGGCGGCGGCACCGACGTCCCCGGCGGCATGCGCACGACCGCCCGGCTGGACGGCGACCACTGGGTCATCAACGGCTCCAAGGCGTTCATCACCAACTCCGGCACCGACATCACCGCGTTCGTGACCGTCACGGCGTACACGGGCGAGAACGAGATCTCCACGATCCTCGTCCCGAACGGCACGCCCGGCTTCACCGTCGGCCGCAAGTACTCCAAGGTCGGCTGGTCGGCGTCCGACACCCGGGAGCTGTCCTTCGACGACGTCCGCGTCCCGGCGGAGAACCTGGTCGGCGAGCGCGGCCGGGGCTACGCCCAGTTCCTGCACATCCTGGACGAGGGCCGCATCGCCATCGCGGCGCTGTCGGTCGGCCTCGCCCAGGGCTGCGTGGACGAGTGCCTGCGCTACGTCCGCGAGCGCGAGGCGTTCGGCCGCGAGATCGGGAGGTACCAGGCGATGCAGTTCAAGATCGCCGACATGGAGATGCGCGCGCACACCGCCCGCCTCGCCTACTACGCCGCCGCGGCGAAGATGCTCAAGGGCGAGCCGTTCAAGAAGGAGGCCGCGATCGCCAAGCTCGCGGCGTCCAACGCGGCGATGGACAACGCGCGCGACGCGACGCAGATCTTCGGCGGCTACGGCTTCATGAACGAGTACGCGGTCGGCCGCTTCTACCGCGACGCGAAGATCCTGGAGGTCGGCGAGGGGACGAGCGAGGTGCAGCGGATGCTGATCGCCCGCGCCCTCGGCCTGCCCGCCTCCTTCTGACCGACTGACTGACGAAACACCACACAACGGCCCAACTCGACGGGCGATACTGAACGAATGTCCGTCGAGTTGGCCGCCGTCGGCGTCGGCAAGTCCGTGGCGAAGCTCGTGCTCGGCCGCGTGCTGTCCGGCCGGACGGCCCGCCTCGACCGCTCCGCCGACCTGGTCGACCTCATCCGGGTCGGCTACGCGGACGAGCTCCGGCGGCGCAAGGCCGTCTCGCAGTTCGAGGACATCGCCACGGCCGTCGCCGACCGGCTCCTGAAGTTCTGCCGCGCCGAGTACCGCGGCCTCACCGACGGCGACCGTGAGGCGGTGCTAGCCCAGGTCGTCCTCACCCTGGACCGGGCCGACCTCTCCGACACGGCTCTCCTCGCCGACGACGCCGACCCGGTGAAACTCGCCCGCCGCCTGCGCCGCACCCTCCCCGCGCGCGACGCGTCCTTCCAGCTGGGCGAAGCGGGCGCGCGCCTGTACGACGTCGTGCTGGACGAGTGCTGCGACTGCCTGGCCCGCATCGTCACCCACCTCCCCCAGTTCGCGCCCCGCGCGTCGGCGGAGACGCTCTCCCGCCTTTCCGGGTTGGCCGAACAGGTCGAAACGCTCCTCGCCCGGATGCCCGCCCGCTCCCTGACCGCGCCCGAGGGCGTCGCCGAGGACGAGGAGTTCACCCGCCGCTACCTGTCGTCGCTGAGCGAGACCCTGGACCTACTCGAACTGTTCGGCGTCCGGTTCGAGCGCATGAGCCGTCCCAGGACGAGCCTCAGCGTGGCCTACATCAGCCTCAACGTCTCACAGGAGCAGGAGCGGACTCGGCGGCGTCAGGAACCCGTCCCGCGCTCCGAGTGGCGCGAGGAGCGGACCGGCGGCACCGTCCGCATCGAGACCGCGCTCAAGGACCACCGCCTGCTCCTCGTCCGCGCGGAAGCGGGCGGCGGCAAGAGCACGCTCCTGCGCTGGCTCGCGATCGCCGCCGCACGCGGCTCCTTCTCGGACGAACTGGCCGACTGGCGCGGTCTCGTCCCGTTCCTCGTCAAGCTCCGCAGCCACGCGGGCGGCAGGCTCCCGACGCCCGAGGAGTTCCTGGACGACACGGCGGGCAACCTCGCGGGACTCATGCCGAAGGGCTGGGTCCACCGCGTCCTGCTGTCCGGGCGCGCCCTGGTCCTGGTGGACGGCGTGGACGAGGTGACCGTGCCGCAGCGGCAGGCCGTCCGCGAGTGGGTCGGACGCCTCGTCCGCGACTTCCCCGGCATCCGCGTGCTCGTCACCTCGCGTCCCGCCGCCGCGGCGGCGGACTGGCTCCGGGACGAAGGGTTCGGCACCGCCTTCCTGGAACAGCTCAGCCCCGCCGACCTGCGCGAACTCATCGGCCACTGGCACGCCGCCGTCCGCGACTGCGCCGAACTCCCCTGCGAGCCCGAACGCCTCCCCGGCTACGAGTCGCGCCTCCTGGCCCGCTTCGAGGCGGCCCCGCACCTGCGCATGCTGGCGTCCACGCCGCTCCTGGCCGCCATGCTCTGCGCGCTGAACCTGGACCGCGAGTCCCTCCCCCGCGACCGCATGGGCCTCTACTCGGCGGCGCTCGACCTGCTCCTGGAGACCCGCGACGCCAAGCGCGGCGTGCCCAGCGCCCAGACGGTCGCGCTGGAGAAGGACCAGAAGATCCGCATCCTGCGCGACCTGGCCTGGAGCCTGTCCACCAGCAACCGCGTCGAGCTGCCGAAGCCGATGGTCGAACGCCTCATCGCCGACCGCCTGGCCGCGATGCCGAACGTCGGAGCGGACGCATCCGACGTCCTGGACGCCCTGCTGCAGCGCAGCGGCGTCCTGCGCGAACCGGTGCCGGGGCGCATCGACTTCGTCCACCGGACCGTGCAGGAGTACCTGACGGCGCAGCACGCCGCCGACATCGGCGACATCGACCTGCTCGTCCGCGAGGCCCACCGCGATCAGTGGCGCGAGACCGTCATCATGGCCGCGGGCCACGCCAACGAACCCCTCCGGCGCGACCTGATCACCGGCCTGCTCGCCCGCATCGACGCCGAACCCGGCCATGCCCGCCGCCTGAAGCTCCTGCTGGTCGCGTGCCTGGAAACCCTTCCGGCCATCCCGTCCGACCTCCGCCCGGCCTTCGACCGCTGCCTGACCGAGCTCGTCCCGCCGCGAGACGAAGTCGCCGCCCGCTCCCTGGCGACGGCGGGTGAGGCCGTCCTGGACGCCCTCCCCACCTCCACCATGAAGCTGTCGGCTCAGGTCGCCCAGGCCGCGGCCCAGGTGGCCTGGCTCATCAACGGCCCGAGAGCCCTCGACGTGCTGTCCCGCTACGCCCCGGACGCGCGGCACGAGGTGTCCAGCGAACTCGCCGCCGCGTGGAGCTACTTCGATGCCTCCGAGTTCGCCGACCGCGTCCTCCGCCACATGCCAGCGGACTCCTTCCTGTACGTCGACGATGCCGATCAGCTGCGGGCGCTCCTCACCATTCCGCCACGCGAGCAGATGTACGTGTACCTGGACGAAGGCTCGGGGATCGATCTCCTCGCCCACCACCGGCTCGTCCTGACCTCGCTGTTCCTCTACGGCCCGACGTCCGCGCACATCGATCCCGCGCGACTGCCGGCGATGCCCGAGCTCGACGGGCTCACCCTGGGCACGGCGGTCGAGGCCGCATCCCTCGACTTCCTCCGCGGGATGCCGAAGCTCAGGCAGCTGAGGATCTGGAACTGCAGCCATGTACGCGACTACAGCCCGCTGCACTCCTGCGCCTCTCTATGGACGCTCGTGCTGCACAACGCGACCCATCTGGCCACCGCCGACCAGCTTCCGTCGCTCACCGACATCAGAACTCTGGGCCTGGGCAACCTCAGCAGCAGAGAGGTGCTGCGCGAAGCCCTCGCGTCCGCCCCCGCCCTGGAGAACCTCCGCCTGTCAGCCCTTGCCTGGCCCGACGTCCCGGCCCTGGTCGCAAACCACCCGCTCGACTACCTCGGACTCGACTCCTGCCAGCAGATCGAGGACTTCGGCCCACTCGGACGTCTCCAGAGCCTCAGGCAGCTGAGCCTGTCGGAAACCCAGGTCGGCGGACTCGACTGGGTGCGCGGTCTGGACCACCTGGATGGGATCTTCCTGAACCAGTGCCCCCGCCTCGGCGATCTATCCCCGCTGGCATCCCTCCCGAGCCTCCGCGAGCTGTACCTCTTCCACAACACTGAACGGACGCTCGACCTGACACCCTTCGCCGCGTGCTCCGGCCTGACCGTCTACGTCACCCGTGGCCAGCGCGTCATCGGCGAATCCGCACTCGGACCTCGGCTGAAGAAGCTGGACGCTCCGCTCCGGGGGCTGGGGCCAGCCGGTCTCTGGGGATGACGCGCACCCTTCCCATCAGCACACATGCGGGCGGCCGGAAGGATCGCCCCTTCCGGCCGCCCGTCCCCTCGGGGTGTCAGTTGAGCGCGTAGGCGCGGATGACGGTCTGCTTCAGTGAGGTTCCGGTGTCGTTGGACACGTGGATGCGGAGCGAGACATATCCGCCAGCGCCAGACGGGTGGGTCAAGGACACCTTCCAGCGATCGTCGCCCGTGGCCGTGACCTTCGCGGGCTGCCAAGTCTTGCCGTCGTCGTAGGACGCCTCCACGGTGGCGTCGGTGAGACGCGGCGGTGCGGCGGACGTGTTCCGACGGCCGTCCGTGACGCGCAGGCCCAGCTCGAACGGTGCTCCAGCCGGGGCGCGGTTGTTCTGGTCGAAGGCTCCCTCGGTGCGGACGGCGAACATGGGCGGCTCCTCCAGGGCCGCCATCGTCGGGGTGTAGGGGAACGTCCACTCGGTCTCGGAGTGGGTGCCGAGGCCCGTCCAGGACGCCGTCCGGTCGGCGGTCGAGCGGATGGTGTAACGCCCCTCGCCGGGCGGCGTGGACACGCGGAGGGAGTCGGAGTCCGCCGCGCCGAGCAGCACACCGTCGCGCGACACCTCGGTCCGGGCGGTCGTCGGGGCGCTCAGGCCGTCCCTGTCGCCCGCCGGCACGAGCGGAAAGGTGTTGAAGATCATCGGACCGTTCCTGGCCTTGCGCATCCCCGCGCCGACCGAGCCCGGCGCGGCGGCGTTCCAGTGGTAGGCCGTCCGGCCCGGCCTGGCGGTGGACGGCGGGTTCCCGGTGACGCTGAAACCTCCGTCGTCCGCCGTCCCGGCAAGGGCGCGGCTCCAGGACAGCCCGGCGCCCGCGGTGTAGAGCTCGGTCCGCCGGCCGGGCAGCGGGACGGAGTACTCGCCATAGCCCGCCCCGAAGAAGACGCCGGGCACCAGTGCCATCGTCTGGCGCTGTCCGGTGAGCGGACGGTCGGAGTGGTACACCGACTCGACCGACGCGAGGTCGGTGTCGGCGACGCGGTAGTCCAGGCGCTCAGGGATGCGCTGGCCGACGAGCCGTTGCAGGTGGTAGGCGCGTGGACCGTCCGGCTCCGCCAAGTTGGCCACGTGGTAGAACCCGAACCGGCGTCCGGTCACCTTCTCGATGGGCATCGCCGAGAGGCCCACCTTGCCTTCGACGGCGACGCCGAACGACTGCTGCACTCCCGCGACCGTCTCGGTGACGCCGATCTCGTCGAGGCCGGAACGGACGGCCGTCCGGCTGTCCACCCGGACGGCGACCCGCCGGGCGCGGCGGGCGTCGGCGGTGAGCGCGACGTCGTGGTCGGTGACGACCACCTCGGGATAGGAGAACAGCGCCGCGTCGGTGTCGCCGGTGAAGATCGCGGCGGTCACCGAGTACCGTCCCGCCGGCACCCGCGCGGCCACGCCGTGCCCGCTGTAGTAGCCCTCGACCGCCTCTCCCGTGGCCAGGTCCGTCAGGGACACCCACGGCAGCGTCTCCATCGTCGTCCCGGCCGGGTTCCCGTTGCGGTCGGTCCCCGTCAGCCGGATCTCGTGCGACGCGGCCTCGCGGACGCCGCCGACCGCCAGGTGCAGCACCTCGGCGTCCCCGCGGACGGCCGTCAGCGCGCCGCTGTAGCGCCCCACGGGCCCCTTGCCAGGATCGGCGGAGACCGTGGCTTCGGCGGTGCCACCGGCCGGAACGTCCAGGGCGGCCGGGCTGACGGTGAACATCCCCGCGGGCGCGTCCTCACCGTCCGGACCGGTCATCTTCAAGGCCAGGTCCAGCCGGACGGGCGTGTCGCCTTCGTTCCGGATCTGGACCCGACGGCTCACCGCGGCCGTCCGCGTGAGGTCGAACGAGACGCTGCCCTGGTCGGCGAAGATCCGGGACGCCACGGCCCGGCCCACGTCGATCCGGCCCGTGCCCTGGGCGAACACGGAGACGTCGTTCTTCGGCGTGGCCGTCGTCATGAGCGCGGCCTTGACCTGGGCGGGCGTCCATCCGGAGTGCTGCTGGAACAGGAGGGCGGCGGCGCCCGCGACGTGCGGAGCGGCCATCGACGTGCCGCTCATCGTCGTGTAGCGGTCGTTCACCGGTTCGCCCTCGGAGGTGCCCGCGGCGCGTGCCGCGGTGATGCCGACGCCGGGAGCGGTCACGTCCGGCTTGACCGCGCCGTCGCCCCTTCGCGGTCCCCGGCTGGAGAAGGAGGCCACGGAGTCGTCGGCGTCGGCGGCCCCGACGGTCAGCGCCGAGTCGGCGAGGCCGGGGGCGAGCACCGACCGGTCCTCTCCCTCGTTCCCGCCCGCCACGACGAACAGCGTGCCGGTGCGGGCCGTGAGCGCGTCCGCCGCCGCCGACAGCGGATCGGTGCCGTCACCGGCCACCCACGCGCCGACGCTCATGTTCACCACGCGGACGTGCTGCTGGGCGATCCAGTCCATTCCCTCGATCAGGGACGAGAAGGTCCCCGAGCCGTCGTCGCCCAGCACCTTGCCCACCACCAGCCGGGCGTCCGGCGCGACGCCCCGGTACCTGGTGTCCGCGACGCCGTCCCCGGTGATGGCCGAGGCCACGTGCGTCCCGTGCCCGTTGCCGTCGCGGACGTTCCCGCCGCCGGTGAAGTCGCGCTCCGCGACCACGGCGTCCGCCAGGTCCGGATGCGTCGCGTCGATGCCGGAGTCGAGGACGCCCACCGTGACGCCCTTGCCGGTGTACCCGGCCCGCCACGCCGCCGGCGCGCCGATCCGGGGGACGCTCTTGTCCAGCGTCGCGTGGACCCTGCCGTCCAGCCACACGTGGCCGACGCCGGGTGCCAGCGTCCGCCCGCCGCCCGTCAGGGACGACCACACCGTCGCCGCCCTGTCCTTGCGGGCGCTCATCGCGGACCCGTTCAGCGCGGCCAGCGGCCGGGCGCCGCCGACGCCCGCCGGGGCCGCGGCGCG
>NZ_QURH01001049.1 GCF_003428695.1 Actinomadura logoneensis
CGGCGAGTCCGCCGCCGTCGGCGCGCGGCAGGCGGCCGGGGGACGGCGCGGGGCCGGTGCCCGAACCGCGGGTGAGGCGCTCGGTCATCCACTGGAACATGGGACGCAGCGCGTTGCGCCACGTCCGGAAGTCGTGGCCGCTGCCTTTCAGCACGGTCAGCGGGGCGACCTGGCGGTGCGCGCGCAGCAGCGCCGCGAAACCCCGCGCCGCGGAGGTGTCGCCCGCCGCCTGCGAGCCCGACGCCAGCCAGAACAGCGGCAGGTGCGCGTTGGTCGCCATGCGGTCGAGGACCCGCAGCGGCGTGTTCTGGTCGCGGGCACGGCCGTCGCCGCCGAACGGGTCGTGCCGGCCGGACGGCGTCCGGTTGGTGGGCAGCGGCTGGAAGTAGCCGCTCAGCACCGCCGCGACGCCGTAGGTGCGGGTGTGCCGGAGGGCGAGGTTCGCCGCGCAGTAGCCGCCCTCGGAGTAGCCCGCCAGGCCCCAGCCCTCGCCGGGCGGCCGGACGCGGAGCGTGGCGGCCACGTAGCCGGGGACGTCGCGGGTGAGGAAGGTCTCGTCGCGGGGGCCGTCCTTGGCGTCCAGGCACTGCCCGGACAGCCGCCGTCCGCCGCTGATGTCCGGCATGACCAGCACGGCGGGGTCGGCCCGGCGGTGCTGGACGGCCTGCGCGAGGGTCTGCGGCGCGGGGATGTGCCGGGTCCAGTCGGTGGGGGTGCCGGGGGAGCCGTGCAGCAGCTCGACGGCCGGGAACCGGTAGGAGGCGTAGCCGGGGTCGAAGTACTGCGGGGGCAGGTAGACCAGCACCTGCCGGACGAGGCCGCTCGCCCGCCCGCTCATCCGGACGTTCACCAGCCGTCCGCCCGCCACGCTCTGGCCGTGCGCGCTCGGGAACCCGGCGCTGAACGCCTTCACCTCGGGCACGCCCCGGCCGTTGGTCGAGGAGTCGTCGGCGACGTCGCGGTAGATGTCGGTCCAGCCCTGGTAGTAGCCGTAGTAGCGGTTGACCGCCGCGATCCCGAACAGTGCGGCGGTGAGGAAGGCGCAGAAGGCCGCGACGACGCGCAGCGCGAGATTCCCGGCCCGGTACTGCCACCAGGTGGCCGCGACGAACCCCAGCAGCAGGAGCAAGAACACCAGTATGTTCTGCGGCCCGATCATGCCGATCCCCGATCCCCGTTTTTCGACTAGCGCAGTACCCCCGTGTGCCCCAGGGAGTAACGGCCCGGCTGAGGATAGACGCACAGACCGTGTGGTCCCTCGCCGACCCGTATCTTCCGGATCAACCTCCCGTCAATGGTTGAGATCGCATAAACCACTCCGTCGTACCGTCCCGACAGCCACAGCACCCGCCCGTCCGCCGAAACGCCGCCCATGTCGGGGGAGCCCCCGCCGGGCAGCCGCCAGGTGCGCTCGACCCGGCCGGTGGCGAACGAGACCAGCGATATGGACCCCTCCCCGCGGTTCGTCACGTACAGGACGCGTGAGTCGCGGCTCACGTAGAGACCGTGCGCGCCCTTCCCGGTCGGGACGAACCCCGTCCTGCGGAAGGTGCGCGCGTCGATCGTCCACACGCCGTTGGACGCCATGTCCGCTATATAGAACGTACGACCGTCGGGTGACAGTTTCACGTCCTGCGGTTGAGCATGGCGGTCCAGGAGAAGCGAGCCGGTCACCCGCCGTCCGGCCGTGTCGATCCGCAGCACGTCGCCGGAGAACTCGCACGCGGTGAGGAAGAAGTCGCCCGCGGCCGAGAAGTCGGCGTGGTTCGGGCCGCGGCAGGGAACCTTCACCGACGACACCGGCCGCATCGTGCGCGCGTCCCGGAAGTCCACGCGCTGGGCGCGCTCGGCCATGACGACCGCGTACCTGCCGTCCGGGGTGAAGTAGAGGTTGTACGGGTCGTCCACCTGCACGGGCCTGCCGTGCCCGCCCGTGCGCGGATCGATCGGCACCAGGTCGTTGGAGTCGTTGTCGTTGACCCACAGCGTCTTCAGATCCCAGGACGGCACGACATGCTGGGGCCGCCGTCCCACCTTGAACCGCGCGACCTGTTTGAAGGTCTTCTGGTCCAGGACGACGACGTCGTCGCTCGTGCTGTCGGGAACGTACACGCGAGCCGGCATCCCCTTCACGGCCGGACTGAACATTCCGGGCCGGTCATGGGCGTACACGTCGTCGCCGCCCGTCCCGGCCGGTCCGGGCCCGGCAGGCGGGGCGGGCGGCATCGGCGCGCCGGAGCCCCGGCGTCCGAACGGCCCGCTCGGACCCGCACTCGCGCATCCCGCGAGAAGCACCGCGAAGGCCGTCACGGCCGCGACCCGAACCGTGAGCGCGGACCGGACGGCCGGCGCGGAACGCGCGGTCGGCTCCGAACGGACGGTCGGCTCTGAAGGCACGGCTGGCGCGGGACGCGAGGTCGGCGCGGCGCGCGAGGTCGGCTTGGGGCGGACGGTCGGTGTTCCCCCGGGTGTGCCGGGGAGACTCCGTCGTTCAGGCGTCACGACGGCCAGCGTAAGGCGCGGGCGATGAGCACTCGGTCAACTTCCGGTTTCACCACGTAACAACGATTCGACCCGTCTCGTCGCTTTCCTGTCGACCTCCCTCCGCCCCTCAGCCGACCGTGGGCGGACGCGCGAGGCCGAGCGCCGCCGCGTCCACGACGTCGCTGAGCCGTCCGCGCCGCCGGTGCGCGCGCCGCTGCCGGTCGGCGCCGGTGCCGTCCGCCAGCAGCCGCGCCAGGCCCGCCTCGACCAGGTCCGTGTCGCCCGAGTCGTCCAGCGCGGGACGGGCGTGGGCGATCATCGCGGCGGCGAGGTCGGCGAAACCGGCGGGCCGGCCCGTGCTGAGGTCCAGGCCCCGGCCGCCGAGGCCGTCGCGGGCGGCGAGCCAGTACGCGGCGCGCAGCATCTCCTGCGGCGGCGCGGGCGCCGGCGTGCCCTCCTCGACGGCGGCGAGCGCCACCTGCGCGAGCGCCCGGACGAGGGCGGCGAACAGCGCGGCGTCCTCGGTGGTCAGCGCGACGTCCGCGAGCCGGATCTCCAGGGTGGGCAGCCGCGCCGAGGGCCGGACGTCCCAGAACACCGTGGCCATGTCCATCAGCGCGCCGCAGCCGAGCAGCGTTCCCACCAGCTCGTCGTAGTGCGCCAGGGACGTGAACAGCGGCGGCGGGCCCGCGACGGGCCAGCGCGCCCACGACATCGCCCGCCAGCAGGCGTGCCCGGTGTCGCGGCCCGCCCAGAACGGCGAGTTCGCCGTCATCGCCAGCAGCGTCGGCAGCCACGGCCGCAGGTGGTTGCTGACCTGCACCGCGCGGTCCCGGTCGGGCATCTCCACGTGGACGTGGCAGGAGCAGATGCACTGCTCGTCGTCCAGCGCCCGGTAGGTGGCCAGGCTGTCGGCGTAGCGGGGGCCGGGGCTGATCGGCGCGGGCAGCAGCTCGCCGAGGACGGGCGTGCCGGTCGCGACCAGCATCAGCCCCTCGGCGCGCGCGGCGTCCGCCATGGTCGCCCGCATCCCGTGGATCTGCTCGGTCAGCTTGTCCAGGTCGTCGCAGGGCGGCGTCTTGGCCTCGGCGAGGAAGCAGACCAGCTCGGTGGAGGCGCGGTCGCCGAGGGTCTCCGCCGCGCGCGCCACCACGGGTCCGGCGCGCGGGGCCACGTGGCGGGACCGGGGATCGACGACGAAATACTCTTCCTCGATGCCGAACCTGAGTGCCATCCCACCACCTCGGTGCCGGGGCCGACACGGCGCGGCCGGGTGGGGCCGCACCGGACTCGGACGGTCACATCTGACGGTACGTGCCCGTTCGTCCGGTTGCACGCCCGCGGTCGGGGAGACGTCATCCCGGCGGGGATTCGGGTTTCCGGCCCGCGGATTATGGCGGCGTCCCGGCGGCGCGCCACCGGCGCCCCGGCGGGGTCCCGGCGGTGTCCGGGAGGGGCGCGTCCGCGGTGTCCGAGGGGCCCGTTCGCGGCACCCCGGTCGTCCGATCGGGGGGTGCGCTCGCCTACCATCCCTGCCATGACGGTGCCGCCTGAAGAACTCGAACTGGCCGCCGCCTTCCCCCCGGCCGAACGCGACCGGTGGCGGGAGATGGTGAAGGGGGTGCTGCGCAGGACCGGCGCGGCGTCCGAGGACACCCCTCTCGACGAGGTCGAAGGGCTGCTCGCGCACGAGACCTACGACGGCGTGCCCGTCGCCGCGCTCTACACCGCCGAGGACTCCGCCCCCGGACGCCCCGGCCTCGCCCCGCGCGTCCGCGAGGTCCGCCCCGACGGCGAGGGCCTGGCGGGCTGGGACGTCCGGCAGCGGCACGCCCACCCCGACCCCGACGTCACCCGCGCCGCGGTCCTCGCCGACCTGGAGAACGGCGCCACCTCGGTCTGGCTGACCCTCGGCGCGGCCGGGGTGTCCGTCGCGGCGCTGCCCGACGTGCTCCGCGACGTCCACCTCGACCTCGCGCCGGTCGTGCTCGACGCGGGCGCCGAGACGGGCGAGGCCGCCGAGGCGTTCCTGACGCTGGCCGCCGACCGCGGCACCGCGCCGTCCGGGAACCTGGGCGCCGACCCGATCGGCCTGGCCGCCCGCACCGGCGCGCCCGCGATCCTGGACGACGTGGCCGTGCTCGCGCTCCGGTGCGTCCGGGAGTTCCCCGGGGTCCGGGCCTTCACCGTCGACGCGACCCCGTACCACGACGCGGGCGGCGGGGACGCCGACGAGCTCGGCGCCGCCGTCGCCACCGGGGTCGCCTACCTGCGCGTGCTCACCGGCGCCGGCCTCACCGTGGACGAGGCGTTCGGCCAGATCGAGTTCCGGTTCGCCGTCAACGCCGACCAGTTCGCCTCGATCGCCAAACTGCGCGCCGCGCGCCGGCTCTGGCAGCGGGTCGCCGAGGTGTCGGGAGCCGCCGAGGGGACGGTCGCGACGGTCCACGCAGTCACGTCCTCGGCGATGATGACCCGCCGCGACCCCTGGGTGAACATGCTGCGCACCACGGTCGCGACGTTCGCCGCCGGGGTCGGCGGCGCGGACGCGGTCACCGTCCAGCCGTTCGACGCGCGGCTCGGCCTGCCCGACGACTTCTCCCGCCGCATCGCCCGCAACACCCAGACGCTGCTGCTGGAGGAGTCCAGCCTCGCGCGCGTCGTGGACCCGGCGGGCGGTTCCTGGTACGTCGAGCGCCTCACCGAGGACCTCGCCCGGGCCGCGTGGTCCTGGTTCACCGAGATCGAGAGGGCCGGCGGCATGCCCGCGGCCCTGGCGTCCGGCCTGGTCGCGCGGCGCGTGGGGGAGACCTGGGAGCGCCGCCGCCGCGACATCGCGCGCCGGAGGGCGCCGCTGACCGGCCTGAGCGAGTTCCCGAACCTCGACGAGAAGCTCCCGACGAGGCAGCCCGCCCCGTCCGCCGCCGGCCCGTCCGCTCCCACACCGTCCGCTTCCACGCCGTCCGCGCGGGACGGCTCGGGCGGGGGCCTGCCGGTGATCACCTACGGGCAGGACTTCGAGGCCCTGCGCGACCGCTCCGACGCGCACCTCGCCGCGACCGGCGCGCGCCCGAAGGTCTACCTGGCCACGCTCGGCCCGGTCGCCGTCCACACGGCCCGCGCGAGCTTCGCCGCCAACCTCTTCCAGGCGGGCGGTGTCGAGACCGTGAGCGGGCCGCCCGAGGAGTTCGCCGCGTCGGGCGCGACGGTCGCGTGCCTGTGCTCGTCGGACAGGGTCTACGAGGAGCGGGCGGCGGACGCCGCGCGCGTCCTGCGCGACGCCGGCGCGGTGAAGGTCTGGCTCGCGGGTAAGGGCTCCTATGACGGAGTCGACGCGCGGATCTCCGCCGGATGCGACGCGGTGGAGGTCCTCACGACCACCCTCACCGATCTGGGAGTGAACCGATGATCCCCGACTTCTCCGAGATCGACCTCGGCGCGCCCGTCGCGGCCGACGAGGCCGCCAAGCGCTGGCGCGCCGCCGCCGGGGACGAGGCGCCCGTCTGGGACACCCCCGAGGGCATCGCCGTCCCGTCCCTGTACACCGGCGACGACCTGGCCGCGCTCGACTTCCTGCACACCCTGCCGGGCATCGCGCCCTACCTGCGCGGCCCCTACCCGGCCATGTACGCGACCCAGCCGTGGACGATCCGCCAGTACGCGGGCTTCTCCACCGCCGAGGAGTCCAACGCGTTCTACCGGCGCAACCTCGCCGCCGGGCAGAAGGGCCTCTCGGTCGCGTTCGACCTGGCCACCCACCGCGGCTACGACTCCGACCACCCGCGCGTCTCCGGGGACGTCGGCATGGCGGGCGTCGCGATCGACTCGATCTACGACATGCGGCAGCTGTTCGACGGCATCCCGCTGGACCGGATGTCGGTGTCGATGACCATGAACGGCGCGGTGCTGCCGGTCATGGCCCTGTACATCGTGGCCGCCGAGGAGCAGGGCGTCGCGCCCGAGGCGCTGGCCGGGACCATCCAGAACGACATCCTCAAGGAGTTCATGGTCCGCAACACCTACATCTACCCGCCCGCGCCGTCCATGCGGATCATCTCCGACATCTTCGCGTTCACCTCGCGGCGGATGCCGAAGTTCAACTCCATCTCGATCTCCGGCTACCACATCCAGGAGGCCGGGGCCACGGCCGACCTGGAGCTGGCGTACACCCTCGCCGACGGCGTCGAGTACATCCGCGCCGGACGCGACGCCGGGCTGTCGATCGACTCGTTCGCGCCGCGCCTGTCGTTCTTCTGGGCGATCGGCATGAACTTCTTCATGGAGGTCGCCAAGCTGCGCGCGGCCCGGCTGCTGTGGGCGAGGCTGGTGAAGGGGTTCGACCCGGAGAACCCCAAGTCGCTGTCGCTGCGTACGCACTCCCAGACGTCCGGCTGGTCGCTGACCGCGCAGGACGTGTTCAACAACGTCACCCGCACCTGCGTCGAGGCGATGGCCGCCACCCAGGGCCACACCCAGTCGCTGCACACCAACGCGCTGGACGAGGCGCTGGCCCTGCCGACCGACTTCTCGGCCCGCATCGCCCGCAACACCCAGCTGCTGCTCCAGCAGGAGTCCGGGACGACCCGGACGATCGACCCGTGGGGCGGCTCCGCCTACGTCGAGCGGCTCACCTACGACCTCGCGCGCCGCGCCTGGGGGCACATCCAGGAGGTCGAGCGGGCGGGCGGCATGGCCCGCGCGATCGACGAGGGCCTGCCCAAGCTGCGCATCGAGGAGGCGGCGGCGCGGACCCAGGCGCGCATCGACTCCGGCCGCCAGCCGGTCATCGGCGTGAACAAGTACCGTCCCGACGCCGACGAGAGCATCGAGGTGCTCAAGGTCGACAACGCCTCGGTCCGCGCGCAGCAGATCGAGAAGCTGCGGCGGCTGCGCGCCGAGCGCTCCGAGGACGACGTGCGCGCGTCGCTGGACGCGCTGACCCGCGCCGCGACCGCCGCGCAGGAGGGCACCCGCGGCTCCGGCCTGGACGAGAACCTGCTGGGCCTCGCCATCGACGCGGCCCGCGCCAAGGCCACCGTGGGGGAGATCTCCGACGCGCTGGAGCGGGCCTACGGACGGCACTCCGCGCAGATCCGTACGATCTCCGGTGTGTACCGGGAAGAGGCGGGCGAGGTGTCGGCGATCGAGCGGGCGCGGGCCCTGACGGCCGCGTTCGAGGAGGCCGAGGGGCGGCGTCCCCGCATCCTGGTCGCCAAGATGGGACAGGACGGCCACGACCGCGGCCAGAAGGTCATCGCGACGGGCTTCGCCGACCTCGGCTTCGACGTCGACGTGGGTCCGCTGTTCCAGACGCCCGGCGAGGTCGCCCGCCAGGCGGTCGAGGCGGACGTGCACGTCGTCGGCGTGAACTCGCTGGCCGCCGGGCACCTGACGCTCGTCCCCGCGCTGCGCGCCGAACTCGCCGGGCTGGGCCGCGACGACATCATGATCGTCGTCGGCGGCGTCATCCCGCCGCAGGACTTCGACGAGCTGCGCGCGGCCGGGGCCTCGGCGATCTTCCCGCCCGGCACCGTCCTCGCGGACGCCGCCCGGGACCTCCTGCGCGACCTCGCCGCCCGCCTCGGGCACGGCGACCTCGCCGAGGGCGACTCCGCCGACGACGACTCCGGGGACGGTGGTTCGGGGCACGGCGCTTCCGGTCAGGGGGAGTCCAAGGCGTGACGCGACCGACGCTGGAGGACTACGTCACCGGCGTCCGGGACGGCTCGCGCGCGTGGATCGCCCGTGCGATCACGCTGGTCGAGTCGTCCCGGCCGGACCACCGCGACCTGGCGCAGCGGCTGCTGGTCGAGCTGACCCCGTTCACCGGGAAGGCGCGCCGGATCGGCATCACCGGCGTGCCCGGTGTCGGCAAGTCCACCTTCATCGACGCCCTCGGCACCGGGCTCACCGCGAACGGCCACCGCGTCGCCGTGCTCGCCGTGGACCCCTCGTCCACCCGCTCGGGCGGCTCGATCCTCGGCGACAAGACCCGGATGAACCGCCTCGCCGTCGACCCGAACGCGTTCATCCGGCCGTCGCCGACCGCGGGGACCCTCGGCGGCGTCGCCAAGGCCACCCGCGAGGCCATGGTCGTCATGGAGGCCGCCGGATACGACGTCGTCCTGGTCGAGACGGTCGGCGTCGGGCAGTCCGAGACGACCGTCGCCGAGATGGTGGACACCTTCCTGTTCCTCACCCTCGCCCGCACCGGAGACCAGCTCCAGGGCATCAAGAAGGGCGTCCTGGAGCTGGCCGACGTCATCGCCGTGAACAAGGCGGACGGCCCGCACGCCATGGAGGCCAAGCGCGCGGCCCGCGAGCTCGCGGGCGCGCTGCGGCTGCTGCGCAGCGACGAGCGCGCCGCGGACACACCCGTCCTGACCTGCAGCGCCATCGAGAACACCGGGCTCGACACCGTGTGGGACGCGCTGGTCGCCCACCAGGACCGGCTGGCCGCGTCCGGCGAGCTCGACCGCCGCCGCCGCGCCCAGCGGGTCCGCTGGACGTGGGCCATGGTCGAGGACCGGCTCCGCGCCGAACTGCACGCGCATCCGGCCGTGCGCGGCCTCGCTCCGGAACTCGACGCCGAGGTCGCCGCGGGCACCCTCACCCCGGCCCTCGCGGCCGAGCGCATCCTCGCCGCGTTCACCCGCTGAGCAGGGACGACGGCGCGCCGCGGCCGGGCGGCGCGCCGGGGGACGGGACGGCCGAGAACGGGCCGAACCGCTCCCCGGGATTCGCGGTGTCGTATCGGTTGGGTCGCCTCCGGCTCGCCGACCGCCCGGATCCTGTACAAAGTCCTGATGGACGTCATCGCACTCGATGATCCGACCGACCCCCAGATCCGGGGCTGGCACGAGGTCCTCGCCGCCGTGCACGCCGCCGAGCCGGACGGCGAGCCCGCCCCGCAGCCGCACCAGACCGCCGCCCGCCTGCTCGGCGCCGAGCAGGGCTCCCGGCAGCTCCTCTGGACCGTCCAGTCCGGCCCCGCCGTGGTCGGTGTCGCGGCCCTGCGCCTCCCCGGCGAGTCCGGGGCCGGACGTCCCGGCGAGGTCGACATCCGGGTCCACCCCGCGCACCGCCGCCGCGGCGTCGCCGCCCGCCTGCTCGCCGTCACCGCCGACGCCCTGCGCGCCGACGGCCGCACCAGCGTCATCGCCCAGGTCCTCGCGCGCCCGCCGGCCGTGGGCTTCCTCGAGGCGCACGGCTTCCGCCTCGTCCTGACCCTGCAGGGCCTGCTGCTGCGCCTGTCCGACCTGCCGTCCGGGCGGGTGGCCGAGCTGGTCGCCGCCGGTCCGCCGGAGTACGAGCTGCTGCGCTGGTCGGGCGTGGTGCCGGACGAGTACGCCGCGGCGCTCGCCAAGGCCAAGCACGCCATGGCCGACCCGGCCCAGTACGACGGCGCGCCCTGGGACCCCGACCGCGTCCGCGAGATGGCCGAGATGGTCGCCAAGCGCGGCGACGACCTCTACACCGTCGCCGCCGTCCGGGACGGGGTCATCGCGGGCTTCACCGAGATCGTCGTCCCGGCGGACTCGCCCGGGAGGGCCGCGCAGTACGACACCGCCGTCGTCCCCGAGCACCGCGGCCGGCGCCTCGGCATCTGGGTCAAGGCCGCGATGCTGGGCTGGCTCGCCGAGGAGCGGCCCGAGGTCGTCGAGATCGAGACCGACAACTCCGGCGACAACGTCCACATGCTCGCCGTCAACGAGGAGCTCGGCTTCCGCAAGGAGCGCGAGTCCCGCGAGTACCTGGCCCAGGTCGCCGACCTACCGACGCGCTGACACCGGGCGGGCCAACGGCATCCTGGGGAAGCACCACGGGATGACCAAGGGCACGGGGCGCCGTGCAGAGCGGATCGGGCACCCCTTTATCGTGACTCTCGGTGAGGGCGGTCAACCGCTTCGGAGTCGCTGGGGGCGGCTCCCCGGCCGTCCCGCGCCGACCGGGGGAAATCATGAGCCTTCAAGTGCTCCCGCTGGCCATCACGATGATGGCGGGCCCGCAGATCATGTCCGCGATCATCCTCACCACCACCAGCAGGGCCGTACGGGTCTCTTTGGCGTTCCTGCTCGGCGTGCTCATCGCGGTGGTCGTCGGAGTGACCATCACGCGGAGTCTGTTCGCCCTGCTCGGCAGCAACGTGTCCCTGGGCAAGGACTCCGACAACTCGTCCGTGGGGAAGATCATCCAGTACGTGCTGGTCGCCCTGCTGGTGCTGCTCATCCTGCGGGACTACCGGACGCGGGCCACCTCGGAACCGCCCAAGTGGCTCGAGGCGCTGATGGAGGCCGATCCCCGCCGCGCCTTCAAGACCGGGTTCATCATGATCCTGGTGATGCCGTCGGACGTCATGGTGATGCTGACGGTCGGGGCCAACCTCGAGCAGCACCACGCGGGAGTCGGCTCGGCGGCGGCGTTCATCGCCGCCACCGTCCTCATCGCGGCGCTGCCCCTGCTCGCGCTGCTGCTCTTCCGGCGGCGGGCCCAGCGCGCCATGCCCGCGGTGCGGGACTGGATGAACAGCCACAGCTGGGTCGTCAACATCATCTGCTGCCTGATCTTCATTGTGATCATCCTCGTGTAGCGCCCGCGTACCGCGCCCGCCCGCCCGCCTTCCGCCGCCCGCCGCTCGCCGCTCGCCGCCCGCCGTCGGCCGTCGGCCGGACGAACCGGATCTGATCAGGCAATATCCTCCTTGTGTGAAGCTGTTCAAAGGGCGCGGCCCGAAGCGTTACTCCCTGCCCAACGGACAGGTCCTGTCCTGCACGGTGTGCCGGAACGAGCGGTTCGACCGCGCGAGCTACAAACTGAACACCTCCGGCATGGAGCTGATGAACCTCGCATGGGCGAACAAGGACGCCACCTGCATGGTGTGCTCCGAATGCGGCCATATCCTCTGGTTCGCGTTCTAGCGGGAGACGCCTTCGGCCGGGGTTGTCCACAGGTGCGCGGTCGACTTTCGAAGTGCCGGTGCGGGCGGCCAACCTGGTCGGAGAGCGCCCCGGAGGAGGGGCGCCCGACCTCGGGAGCAGCCCATGCCACCGTCACGTTCCCCCCGCCTCACCACCCGCTTCCTGGTCGCGTCCTCGACGCGCCGGACCCCGGCCACGTCGGACTTACGCGCTCTGTTCCCCGAGCTCACCTCCGACCCTGAGCTCCGGCTACGCGCCCGCCGTTTCCTGGAAGCCGACGACCTGCCACTCCTCGGCCCGCCCGTGTCCGCGCCTTCCCCCTGGACGGACCGGCTGCGTGGCTGTGCCGGGCTGGATTTCGAAATGAGCCGGGTGCTGGACGCGCCCTTCCACCGCCTGGTCGAAGCGCGGCTCAGCCGGACGTCCCTGCCGCTCGGCCTCCAGGCCGTCCGGCTGTTCGCCCGCGCCGTCGCCGCCGCCACGGACGGCATCGCCACCGACCTCGACTCAGGCCAGGTGCCCGCGGCGGAGCCGGAGCCGGAACCGTCCACCTTCGTCCTCGCCCACGGCTGGGTCGGCGTCTTCGTCTCGCCGGACGGCGACGGCCTCGTCCGAGCCGACACCCGCGGCCTCCACCGCTTCGGGCTCCCCGAGGTCTCCGCGCGCCATGCCCCGCTCGGCCTCGTCCACGCGGCGGCCAACCTCGTCCGCGGCCTCGCCTACCGGTTGGCGACGGCCCACCACCCCGCTCTGCGAGCCTCCGACGACCACTTCCCGACCACGTCCCCGTCCGCGACGCTCACCCGATGCACTCCAGCCGACGTCCTCCGCTTCTGGGGCCTGCCCGCAGCCCGAGGCCCGTCCGTGACGGTGAGACTCGCCCCCGCCGACACTGCTTGTCCGGACTGCGACACCGCTTTAAAGGCCGCCCCTCCCACCGCGACACCAGCATGGGAATGGTGGCAGTCCCAGGCCATGGCGCTACCACCACACCCGCGCCCGATGGTCCCGGTCGAAGCTCCCGGTGGCACCTGACACCGCCCGGCCCCCGCGCCTGCGCCCACGCCCGCGATGAGCACCTTGGGCGCGCGCGCCTCGCCCCCAGTGCCCCGCCGAGCTGATGCGGCCGGAGGGCTTACCACCGCCATGGAAGGGCACCGGCTATCGAACAACAGCCAAGTGTCGTGCCCTCTCTCAGCTACGCCTGGGAGATGGACGAGTCACAGCAACACCTTCTTCGCTCACGATGTGCTCTCCACGCGGGAATTTCTCAAGCCCGCGGCCGAGGAGCAAGACGACCACGCCTGGCCGACTAGGAATGAGTCGGCAAGCGCATGGGCGAACGCCCAGGAGGGGTGCGGTCGCCGCCTATGCGATCTGTTGCAGAACCCTCGATGACTGCGCGCCACCTGAGAGGAGCAGCCAAGCAAAGAGCCCACAAGAAGAAGGGCGTTGTTCTCGTCCATAACGGGCGGCGGTGGGGCCGGGCCGTCTCGAGGCGCGGCTTCTCCGACGCACAAGTGCCGGGCCAAACAGGCGGGGAGGGGCGGTCGCGTTGTCATCCTCCTGGGGAGGTCGCAAAGCCGGCCGACCGAGAGTAGCCGACCGGAAGCACTCGCACAGCCGGGACCGGGAGTACTCGGGCAGCCGGGACCACGAGTACTCGGGCAGCCGTGACCGGGAGTAGTCGCGGCGGGGACCACGAGTACTCGCAGAGCCGCGTTCAGGGAGTACTCGCTGCCGCGGCCGGGAGTCGGCGTGGGGGCGATTCGAGGACCGGTCAGAGGGGGAGTCATGAGGACAACGTCGGACGACCGCAGTGAGGCTGCGGGAGCCCGGCGGCTGCTTGCCGGGACACTCACAGGACGCGGCCCGAACCGCCCCGGCGCCGCTCACCCGGGCGGCGCCGCGCGGAAGGCCGAGGAAGGAGGACGGAAAACCCGTTGCTCGAGGCGGGGCCGGTAGGCAGGCTGTTCCCGGACTCCGGACCGCCGGAGTTCTGAGGATTTGCAGTCCATTCCCTTGTGGTTCAAAGGCAGAACGCCGCACTGTTAATGCGGAAATCCAGGTTCGAGTCCTGGTGGGGGAGCGGCACGTGGTTGGGGAGGTGAGCGGTGAACGTGCTCGTGCTGAACGCGTCCTATGAGCCCTTACAGAAAGTGGATCTGCGGCATGCCATCCGCATGCTCGTGCGCGAGGTGGCGGTCGTGGAGGAGGCGGAGGAGGGACGCACCATCGGCCGGTTCCCCGTCCCGAGAGTGCTCCGTCTCGTCCGCTACGTCGCCATGCGCTGGCGCCACGGCAGACGTCCACCGTGGAGCAAGCGCGGCGTCTACCTGCGCGACCGCGGTCACTGCGCTTACTGCGGCGGACGCGGAAACACCATCGACCACGTGCTGCCGCAGTCCCGGGGCGGCGGTGACAGCTGGGAGAACACCGTTCTGGCATGTGGCCGTTGCAACAACCGCAAGGCCGACCGCACGCCGTCCGAGGCGGGCCTGACCCTGCGTCTCAAGCCCCGCATCCCCCACTGGGAGGAACTCGTAGCCCGCTGACCGAGTCCCCGTGAACGACCACGGCTTCCGCCGGCCCGGCGCCTGCGCCATCTCAGGCGCCGGGCACGGTTGCCGCCGTGGGACGGGTGGGAAGGTGGCTGGGCTGGCAGGGGGGCGCTGGTGCGGCCCTGTTTGCGCACTCGTTCGGCGGGGCGGACGGAGTTGGCCGGTCGATCGTCGCGATGGTGCTCAGGGCGCGCCTGGTCCGCACGGGCCTGTTGTCTCGGCGTCACGGGGTCATGTGTCGGAGCCGGCTTCTGCGTTCCGGCCTTCGGGGGTGGGGCCGTGCCAGTCCAGGCAGACCAGGGTGGCGTCGTCCTGGAGTCGGCCGCCGGAGGCTTCGTCGACCGCGCCGGTCAGGGCCTGCACGACCTCGCGGGGGTGTTCGGATTCGGTCTCGCACATGAGGGCGGGAAGGTCCACGTTTCCGGCTTGGCGTTCCTGCATTCCGTCGGTGTACAGGACGAGGCGGTCGCCGGGGCGCAGGTCGATGTCCTGCACGTGGTAGTCGGCGGGCAGCGGGCTGCCGAAGGGCAGGTCCGGGGTGAGGAAAAGTTGCTCGACCGCGCCGTCGCGCAGGAGTAGGGGCAGGGGATGGCCCGCGTTGACCACCCGGACGCCCTGGCCTTCCAGCGAGGCGCGCAGCAGCAGGCCGGTGGCGATGGCGTCCCCGCCGTGGTCGAGCATGGCTTGGTGGGTGCGCTCGGCCTGCTCGACCAGGCCGCTTCCGGCGCGGCGGGCGCCTCGGGAGGCGTTGACCAGCAGGGTGGCGAGCAGGGCCGCGTTGAGGTCGTGGCCCATGGCGTCGGTGATCGACAGGTGCAGGGTGTCGCAGTCGAGGGAGTAGTCGTAGGTGTCGCCGCCGATGCTGTCGGCCGGGACCAGGGCGCAGGCGAGAGTGAACTCGGCCCCCTCGCAGCAGGTCGCGGCCGGTAGCAGCTGGTGCTGGATCTCGGCGGCGAGGCTGACCACGCTGGTGCGCTGGCCCCAGTGGTACAGGTCGGTGAAGCGCCGGTCGGTCACGATGATGTACGCCAGGGCGTGCGCGACCTTGAGGATCTCCTCCTGGACGTCCTCGGTGACCTCGGGCAGGGTCAGTTCCAGCAGGCCGAGGGTGTCGCCGCGGTTGGTGACGGGCGCGATCACGAACTGCCCGCGTTCGCCCGCCGCGGTCGTGGTCAGCTCCTGGGTGCGCAGCACGTCCTCGTAGACGCTGCCGGCCAGGGGGATCTGGTCGGCGGACTGGCCCTTCTGGGCGGCGGCCTCGTCGTTCAGGCGCACCAACCGCCGTCCGAGGAGGTCGGCGAACAGGAACGACACCTCCGTCGCGTCGAACCGGTCGCGCAGGTTTCTGGCGACGACGCCGACCGAGGCCACCGGCGCCGCGTTCTCGGCGGCGGCCAGGATCTCGCTCAGCCCGAAACGCTCATCCGGCACGGTGACCTCCTCCTCCCTCTCCTGTATCCCCTACCTGCGGCGATGTGATGCCCGTCGTGCCTCCGGGCCGTCCGACCGGCGCCATGGGACCGGTTCGAGGTGGGGCCGTTGGCCTTGGGGGGCGGGCGGCGAGGTGGGCCGTCCCGACCCCGGCGATGTGCCCGCTTGACGATATGCAGGTATCTACCTGCATAATGCGAGGGTGAGTCAGGAAGCCGAAATGATGGACGCGGCGTTCCGGGCGCTGGCCGATCCCACCCGGCGGCTGCTGCTGGACAGGCTGCGGGAGCGCGACGGCCAGACCCTGGGCGAGTTGTGCGAGCGGCTCGAGATGGCGCGCCAGTCGGCGACGCAGCATCTCGACGTGCTCGTCGCCGCCGGCCTGGTGACCGTGGTGCGACGCGGACGGCAGCGGCTGCACTACCTCAACCCCGTGCCGATCCACGAGATCGAACGGCGCTGGATCGCCGAGTTCGACAGGCCGAGACTGCAGGCCCTCAGCGCCATCCGGAACCAAGCCGAGGAGTACGCCATGACCGACACACCCGCCTCCGTGCCGGACTATGTCTACGTCACCTACATCCGCGCGAGCGCCGAGCAGGTGTGGCGCGCCCTCACCGACGCCGACCTGACCGCCCGGTACTGGGGGCACGCGAACGTCTCCGACTGGCAGCCGGGCTCGTCCTGGGAACACCGGCGCGTGGACGGCTCAGAGAAGGTCGATGTCGTCGGCCGCGTCCTCAAGGCGGAGCCTCCGACCCGTCTCGTGATCACCTTCGAGGACCGGCCGGACGCCGCGACGCCGCGCGATCCGTCCGTCGTCGAGTTCCTCGTCGAGCCGCACCAGGACATCGTCCGGCTGACCGTGACCCACGAGAACCTTCCCGACCGGGAGATGCTCGCGGGGATCTCGCGGGGCTGGCCCGCCGTCCTGGCGAACCTCAAGTCCCTGCTCGAGACGGGTGACGTCCTCCCGCAGGCGCCCTGGGACATGTCCCCTGCGCACGCCTGACCGCGACCACGACGGATTCGCACCCTCGGCAGAAAGAAGACCTTCATGGAATCCGCCCAGCTCGAAGCGGCCTACCGATCCCTGCTCGACGCCGCGGCCACGGTGACGGGCTCCGGCGACGCGAGCGCACAGCCGCCGGGCGAGTGGACCGCCGACCAGATCCTGGCGCACGTCTCGCTCGTCACCGCGACCACGATCGCGACCGCCTCCGCCGTCGCGTCCGGCGTCAACACCGCCTACGACAACCGCATCGCGCTCGACACCTGGACGATCGACCGCGTCATCACGCTCGCGGGCGGCACCGCGGGACTCCTCGACCGCCTGCGGTGCCAGGCGGACGCGTTGTGCGCGCTCGCCGGGGCGGCGCTGAGCGAGACCGAACTCGACACCATGGTGCCCACCCGGTTGCTGTCGAACGGTTCCTGCCTGGTCGATCAAATCGTGCCCCTGCGGGATCTCTTCGCGGGCCTCGCCGAGTCGGAACTTCCCGGCCACACGCGGCAGCTCCAGGCTCTTCTCCCGGCCGACGCGCCACTCACGACCACGGTCTGACCGCTGTCACCGTTCACGCCCTCGATGCCGTGTGTTCGAGGCCGAAGGCGGACGTCCACTGGGCCGCACGAGACGCGGCGAGGGGGCGATGACGTGCTCGTCGTACGCTGTTCGGAATCCGTAGGCCCGACCGCCATGGCGAAGGACGACGCGTGGATCAACAACATGAGCTGGACTGGAACGACGCCGCCTGGCTCAACCCGCCCCTCGCCACCGCCGTCGACGGCACGGATCTGCTCGTCACCACGCGGGAGAACACCGACTTCTGGCGCACCACCGGCTACGGCTTCGTCCGCGATGACGGCCATGCGCTTCTCACCGCCCTTCCCGCCGATGCCGCCGTGGAAGTGACCTTCCTGGCCCGCTTCGACACCCTGTACGACCAGGCGGGGCTCATGATCCGTGTGGACGAGCGCAGGTGGATCAAGGCGGGGGTGGAGTGGACCGACGGCCTCCCGCACCTCGGGGCCGTCGTCACCCACGACCGGTCCGACTGGTCCCTGTCCCCGGTCCCCGACTGGGACGACCGGCTGGTCACCATCAGAGCCAGCCGCGCGGGCGACGCGATCACCGTCCGCGCTCGCACTGAGGGGCATCCCTGGCGGATGGTTCGCTTGGCGCCTCTCCCACCCACCGCGTCCGCCACGGCGGGCCCGTTCTGCTGCTCTCCCCAGCGGGCCGGGCTCCAGGTCCGCTTCACCCGCTTCGCTCTGGGGCCCGCGGACAAGGCCCTTCACGAAGACCCCGGCACCTGATCGAACGGTCGGGGAGTGCCCTGGCGTGTTCGCCGACGGGTTTCTAGCGTGCGAACTTCGTCCTAGCGGGCGAACTTCTCGATGGCCGCCGGGGTGACGGGGGTGAAGAAGTTGACGAGGTTGCCGTCCGGGTCGCGGAACAGCAGCGAACGGTTGCCCCAGGGCATCGTGGTCGGCTCGGTGACGACGTTGGTCACGAACCCGGTCAGGTTCTGGTGGACGCGGTCCACGTCGTCCACCAGGAACTCGATGATCACGCTGCGGTCGGCCGCGGGGCGGGCGGAGTCCGGCGCGAACAGCGGGACGGTGCGGGTGCTGCCGATCGCGAGGGTGGCGTGGGCGGTCCTGAGCTCGGCGAAGTCCTCGGTGGCCCAGCTCGCGGTCAGCCCGGTGGCCCGCTCGTAGAACCCGACGAGGCGGGTGATGTCGCCGGTGATGATCCGGATCGAGACGAAGTCCATGGTGATCTCTCCCTGGCTGTGCTGAGGTCGTGTCCCCGCAGGTTAGGAGAAATAGTGGACAGAATCGGTCCGGTATTCGCCTAGGCTGGGAGAATGCCCCGTCCCACCGCCCGCGTGCTGACCCTGCTGGAGCTGCTGCAGTCGGGCGGCGTGCGGACCGTGGCCGAGCTCGCCGACCGGCTCGGCGTCGAAGGGCGCACGGTGCGGCGGTATGTGGACCAGCTGATCGACCTCGACGTGCCCGTGGAGTCGGTGCGCGGCCGTTATGGCGGGTACCGGCTCGGCCCGGGGTACCGCATGCCGCCGCTCATGCTCAGTGAGGACGAGGCGCTTGCCGTCCTGCTCGGCCTGGTCGCCGTCCGGCGGGCGGGGTCGGCGACGGCGGACCGCACGGCGGGCGAGACGGCGTCGGCGAAGATCCGGCGGGTGCTGCCGAAGCACGTCGCCCACCGGCTCGACGCGCTTCTGGAGGCCCTCGACTTCACCGACCGGCCCGGCGAGCCCGACGCTCCCGATTCCGGGGTGCTGCTCACGATCGCCGACGCGGTGCGTCACCGCCGTCCGGTCACCATCCGCTACACCGGCCGGGACGGACGGCGCAGTGAACGCACGCTGCACGCCTACGGGATCGTGGCTCATTCGGGCAGGTGGTACGTCACCGGTGAGGACCCCGCGATCGGCGAGGAGCGAACGTTCCGGCTCGATCGCATCGCGGACGCCAGGGCCCTGCCGGGGTCGTTCGACGCGCCTGCGGGTCCTGATCCGGCGCAGCGCGTGCTGGCCGGGTTCGCCACGGCCGAATACCGGTACGAGGTGACGCTGCGGATCCACGGGACGGTGGAGCAGATCCGGGCGCACCTCCCCGCCTCCGTCGCGATCCTGGAGGAACTCGAACCCGAAGCGGTCCTGGAGCAGGACACCGAGCGCTGGCTGCGGGTCGAGGTACGGGCCGAACGGCTCGACTGGGTGCCTCCGGTGCTCGCCGCACTCGACCGGCCGTTCGTCATCGAACGTCCCGACGAGCTGCGCGATCTCGTCCTCGCGCTCGCCGACCGTCTCGCGACGCACGCCCGCCGGGACTGACGGCGCCAGAACGGACCGCGCCGGTCGATGCTCAGACCAGGGCGGTGGCGACCAGGGTCGCGCCTCCGGCGAACGAGACGGCCAGGACCCCGGCGCGGGTCGCGGACGGCGGCAGCCGCGGGGCCAGGGCCATGCCGGTGGCCGCACCGAGCGCGAGCGCCGGGACCGTCGGCCAGGACGGGAGGACGAACCCCAGGACGGCGGCCGTCGCCACGTTCTGGACGAGGAAGAAGGCGTGCAGCGTCGAACGGGTCTGAGGCCCGGACCAGCCCGCGTTGGCGGCGTACATCCCGATCGGGGGTCCGCCGACGCCGCCGATGACGTTGAGTCCGGCGCTGCTGAGGCCGGTGATCCACGCGCCGCCCGGACGGCGGAGGAACGACGCGCGCACGCCGCGGGCCAGCAGCGCCACGCCGACGAGCACCCCGCATCCCGCGGCCACGGCGAGCAGCCGGGTGTCCGCCGCGCCCAGCAGCCAGGCCGCGACAGGCGTCCCGAGCAGCGTCGGGACGAGCAGCCGTCCGGCGTCGCGGGGCCGGACGTGCCGCCAGTCGCGCGCGAGCGGCAGCAGGGACGCGAGCACGGCCAGCAGCAGGACGGCCGGGACGCCTCGGTGTGGCCCCATCGCGGCGATCAGCGCCGGGGCGGCCACCAGGGAGAAACCCATCCCGGTGGCCGCCTGCGCGAACGCGCCCAGAGCGACGGCCGCGACGGCCACCGACTCGATGGCGGTCACGAGGCGCTGTCGAGGGTGTAGCGCCGCTGGAACCACAGGGCCGCGGCCATGAGGACGGCCGGTACGACCGTGATTCCGATCCGCAGCGCGGTCAGCGCCGTCCTGGACTGGTCGACATGCTCGTCGGCGGTGCTGGAGACGAAGCCGCCCATCGCCAGGACGGCGGAGTACACGTAGGGCCCGACGGCGGTGCCGGTCGCCTCGGTGGCCGTCCACACGCCGGTGTAGGCCCCGGCCTTCGACGATCCGGCCGCCTCCGCCGCCGCGACGGCGTCCGGCAGCATCGAGAACGCGAACAGCTGCAGCCCGGAGAACGCGATCCCCATGGCCATGACGACGACGGCGGTGGCGGCGATGCCGGGCGTCCCGTCGAGCGCGGCGCTCGGCAGAAGCGCCAGGGCGCCCAGCCCGAACACGGTCTGGGAGAGCAGCAGCCCCCGCTGCTTGCCGATGCGCCGCGACCAGGCCGTCCAGACCGGGCCCGCGAAGAGCGCCGGGCCGAGGAACAGCCCCATGAAGAGCGCGGTGAGCTTGGAGTCGTCGAAGAGGTACTCGGTGACGTAGGGCAGGGCGGCCAGGAACAGGTGCGTGGTGGTGCCGGTGAACAGGTAGGACAGCACCAGCGCGCGGTAGTCCCGGTCGCGCCAGGCCACCCGCAGGTCGGCGAGGGTGGAGTGCCCGGCGCGCTCGTCCGGCGCGCGGAAGCCGCACACGTCGGTGAGGCGGCGCACGCCGGCCAGCGCGACGGCCGCCGAGACGGCCATGACGACCGCGAGCAGCAGCGCCATCCGGGTGTAGTCGCCCCGGCCGCCGCCCGCCGACAGCGCCGGCGCGGCGACGCCCGCGCCCAGCAGCCCGACGGTCAGCAGGACCATCCGGAACATGAAGACGCGCGTCCGCTCGTGGTACCCGACGAGCAGGTCCGACGGCGTCGTCAGGTACGGCACCTGGAAACCGGCGAAGAGCAGGTTGCCCACCACGAACCAGCCGCCCACCCACAGCGCCGCGGGCGCGCCGGACAGCCCGGACGGGACGCTGAACATCGCGACCATCGCCACGCCGAGCAGCAGCCCCGTGCGCATCATCCGGCGGCGGTGCCCGAGCCGGCGGGCCTCCCGGTCCGACCGCGACCCGAGCAGCGGGTGGACGACGATGTCGACCACCTTCGGCAGCAGCAGGGCCAGGCCGGCGAGGAAGGCCGGGACGCCCAGCGTGTCGGTGAGGAAGTAGAGCAGCAGGAGGCCGGGGACGGTGACCCAGACGCCCATGCCGACCGAGCCCGAGGCGTACACGACCAGGGTTCCCCGGCCCGCCCCCGCCAGCGCGCGGGGGCGCGTGTCCGGGGGTGTCACGGCCGCTTCCGGTGCCGCTCGACCACGCCGGCGGCGAGGGACGCCCCGTCGAACGCGCCCGCCCTGGCCCGCGTGGCGAGCGTGCGCGCCACGATCCGGTCGGTGAGGGCGGGCAGGTGGCGGGCGAGGAAGAACTCGACCGCGCCCTTGCGGGTCGTCGTCACGTCGCGGCGCGGACGCACCGCCAGCGCGGTCCGCATGATCGCGCCGACCACGCCGTCCAGCGGCTCGTACACGCTCATGCCCTCCAGCGACAGGCCCGCCGCCTTCGTCGAGTCGTGGATCGGGCTCCTCACCGCGGACGGGTAGACGCAGCTGACCGTGACGTGCGTGCCGAGCTCCAGGCGCAGCGCGTCGGCGTAGGCGACCATGGCCCGCTTGGACGCGCCGTACGCGGCGGCGAGCGGGAGCTGCATGACCGCCATCCGCGAGGTCACCATCACGACGCGGCCCCGCGCGGCGACCAGGGCG
The DNA here is from genome assembly GCF_003428695.1 of Actinomadura logoneensis. Lineage (GTDB taxonomy): Bacteria > Actinomycetota > Actinomycetes > Streptosporangiales > Streptosporangiaceae > Spirillospora > Spirillospora logoneensis. The sequence continues at coordinate 21,817 of NZ_QURH01001049.1, forward strand.
TCGACGCAGGCCGCCGTCACCCGCCAGGTGCCGAGCAGGTTGATCTCCAGCTGGCGGCGCACCTCGTCCCCGGGGGCGTGCTCGGCCGGAGCCGGGCCCCCGATCCCGGCGTTGTTCACCAGGATGTCGAGCCCGCCCAGCTCGGCGAGGGCCTCGGCGACCCCGGAGGTGACGCTGTCCGGGTCGGTGATGTCGCATTCGATCACGGGGAACGGCTCGTCGCCGGACGGCCGCAGGTCGAGGCCGACCACGCGCGCCCCGGCCCGCGTCAGCCGCTCGCCGAGGGAGCGGCCGATGGTGCCGGACGCGCCGGTGATGAGGACCCGCCGCCCTCGGGGGTCGTGGAGGCGGTCGCGGGAGGAGAACGTCATGCCTTGGCCTTCGCGGTCGGGGTGTGGACGGCCGCGCCGCCCGCGGCCCGGCGGACGCCCGCCCGGATCTCGCGGGGGAGCGCGGTGACGTACTGGTCGAAGTCGATGCGCATCATCGGACGCTTCCGGCCCCACCGCCGGACCGCAGCGGCGTACGCGCGGCGGACCGCGGCGCGCTGCTCGGCCGGCGAGGGGAGGGCGTAGCGCCCGCCGAGGTAGGCGGCGGCGAGCTTGGCCTGCGCCTCCACGACCGGCAGCGCCGCGCCGGTGGACTGCATCAGCCCGACGAAGGCCAGCGTCGGCTCCTTGAGGTGGAAGACCCGCTGGTAGAGCGGCAGCGCCTCGGGGTCGTCACCGATCCAGTCCCGGTCGAGGAAGGGGATGGTCACGCGGTAGCCGGTCGCCCACACGATCGTGTCGACGTCCTCGGCGGTGCCGTCGGTGAAGACCACCCGGCCGCCGTCGAGCCGGTCGATGCCGGGACGGGCGACGACCTCGCCGTGGGTGAGCCGGTGCAGGATCGTGTCGCTGATCGTCGGGTGGTTCTGGAAGAGGCCGCCCGCCGGGCGCGGCAGGCCGTAGCTCTCCGGGGTGCCGACCGCCAGCCGCAGCATGGTCTGCGCGATCCGCTGCCGGACGCGCCACGGCAGGACCGCGAGGGCCCCGCCGGTCGCGTCCGAGGGGCGGCCGAAGAGGTACTTCGGGACGATGTGCGCGCCGTGCCGGGCCGACAGCAGCACCGGCCCCGCGGACACGTAGGACGCGTCCACGGCGATGTCCATGGCCGAGTTGCCCATGCCCACGACGAGCACGCGCTTGCCCGCGAACACGTCCGGACTGCGGTAGTCGTGGGCGTGCATCTGGACGCCGTCGAAGGCGCCCGGGTAGGCGGGGGACGGCCACCTGGGGTCCCAGTTGTGGCCGTTGGCGACGACCACCGCGTCGTACTCAGCGGTCGTCGCGGACGTCCCGTCCCGCGACTCGACCTCCCAGACCGGCCCGGTGCGGCGGACGGCGGTCACGGTGGCGCCGAACCGGATGCGCTCGGTGACGTTGAACTTGTCGGCGTAGTCCGCGAGGTACCCGGCGATCATCGCGGCGGACGGGTAGTCCGGCCAGTGCGCCGGCATGGGGAAGTCCGCGAACTCCGTGCGGCCCTTGCTGGTGTTGAGGTGCAGGCTGTCGTACGCCGCGGACGTCCCGCCGGGCTCGTCCCGCACCCACAGCCCGCCGACCCGGTCGCTCCGTTCCAGGACGGTGACGTCCAGCCCGTGGTCGAGCAGTGCCTTGGCCGCGGCCAGTCCGGCCGCCCCGGCCCCGACCACCGCCACCCGTGTCGCGCCCATGCCGGGTCCTCCCTTCGTCGAGGGCGCTCATTCAATCAATTGATGGAGATCAGAGCAATACATCCTGACCTGGACTTTTCATCTCCATCAATTGATTGCCTACTCGGAACGGGTCCGGTAGCCTCGGGCGCATGAGCGCCCAGCCCGACGACGGTCCCAGCCGCAGCGAACGCATCCTGGAGGCCGCGAGCCGGCTGTTCGCCGAGCGCGGGTACGACGCCACCAGCACCCGCGCGATCGCCGACGCCGTCGGCCTCAACATCGCGACGGTCGCCTACCACGTCGGCGGCAAGCCCGAGCTGTACCGCGCCGTGATGCGCCGCGCCCACCTGGCCCAGCGCGAGGTCGTCGTCGCCGCGCTCGAGCAGCTGCACACCTGCGGCTCCTCGGCCGAGGAGACCCGCGCCGCGCTGCTCGGCTTCGTCGACGCCTACCTGTCCTTCTGCCTGAACCGCCCCGAGGTCGCGGCGCTGTGGATCCGGCGCTGGCTGTCGGAGGGGGCGGACGTGACGGAGATCGAGACCGAGTTCGCCGGGCCGCTCGTCGCCGAGGTCGCCACCGCCGTCCGCGCGGTGCTCGACCGCGCCGGCATCGGCGCCGGCGTGGACGTCGAGATGCTGACCTTCACGATCGTCTGGACCGCGCACTCCTTCGGCCAGGCGGGCATCATCGACCCCGCCGGACGCCGCGTCGGCCCGCGCGACCTGGCCGTCCTCGACCGCTTCCGCGCCAACCTGCACGCCATCGTGACCGGCGTCCTGGACCAGAAGAGCTGAACCGGGGCGTGGCGGGCGTCCCTCGCCCGCCACGCGTGGGACGGCGGGGGAGCGCAGGCCCCGGAAGCGTCTTCCAGGGCCTGCGGGGTGCGGCCGGGGCTACGGGATGATCTGGTCGGCGGTCGTCCAGTCCGTCACGATGGCGTGCTGCGCGGCGGCTGCAACGTTCAGGAGCCTGGCGTGTCCACATCACTAGGAGATGTACAGAATGTTAAGGGGATTCGTCCGTTATGGACGCGCCCCTGGCGTGCCAGGGGCGCGTCACCACGCGTGAGAACGCGCTTACGCGTCGATGCCTGGGCCGGCCGACAGCTCGGCGACGAGCCGTTCCGCGATCGGCACGGGGACGCCGTGCCGGTCGGCCGCCCGCAGCAGGGCTCCGCCGATCGCGTCCAGCTCCAGCGGACGGCCCGCCTCCGCGTCGCGCTGCATGGACGACTTGCTGCCGGCCGGGAAGGCGTCGTAGCGCGCCAGGACCCGGGCGGCGTCCATCGGCGCGCCGCAGGCCCGGCCCACCGCGGTGGTCTCCTCGACCAGCGCGGCGAGCTCCTCGCGCCGCTCGGTCCGGACGCCGCCGATCGGGAGCCGGTAGCGGGTGGTGAGCAGGGCGAACGGAGCGAGGAAGGCCAGCTTCGCCCAGAGGACGGCGTCCTCGTCCGGCAGGACGCGGGCGGTGACCCCGGCGGCGGTGAGCAGCGCGGCGAGCGGAGCCAGACGCTCCTCCGGCCCTGCCAGGTCGATCTCGGTGAACGGGCTGCCGTGGTCGATGACGCCCGGCGCGGTCCGGGTGGACTCGACGCGGATCACGGCCGGCGCCACCTGCCGCGCTCCGTAGCGGCCCCGCAGGGTCTCGGTGTGCTCGAAGCCGTTGAGCAGCGGCACGACCAGGCCCGCGGCGACGTGCTCGGCGGGCACCCGGTCGAGCGCCGGGTCGAGCGCGGTGTGCTTGACCGTCACCAGGCACAGGTCGACGGGCTCACGCAGTTCGGTGTCCGCTTCGACCTTGACCGTGAAGTCGCCGAACTGTCCGCTGCGGACCCGGATGCCGTGGCGGCGCAGCGTGTCGGCGGTCTCCTCGCCCGCTATGCAGACCACGCGGTGACCGGCGCGGGAGAGCAGCGCGGCGAGCAGGCCGCCGACGCCTCCCGGGCCGAGCACCGCGATGGCGGCGGGAGACGGCATCGCGGCGGAGCCGCTGTAGACAGGCGTGGCGGAGTCGCCGTTCACGGGCGTGGCGGAGTCGCCGTTGACGGGCGTGGTGGAGTCGCCGTCGACGGGCGCGGCGGAGTCGCCGTTGGCGGAGGTGCTGTCGTGCACGGGTTTCCTCTCTGGATCGCGGGTCGGCGCCCGTCCCGGTCAGCCCCGCTCCGCGCGGAATCGGCGGGGGAGAACGGGGACGAGTCGCCGCCCTTCGCCAGCGATGATCGCGAGAGGGCATCTCCCAGTCAATCCTCGGGTTGGCTTCCAGATCCCCAAGGAAATCCTTGGGTCTCGCCCCGGTACTTTGGCCTGTGTGTCCATGACCTTCGACGACCTGCGCGTCTTCGTGGCGGTCTGCCGGGCGGGCAGCCTGAGCGCCGTCGCGCGGGACCTCTCCTGCACCCAGTCCGCGGTGAGCCAGCACGTCAAACGGCTGGAGCGGGCGACCGGGGTGCGGTTGCTGGAACGCCGTCCGCGCGGGGTCGTGCCCACCCCGGAAGGGCTTGTGCTCCAGGCGGCGGCCCGGGAAGGGCTGGCCGGTCTCGACTCGGCGCTGCGCCGCCTCGGCGAGCTCGCCCGCGGCGAAGCCGGGTCGGTGCGGGTGACCACGGGGTCGACCACGGTGCGGCACTTCATGTCCGAGGCGGTCGTCGCGTTCCGCCAACGCCACCCGGGGGCGACTCTGGAGTTCCGTACCGAGACGTCCAGCCGCAGCTGTTTCGACGCGCTCACCGAAGGCGCGGTCGATCTGGCCTGGGTCACGATCGGCCTCCCGGTGCGGGGGATCGAGCAGCGTCCCGTTGTTGAGCTGCCCTGGGTGCTGGCGGTCCGGGACGACGACCCGCTCGCGCGCCGGACGTCGGTCCCGGCCGCCGACCTCGCCGGCATCCGGCACATCCGGCTTCCGGAGAACTCCGCCTCGCGGGCGCACCTGGACACGGCCTTCGCCCGTATCGGCGTCCGTCCCACGTCGGACACCGGTGTCGCGGACTGGGACACCGCGATCCTGCTGGCCGAACTCGGCGTGGGGCACGCCGTCGTCCCGGCCCTCCCCGGGCAGGACGCGCCCGGAGGTCCGCTGAGGTTCCTGCCCCTGCCGGACCTGCCGCCGCTGCCGGTCGGCTGGGCGGTCCGGAGCTGGGACGCGCTCACCCCGCTCGCGCGCACCTTCGCCGACCTGGTCACGTCGGCGCGCTGGGCCGTTCCCGCGGTTCCGGCCCAGCGCACCGTCGCGGCCGACCGGCAGTCCCACTAAAGCCTTCGGCGGATTCTTCAGCCCGGCATGAAGTAGAGGACACATCCTGGCCACTTCTGCTGCGAGCTTCTTCCTCGTCGGAGAAGACGCCGAAGCAGAAGGAGCACACCATGTCCGTCACCACCGCGACCCATCTGAACTTCCGCGGCGACGCGCGCGCGGCGCTGGAGTTCTACCGGTCCGTCTTCGGCGGTGACCTCGCCGTCGTCACCTACAAGGACGCGGGCGCCGTCCAGGGCGAGTCCGAGGCCGACCAGGTGATGTGGGGCCAGGTGCGCTCGGCCGCCGGCTTCCACGTCATGGCCTACGACGTGCCGTCGGGGATGCCCTACGAGCAGGGAACGAACGGGTTCTTCGTCTCCGTGCGGGCCGAGACCGTCGAGGAGGTCACCGGCTACTGGGAGAAGCTCGTCGAGGAGTCGACGGTCGTGGTTCCGATGGGGCCGGCGGGCTGGGCGCCCGCCTACGGGATGGCGCGGGACCGGTTCGGCGTCGTCTGGGTGCTCGACGTCGTGAGCGACCAGACCGGCTGGTAGCGGCCCGCGGACGCCGATGTCAGGTGAGGATGACTTCAGGTAAGTACGTCAGAATGTAAGAACAAAGTATTGACTTGACTCGAGCCCGGGACTACAAATGTGCTCCAAGCCACACGGGTGGCGTACAGGTGAACATTACGTGAACACTTCGTGAACCCGTAGTGGACGGACGGGCCACAGGAGGACGGGATGCGGGTCGGGCTACTGGGTGCGGGGCGGATCGGCGGGTGGCACGCGCGGCTGCTGGCGCGGCACCCGCTCGTGGACGAGCTGGTCGTGGCGGACGCCGACCGCCGCCGTGCGGAGGTGCTCGCCGGTCCGCTGGGCGCCCGCGTCGCCGACCCGGAGGAGGTGTTCGCCGCCCGGCCCGACGCGGTCGTCATCGCCACGCCCACCGGAACCCACGCCGAGCTCCTCGTGCGGGCGTGCGAGGCGCGGATCCCGGCGTTCTGCGAGAAGCCGGTCGCGGAGGACCTCGCGGCGACCCTCGCCGTCCGCGACCGGGTCGCCGCGAGCGGCGTGCCCGTCCAGATCGGGTTCCAGCGCCGGTTCGACGCCGGGTACGCGGCGGCTCGGGCGGCGCTCCGGGACGGCGGGATCGGCGTCCTGCACCGGGTCCACATGGTCACCGCCGACCCCGCGCCGCCGCCCGCCGAGTACGTCGCCGTCTCCGGAGGCATCTTCCGCGACTGCCAGATCCACGACTTCGACGTGCTGCGGTGGGTCACCGGCCAGGAGGTCGAGGCGGTCACGGCGGTGGGGGCCAACCGCGGCGCCCCCTACTTCGCCGAGGCGGGCGACGTGGACGCGAGCGCCGTCCTGCTCGTCCTGTCCGGCGGGACCGTCGCCACCGCGCACGGCGGACGCTACAACGCGGCCGGCTACGACGTGCGGATGGAACTGGCGGGCACGGCCGGGACATGGGTGGTCGGGCTGGACGAGCGGGCGCCGCTGCGCTCCGCCGAACCCGGCGTCGACTGGCCCTCCGGGGACTCCTGGGGCGACTTCCGCGAGCGGTTCGAGCCCGCCTACGCGACCGAGATTGGAACGTTCCTGGACGTGGCCCGGGGCCACGCCCCCAGCCCGTGCACCGTGGACGACGCCCTGGCGGCCCTGCTGATCGCCGAGGCCGCCACGCTGTCCCGGCGCGAGGGACGCACCGTCCGGCCCGCCGAGCTCACCCCCGCGGAGGCCCGATGACCTGGGCGATCGCCTTCGGGCTCGTGGCACTCGGCTTCGTCTACGTCAGCGGCGTCAACGACGGCGCCACGCTGCTCGGACTCGGCGGCCGGTACCCGCGCAGCTCCCGGCTCGCGCTCGCCGTCCTGGTGGTCGTGCCGCTGGTGGTCGTCCCCGAGGCGGCCGGCCTGTCGGTCGCCCGGACGTTCACCGAGCGGCTCGCCGACCTCGGGGACCCGCACGGCGCCGAGGCGTTCCTGTTCGGGGTGGCGGTCGCGCTCGCGGTGGTCGTCGGGCTCTCGCTGCGCGGCCTGCCGACCAGCCTCACCCTGGCCGTGGTCGGCGGCATCGGCGGGGCGGGCCTCGGCGCGGGGCTCCCGGTCTCGTGGTCGGGCCTGGCCGGCGTCCTCGCGATCGGCGCCGCCGCCCCGCTGGTCGGCCTCGGCCTCGGCTACGTGTTCGGCGTCGCCGCCCGCCGGGTCCCGGGGTTCGACGGGATGCCGCACGCCGTCCGGACCGTCCACGTGCTGGCCTACGGCGCCCAGTGCGCCGCCTACGCGGCCAACGACGGGCAGAAGATGTACGCGGTGGTCAGCGTCGCCCGCGACGTCGCCGCGGCCCGCCGGCTCGGCGCGGTCGGCCCGGTCCAGGTGTCGCCGCTGATGCTGGCCGCCGTCGCCGCGGTCTTCTGCGCCGGCGCGCTGAGCGCCGTGCACCGGGTCGGGGAACGGCTCGGCCGCGGGCTGGTCCTCGCCCGCCCGCTGCACGTGGTGTCCACCGAGGCCGCCGCCGCGGCGGCGGTCACCGCCAGCTCGTTCGCCGGAGCCCCGGTCAGCATGACCCAGTCGGTGGCGGCCGGGGTCGTCGGCGTCGCGGCCAGCGAGGGCCCCACCCGGGTGCGCTGGCCGAACGTCGCCCGGATCGGCGCGGCGTGGGTGTTCACCCTGCCGCTGGCCCTCACCGCCGGAGCGCTCGCCGGACTGGCGGTGCGTGCCCTGTGAACGCCGCCGCCCGCCGCCGGAACGCGCCCCTGCCCGGAACCGCCCCGCGCGGCGGGGCCGCCG
>NZ_QURH01001053.1 GCF_003428695.1 Actinomadura logoneensis
CCGGCGGATCGCCACGGCCGCCGACGAGCCGCGCCGCTACGCCGTGGCGGTCGCACCCGGCGACGACGGGGTGCCGCGCGACGGCGCGGGCCGTCCGCTCCCCCGCGGGCGCTGGCAGCTCCAGGTGAACGTCCTGGACCGCGACCAGCAGACCGCCGGGCTGCTCTACCGGCTGTGGCGGCTGGCGCGGCTGCGCGCCGGCACGAACCGCCGTCCGCTCCGGTCGCTGCGCCGCGCGCTGGAGCAGGAGTCGCTGATGGCCTACGCGGCGTTCGCGGCGGACGTCCGCACCCCGCGCCTCACCGGCACCTGCGAGGTCGGCACCGAGGCGGCGCTGCTCGCCTACGAGCACGTGCCGGGCCGCCGCCTGGACGAGCTGGCCGACGACGAGATCGACGACGCCCTGCTCACCGACGTCTGGTGCCAGTTCGCCCGGTTCCAGGCGGCCCGCCTCGCCCACCGCCGCCTGGAGGGCCACGCCATCCTCCTGAGCGACGCCCCCGGCAGCGCGGCGGACGTCCCGGACGAGGACGGCGCCGAGGACGGCGCCGCGACCGAGCCAGCGACCGGAAGGCGCCTCGCCCACCTGGTCGGGTTCGACGTCGGAGAGGTCGCGGCCGGCGACCTCGCCCTGCGGCTGGACCGGGCGCAGCTCCTCACCACCCTGGCCCTGCGGGTCGGCGCGGAGCGCGCGGTCGCCACCGCCGCGCCGGTGCTGGGCGAGGGCGCGCTGGCCGCCGCCGTCCCGCTGCTGCAGCGGGTCGCGCTGACCCGGGCGACCCGGACGGCGCTCCGCCACGACCGGCACCTGCTGACCCGCATCCGCGAGCAGATCCTCACGCTGGAGCCCGAGGCCGAGACCGAGCCCGTCCGGCTGGAGCGCTTCCGGCCCCGGACGATCGTCAGCATCATCGCGCTCACCTTCGCCGCCTACATCGTCATCCCGCAGCTGACCAGCGTGCAGCTGGACCAGATCGGCGAGCGGGCCAACTGGTGGTGGGTCGCGCTCGGCGCGGTGGCCGCCGCCGTCACCTACCTCGCGGCCGCGCTGATGCTCATCGGTTTCGTGCCCGAGCGGCTGCCGCTGTGGCGGACGGTCGTCGTCCAGATCGCCGCGTCGTTCGTCAAGCTGGTCGCCCCCGCCGCCGTCACCGGTGTCGCGCTCAACACCCGCTACCTGCAGAAGTACGGGATCCGCTCGGGTCCGGCGGTGGCCAGCGTGGGCGCGTCCCAGCTGATGGGGATGGTCGTGCACATCCTCATGCTGGTGGTGTTCGGGTTCATCACCGGGTCCACCCAGACCGCCACGCACGACCTGGCGCCGTCCCGCACGATCATGATCGTGCTGCTGATGTTCGCGATCCCGGTGGCGGTGGCGCTGGCCGTCCCGCGCGTCCGGCGGTTCGTGACCGCGCGGCTCCGGTCGATGTTCTCCGGCGTCCTGCCGCGGCTGGTGGACGTCCTGCAGTCGCCCCGCAAGCTCGCCACCAGCCTCGGCGGCACGCTGCTGCTGACCGCCGGGTTCGTGGTCTGCCTGGACGCCTCGATCCGCGCGTTCGGCGGCAGCCTGCCGTGGACGGCCGTGGTCGTGGTGTTCCTGACCGGCAACGCCTTGGGCTCGGCCGCGCCGACGCCCGGCGGCCTGGGCGCGGTCGAGGGGGCGCTGACGCTGGCACTGACGATCTCCGGACTCCCCGCCGAGATCGCCACCTCGTCGGTGCTGCTGTTCCGCCTCCTGACCTTCTGGCTGCCGGTGGCCCCCGGCTGGGCGGCCTTCGCCTACCTCCAGCGCAAAGAAGCCATCTGACCGAGGACCGCGGACAGTCCGGCAACCCGGATCCGTCCGTCCCCTGTGCGAACCCGTGCCGGTTCCCCGGTGCGGTCCTGGCTCCTGCCCGGAGTTGGCCGGGGGGACGAATCGGGGCGGTGGGGGTGGTCGGAACGGACGAGGCCGGGGCGGGTTCGGCTGGCTACCGTGGGCCGGATGACGAGGCTTGATGAAGTCGCGGAGCGGCTGCGGGTCCGGCTGCCGGGGCTGGCGGAGGAGAACGGGGTGCCGGGGGTGGCCGTGGCCGTCGGCATCGGCGGGGACCTGGCCGAGGAGGCGGCCGGGGTGCTGAGCACGGCGACCGGCGTGGAGGCGACGGTCGACTCGGTGTTCCAAATCGGGTCGGTCACCAAGGTCCTGACCGCGACGCTCGCGATGCAGCTGGTCGTGGAGGGTTCGATAGAGCTCGACGCTCCGGTGGACGCCTACCTGCCGGGTTTCCGGGCGGGGTTCCCCGAGGTGACCGTCCGCCAGCTGATGTCGCACACGGCGGGCTTCGAGGGGGACGTCTTCACCGACACCGGCAAGGGCGACGACTGCCTGGCCCCCTACGTGGACCTCCTCGCGGAGATGCCGCAGATCTTCCGGCCGGGCGCGATGTTCTCCTACAACAACGCGGGCTACAGCGTGCTGGGACGGATCATCGAGGTCGTGCGGGGCCGGCCGTTCGACGCGTGCATGCGCGACCACCTGTTCACCCCGCTGGGCATGACGCACGCGGCGAACGACCCCTACGAGGCGATCCTGCACCGGGCCGCCGTGGGGCACCTCGGCGGGAGGCCGAGCCCGGTGTGGGCGATGGCCCGCTCGAACGCGCCGGCGGGGTCGATGCTGGCCATGACGGCGAGGGACCTGGTGGCCTTCGCCAGGGCGCATCTGGCCGACGAGAGCCTGCGCGTCATGCGCGAGCCGCAGGTCACGCTGCCCGACATCGGCTGGGGGACGGCGTGGGGGCTGGGCTGGGAGCTGTACGACCTGCCCGGCGGCCTGGTCTTCGGGCATGACGGGAACACGATCGGCCAGTCGGCGATCCTGCGCGTGGACCCGGCACGTGAGGTGGTCGTGGTGGTCCTGACCAACGGCGGGAATCCGAAGCCGCTGCGGGAGGAGATCAGCGGATGGGTGCTGGAGCAGCCGGAGAAGCCGGTCCCCGATCCGGCGGCCCGCCCGGACGCGCGCCGCGTCGCCGGCACCTACGTGTCGTCCACGAGCCGGACCACGGTCAGCGAGGACGCCGAAGGCCGGCTGTGGCTGGACCAGGTGCCGCTGGGCATCGCGGCGGAGCTCGGCGACGAGCCGTTCCGGACCGAGCTGGTCGGCTGGCGCGGCGATGCGCTGCTGCCCGTCGCGCCCGGCCGCGGACCGGTGGCGTTCCTGGGCGATGACGGCCGGGGAAGGGCGCTCTATCTGCACACCGGCCGCGCGGACGTCCGGTCCGGCGCGCCTTCGGACGTCCGAGCGGATGCCCGCGCGGATGCCCGTGCGGATGTTCCTGCGGATGCGCGGGCGGCGGTATGTGCACCCGGACGAAACGGAGGCTGAACATTCGCCGGACCGGACGAACACCGGTCGTGGTAGGGCCCCCACTATCGTCCAATGGATTCGCGGAAGAACCTGACCGTCCACGGCCTGTCCGTGGAGATCAGGCGTGGTGACCGGCTAGTCAGACCCGTCGCGGACGTCACCTTCGAGCTGGGCCGCGGCGAGACCCTCGGGATCGTCGGCGAGACCGGGTCCGGCAAGTCCATGACCGGCCTGGCGGTCATGGGGATGCTGCCTGCCGGCGGCCGGGTGACCGGCGGGTCGATCGAGCTCGGCGGCCGCGACCTGCTCACGGCCGACCCCCGCCGGTACCGGGGCCGCGAGATCGCGATGGTCTTCCAGGACTCGCTGACCTCGCTGAACCCCACCAAGAGGATCGTCGACCAGGTGGCCGAGCCGGTCCGGCTGCACCGCGGCGCCTCCCGGCGGGCCGCGCGGGACCGGGCCCGGGAGATGCTGGCCCGGGTCGGCGTCCGGCGGGACGGCTACCCGCACCAGCTCTCGGGCGGGCAGCGCCAGCGGGTGATGATCGCGATGGCGCTGGTCTGCGAGCCGGAGGTCGTCATCGCCGACGAGCCCACCACGGCGCTGGACGTGACGGTCCAGGCCGAGATCCTGGACCTGCTCGACGAGCTGCGGGCCCAGCGCGGCCTGTCGATGATCCTCATCACGCACGACATGGGGGTCATCGCGCAGCGGGCGGACCGGGTCGCGGTGATGTACGCCGGACGGCTGGCCGAGTCCGCGCCCACCGCCGAGATCTTCGAGCGGACGCGGCACCGCTACACCCGGGCGCTGCTGTCGTCGATCCCGACGCTCGCGCAGGACAGGGGCGAGGAGCTGTTCAGCATCCCCGGCTCCCCGCCCGACCTGGCGCGGCCCGAGCCGGGCTGCCCGTTCGCGCCCCGCTGCGACGCGGCGTCCGACAGGTGCCGCGCGGAGCTGCCGCCGTTCACCGGCACCTTCGCCTGCTGGCATCCGGTCGACGGCCCGGTCGCGTCCGCGGACCGCGGGCGGTTCCAACGGGGCGAGACCGGGGAGACGCTGCTGCGCGTCGTCGACCTCGTCCGCGAGCACCCGACCGGACGCCGGACCGTCAAGGCGGTGTCGGGCATCAGCTTCGAGGTGGCGGCCGGGGAGACGTTCGGCCTGGTCGGCGAGTCGGGGTGCGGCAAGTCGAGCCTGGGCCGCCTGCTGGTCGGCCTGGACCGGCCGGACCGCGGCGAGATCGTGTTCGCCGGGGAGAGGGTCACGCGCCCGCGCCGGGCCGTCCAGATGATGTTCCAGGACTCCGGCGCCGCCCTGGACCCGAGGATGCGGATCGGGCGGATCCTCCGCGAGCCCCTGGCGATCCACGACGTCGGCGACCGGCGGGAACGCGTCAGGCGGCTGCTGGACGACGTCGGGCTGCCCGAGAGCGTCCTGGACCGCTACCCCTACGAGCTGTCGGGCGGGCAGCGCCAGCGCGTCGGCCTGGCCCGCGCGCTCGCCCTGGACCCGCGGGTGCTGGTCGCCGACGAGCCGGTCAGCGCCCTGGACGTCTCCATCCGCTCCCAGGTGCTGAACCTGATGCGCCGCGTGCAGGCCGAACGGGGGCTGAGCGCCGTGGTGATCTCCCACGATCTGGCGGTCGTGCGGTACCTGGCCGACCGGGTCGGCGTCATGTACCTCGGGAAGCTCGTCGAGACGGGGACGACCGAGGAGGTGTTCGGGGCCCCGGCCCACCCCTACACCGCGGGCCTGCTGGCCGCCGTTCCGGAGGGCGGGCGGACCGGGACGCCGGTGCGCGGCGAACCGCCCAGCCCGGTCGATCCGCCCAGCGGATGCCGGTTCCGCACCCGCTGCGCCCTGGCCACCGACAAGTGCGCACAGGTGGAGCCGCCGATGACGTCGCTGACCGGCGGCCACCAGGTGGCCTGCCACTACCCGTTGCAGGAGGGACGCGATGGCTAGGTACGTCCTGAACCGGCTGGTGGTCTCGGCGCTGGTCCTGCTCGGGATCTCGGCGGTGGTGTTCTTCATGCTGCACCTGGTCTCGGACAGTCCGGGCCGGATCGTGCTCGGCCAGCGCGTGTCGCCCGAGGCGGTCGCGGCCTTCGACCACCAGCACGGCTTCGACCGGCCGGTGGTCGTGCAGTACCTCGATTACCTCGAGCGGCTGCTGCACGGCGACCTCGGCCGGTCCTACAAGCTGAACGAGAACGTCTCCACCCTGATCGCGCAGAACGCGGGCCGCAGCGCGATGCTGTCGCTGGCCGGGCTCGTCGTGGCGCTGGCCGTCGCGGTGCCGCTCGGCATCCTGCAGGCCGTCCGGCGCAACGGCCTGATCGACCGGACGGCCACCGCCGTGTCCTACATGCTGTACGCCACGCCGTCGTTCCTGCTCGGGCTGGCGCTGATCGCGGTGTTCAGCCAGCAACTGGAGCTGTTCCCCGCCGAGGCGTCCCAGTCGCACTCGCCGTGGGCGGTCCTCACCGACCCGCGGGCCATGGCCCTGCCGGTGATCACGCTGGCGGCGGGCAGCGTCGCGGTGTTCGCGCAGTACCAGCGTTCCTCGGCACTCGACCAGCTCGGCCAGGACTACATCCGGGTCGCGCGGGCCAAGGGCCTGCCCGAACGGCTGGTCCTGACCCGGCACCTGCTCCGCAACGCCTGCATGCCGCTGATCACCCTGGTCGGGACGCTCGTCCCGACGCTGCTCGCCGGCAACGTCATCGTCGAGTCGCTGTTCAACTACCCGGGCCTCGGCCTGCTGTTCCTCAACAGCCTGCAACGCGAGGACTACCCCCTGCTCCTCGCCTACACCCTCATGGGCGGCCTCCTGACCGTCGTCGGCAACCTCCTCGCCGACGTCCTGGTGGCCGCCGCCGACCGCCGAATCGAGGTGCGGAGATGAGACGGCACCCGCTCGCGCTCGCCGGTGGCCTGCTCCTGCTGGTCATCGTCGGGTTCTGCGTCCTCGGCCCGCTGCTCCACCCGACCAACCAGACCGACGTGGACGTCGTCAACGCGGCCCTGCCGCCGGGCGGCGGCCATCCGCTCGGCACCGACACCAACGGGTTCGACGTGCTCGGGCGGCTGATGGCCGGCGGCCGGGTGTCGCTGCAGATCAGCCTGCTGGCCGCGGTCGTCGCGACCACGATCGGCACGCTCTACGGCGCGGTCGCCGGGCTGGCGGGCGGCGTGGTCGACGGGGTCATGATGCGGCTGGTCGACGTCATGCTGTCGATCCCGTTCCTGTTCTTCGTGCTGATCCTGTCGGCCCGGTTCCACGCCGACGCGGTGTCGCTGAGCCTGGTCATCGGCGGCTTCTCCTGGCTGCTGTCGGCCCGGCTGGTGCGCGGGGAGGTGCTGACGCTCCGGGTCCGCGAGTACGTCCTCGCGGCGAAGGTCATGGGCGCCTCGCGGCGGCGGGTGGTGCTCACCCACCTGATCCCCAACGCGCTCGGCGTGATCATCGTCAACGCCACCTTCCAGGTGGCCGACGCGATCATCGTGGTGTCCGCGCTCGGCTTCCTCGGCTTCGGCCTGACCTATCCCGCCGCGGACTGGGGCAGCCAGCTGGCCAGCGGCGTCACCTACATCTCCGCCGACTACTGGTGGCTGGTCCTGCCGGTCGGCGCCTGCATCGTCCTCACCGTCCTCGCCCTCAACCTGCTCGCCGACGCCCTGCGGGACACGATCGGCCGCCCCACCTCAGCAAGGAGCTAGCACCATGCGCGGACGCCTCCCGAGCGGGCTCGTCGCCCTGCCCACCCTCCTCGCGCTGCTCACCGCGACCGCCTGCGGTGGCGGCGGCGCCGGAACGGCCAAGGGCATCATCTCGGCGCCTCCCAAGCAGACCGGCACCCCCAAGGACGGCGGCACGGCCGTCGTGGCACTGACCCCGGGCCTCAGCCCGAACTTCATCTACCCCTACCCGCCCGCCTCGGCGAACGGCACCGTGATCGCGCGCGGCCAGCTGTGGCGCTCGCTGTACCGGCCGAGCGGCGACGGGAGCCAGATCGTCGACCCCGCGCTGAGCCTCGCCGAGCCGCCGGTCTACAGCGCCGACCGCAGGACGGTCACGATCAGGATGAAGGACTACAAGTGGTCGACGGGCCGGGCCGTCACCGCCGGCGACGTCGTGTTCTCCCTCGACCTGCTCAAGGCGGCGCTGGCCGAGAGCCCGGCGAACTGGAGCTTCTACACCCCCGGCCAGTTCCCGGACGGGGTGACCGCCAGGGCGACCGCGCCCGACACCCTGACGCTGACGCTGAAGACGGCCTACAACCCGTCCTACCTGCTGTCGATGCTGGCGCTGCTGTACGTCATGCCGTCCCAGGAGTGGAACATCGCCAGGACCGGCGGACCGCACCTGGACAGCTCGCAGCCCAGGAACGCCAAGGCGATCTACACCTACCTCACCAAGCAGTCGGCCGACCAGAAGACCTTCGCCGGCAACCCGCTCTGGCAGGTCGTCAACGGACCCTACAAGCTGAAGAGCTTCGACCCGACGACCGGCTCGTTCTCCCTGACGGCCAACAGGTCCTACAGCGGGCCGGGCGAGAAGCGCCTGGACCAGGTGGACTTCAAGGCGTTCACCTCCGCCTCGGCGGTGCTCAACCAGTTCAAGGCGGGCAACCTCACCGTCGGGACGCTGGACTCCACGTTCGTCTCGCAGGCCGCCGCGCTCAAGGCCAAGGGCTACACCGTCTACAGCAGCCCGGCCCCCGCCCGCTTCGACGCGCTCACCATCAACTTCAGGAACACCGTCGACGGCTTCGACAAGGTGATCGCCCAGCCGTACGTCCGGCAGGCGCTCCAGCGGCTGATCGACGGCAAGCGGTACATCACCAGCCGCGGCATCTACGACGGCGCCGGGTCGGAGAACTACAGCACCGTGGGGGCCGACTCGCCCTACCCGCCGTCCTTCGGTGACAGGCCGCCCTACCCCTACGACCCGGAGGCGGCGAAGAAACTGCTCACCGACCACGGCTGGAAGGTCGTGCCCGGCGGCGCGACCACCTGCGAGCAGCCCGCGCGGTGCGGGGCGGGGATCAAGCAGGGGCAGACGATCCGGTTCACGATCGCCTCGGCCAACACCCCCGCCTACGTCGGCGCCCGCGACATCGCGTTCGTCTCGGCGGCCAAGAAGCTCGGCATCGACGCCAAGATCGTCACCAAGTCGCTGAACTTCATGTACCAGAACTACGGCAACCCGTTCGCCCCGGCCAAGACCAACGAATGGGCGATGCAGGACAACGGGCCGCTCTACCTCGCCGTCGGCTACCCGAGCAGCAACACCGTGTTCAACACCGACGGCAGCTTCAACCTCGGCTCCTACGCCAACCCCGCGACCGACAAGCTGATCAACGCCTCGACGTTCGGCGCCGACCCCAAGGCCCTCTCGGCCGAGGCCACCGCGCTCGCCACCGACCTGCCCGTGCTGTTCTTCCCGACGCCGAACACCCTGGTCGTCTGGAAGAACACGCTGTCGGGGCCGACCGCGTCGTTCAAGGCCCTGCTGAGCTACCTGTACACGCCGGAGCAATGGTACTTCCACGACTGATCATCGAGCCGCCCGGCGACGTGCGGGTGGTGGCGCTCGGCGAGAGCGCGCACAACATCACCGAGTTCTACGAGCTCAAGCACCGGATCCTGCGCCACCTGGTCGAGGAGCACGGCTTCACCGCGTTCGTGATGGAGTCGGGGTTCGCCGAGGGGCTGGGCGTCGACGCCTGGCTCCGCGGCGTCCCGGGCAACGCTGCGGACGCGGCGGCCGGGGCGGATGTCGCGGCCGTGGCCCGCGACGGCATCACCTACCGCTTCGGCGAGGCCGCGCCGATGCACCGGCAGCTGGAATGGATGCGCGCCGCCGGGGTCGGCTTCTACGGGATGGACCTGCCCGGGTCGTCCACCTCACCGGGGCCCGCCGTCCGGGTGATCGCCGAGCGGACGCCCGGCCGGGACCTGCGGGACCTGGTCCGCCGCAGCGACCTGGGCGGACGGACCGAGGCGGCGGTGCGGTGGGCGGCGATGCCGTCCGCCGAACGGGACGCGCTGCTCCGCGACCTGCGTGCCCTCGCCGTCCACGCCGGGAGCTCGCCGGACGCGGTGGTGCGGCGCACGGCGGCGTCGCTGACGGCCTTCCTCGACGAGAGGGAGCCGATCGGCGACAGCGACCCCTATCCGAGGGACGCGTTCATGGCCGACACCGTGCGCTGGGTGCTGGAACGCGAGGAGCGCGTGGTGGTCAGCGCGCACAACGGGCACGTCCAGCGGACGCCGCTGGAGGGGCGTCCGATGATGGGCGCCCTGCTGGACGCGGCGCTCGGTCCCGCCATGGCCGTCGTCGGGATGACCTACCGCTCCGGTCCGGTGATCCGCTTCGTCCGGCGCTCGGCGCGGCCGTTCGACTGCGACGTCCGTCTTGAGATGCGGGACCGGGGCGATCCGGACGAACCCGGCGAGGGCTTCGACGCGCTCGTCCGTCTCGACCACGCCGACCTGGTCCCCGGAGCGTTCGAGCGGCTCCGCGCCGAGTTCGAGGAGTACCGATGAAGTACCCGCCCACCCGGACGGTCGAGGTCGTCGCGGACGTCGCCGGGATCGCCGTGCCCGACCCCTACCGCTGGCTGGAGGAGGAGACGCCCGAGGTCCGGGACTGGCAGCGCGCGCAGGCGGCCCTCGCCACCTCGGTGGCCTTCGACGGGGTGGACCGCGACGCCGTCCGCGCGCTGATCCTGGCCCACGACGCCGGAGCCCGTCCCGACCTGCCCAGATACGCGGCCGGACGGTGGTTCCGCACCGCCGGGCCGGACCTGGTCGTCTCCGCGTCCCCGTACGGCGACGGCCGGGTGCTCGCCTCGCTGGGCGCGGGCCTGGCGTCCTGGCTGGCGCCCTCGCCGGACGGCGGCGTCCTCGCGGTCGGGATCTGCGAGGACGGCAGCGAGCACAACACGATCCGGCTCATCGACACCGCCACCGGCCGCGACCTCAGCGGCGCACCGACCCAGGTCCTGCACAGCGCGTGGGTCGGGGGTGTCTCCTGGCGGCCCGACTCCAGCGGGTTCTACTTCTTCGCGCTCACCGGCCCCCCGGCGGAGTTCCGGCAGGCGGTCTTCCTGCACCGGCTGGGCACCGGGACGACGCTGGAACCGGTCCCGGTCGGGGACTCGCGCGAGTACACGCTGATCCAGACGAGCGGGTGCTGGGAGGTCGCCGCGCACCGGGTGGGCGCGCCCTTCCCGATCGCGGTCCGGCGCACCGGGGAGCCGTGGCGCCCGTTCCTCACCGGCTGCAAGGGTTCGGTCGCCGGCCACATCGTCGGCGACCGCTACATCGCGGTCACCGACGTGGACGCCCCGCGCGGCCGGGTCGTGGCGATCTCCCTGGACGACCCGTCGGACTGGACCGAGCTCGTCCCCCAGAGCGACACGGTCCTGCGCTCGCTGACGCCGGTCGGCGACCACCTGTACCTCAGCGGGTTCGACGCGACCTTCGCGCGCGTCCGCGTCCTGGACCGGGACGGCGCGGTCGTCGAGGAGGTGCCGCTGCCGGGGCGCGGCGCGCTGTCCTCCCCGTTCTTCCCCCTCACCGGGCTGGCCGTGGGCAACCCCGCGCCGTCCTTCCTGTTCGCCTTCTCCACCCTGACCACCTCCTGGGGCGTCCACGCCCACCGGCCCGGCGCGCCGCTGGAAACCCTCGTGGATCCGGCGGTGCGGCTGGACGCCACGGTCGAGGTGGACGAGGCGGTCGCCCCGGACGGCGTCCCGATCCCCTTCCACGTGGTCGCCCGCCGCGACGTTCCGCCCGGCCCGCCCGGACCGCCGGTCCTGGTCTCGGCCTACGGCGCGGCCGGGGTGCCGTTGCTGCCCGCCTACCAGGCCGACCTGGCGGCCTTCGTCGCGGCGGGCGGCGTCGTCGTCCAGGCGTACCTGCGAGGCGGCGGCGAGTTCGGACACGACTGGTGGATGGCGGCGCACCGGGAGCGCAAGCAGGTGCGCGACTCCGACCTCGTCGCCGTCGCCGAGCACCTGCTCGCCACCGGACGGGCGTCCGCCGGGCGGCTCGCGCTCACCGGCGGCTCGGACGGCGGGCTGATGTGCGGGGTCGCCGCGACGACGCGCCCCGACCTGTGGCACGCGGTGCTGCCGCGGGCGCCGCTGCTCGACCTGATCGGCGGGACGCGCGACCCGTACCTGGAGTTCGTGCTGCGCAAGGCGTGGGGCGATCCGGAGGACCCCGCCACCGTCCGGCGGTTCCTCGGACTGTCGCCGTACGAGCTGGTCCGGGAGCGGGAGTTCCCCGCCCTCTACATCCAGGCGGGGGCGAACGATCCGCGGTGCCGTCCGTGGCACGCGCGCAAGTTCGCCGCGCGTCTCCAGGCCGCCCAGCGGGGCGGGGCCCCGATCCTGCTGCACGTCTTCGAGGACGCCGGGCACGGCGCGGCGACCGGCCACGACGTGGCGGTCGAGCAGGACACCGAGTGGCTGGCGTTCCTGGTCAGGAGTTTCGGCCTGCGGCCCTGATGGCCATCAGGCGCAGCTGGATCATCGTGGCCAGCCGGGCGTCCGGGTCGCCGAGGTCGATCCCGCCGACCGAGGCCGCCCGGCGCAGCCGGTACCGGAACGTGTTGGGGTGCACGAACATCGCCGTGGACGCCAGCGCGACGTCGCCGAAGGCGTCCAGCCAGGCCCGCAGCGTCTCCATCAGGTTCGCCTGGTGCTCCCGGTCGTAGGCGGCGATGCGGGCGACCGGGCCGCTGGGCAGGTCGGCCTGCGGGATCAGGTCCGACAGCTCCAGCAGCAGCGCCTCGATGTGCACCTCGTCCAGCAGCGCCACCTGCCGGTCGAGCACCCCCGCCCGCAGGACGCGCAGGGCCTGCTCGGCGCTGGAGCGCGAGCGGGTGAGCGCCGAGCCGTCCCGGGCGAGGCGGCCGACGCCGATCAGCGGACGCAGCCGGGACCCGACCCGGGCCAGGAACTCGCCGGCGATCAGGGTCGCGCGCTCCTCCGCGCCCCCGCGGTCCAGCGGCAGGACGCCGTAGGCGACGTCGCCGATCAGGGCGGTGACCGAGCGCGGGTGCGCGGCGGTGAGGTGCATGGCGAACGCGTCGGCGAGCCGCTTGCGCTCCGCGCCGACCTGGGCCGGGGTCTCGGCGGCGGCCGGGGCGACGGTGAGCGCCATGACGATCGCCGGCTCGTCGCGCAGCCCCAGGCGGCGGGCGGCCTCGCGGTTCTCCGGCCCGCCGCCCAGGGCGGCGCTCAGCAGGTCGGCGCGCATGCGGCGCTCGCTGTCGGCGTCGGCGCGCTGCCAGACCAGGTGCATGGCGACGAGCTTGGACGCCTCGTAGAGCGACTCGCCGCGCTGTTCGTCCAGCGGCTCGGGGACGACCACCCAGATCGTCCCCAGGATCTCGTCGCCCGCCCGCACCGCGATCGCCGCCCGCGGCAGCTCGCCGGACTCCGGCAGCGGCGCCACGAAGACCGGGCGCTCGCTGCGGTAGATCGCCTGGAAGACGCCGCGCTCCTCCAGGATCCGGGTGTAGTGCACGGGGACCTGGCGGCTCAGGATCGTCTGGACGCGCGAGGGGTCGGCCTCGTCCTGGCGGCTGGAGAACGCCAGCAGCCGGGAGTTGCGGTCCTCGATGGTGACCGGCGCGTCGAGCAGCGCCGCGATCGCGTTCGCGACGGCGAACAGGTCGCCGGAGCGGGCCTGGCCGGACGCGCCGTACGGGTCGCCTTCGCCCGACAGCGTCCGCAGCATCCCGGCCAGATGGTTCCAGGAGGCGCCGCGCGCGAACGCCAGGACGGCCGTCCCGGACTTCTCGGCCGCCGCGAGCAGGTCGGCGTCGGGCGTGACCGGGGCGCGGACGACCAGGCCGAGGGCCCCGCGCTCCCCCAGCCGGGTGACGAACCCCGCCAGGTCCTCGTGCAGCCCGACACCCAGCACCAGGGCGTCCGCCGGCACCTCCGGCTCGTCGAGCGGGTCGTAGATGACGACGCCGCCGATCTCCCGCTGCGTCAGCTCCCCGCAGACCAGCTCCAGAAGGGTCGAGCCGAACTCCTCCAGGACCCGCGCCAGGCTGGTCACGGAGCCGGGCGCACGCCCGGAGCGGCGGCTGCTCCGGTACGTGATCGTTCGTTCACCATGACGAGATCATGCCATGCGTTCCGACCGGTCCGACGCCACCTCCACCCCGCCGCCGCCCGCCGGGACGCCGGACGGCCTGCCCACCGCGTCCGCGCCCGGGACCACCGCCGAGCCGGCGAAGGGGAGCCACACCTTCTCGGCGGTCACGGCGTCCAGCAGTTCGGGGAGGGGGCTGACGCCGAGGCCCGGACCGGTCGGCACGGCGAGGTGGCCGTCCTCCAACCGGAACGGCTCGGTGATGTCGGTCGTGTAGTACCGGTCGGACGCCGAGGTGTCGCCGGGGAACCCGAAGCCGGGCAGCGCGGCGAGCGCGACGTTGGCCGCCCGGCCGAGGCCGGTCTCCAGCATGCCGCCGCACCACACCGGGACGTCGTGCGCCGCGCACACGTCGTGGATGCGCCTGGCCTCCAGGTAGCCGCCGACCCGGCCGGGCTTGATGTTGACGATCTCGCAGGCGCCGAGCGTGATCGCGGTGGCCGCCGCGCGGGCGTCCACGATCGACTCGTCCAGGCAGATCGGGGTGGTGAGGCGCTTCGCCAGCTCGGCGTGGCCGAGCAGGTCGTCTTCGGCGAGCGGCTGCTCCAGCATGACCAGGTCGAAGGCGTCGAGCCTTGCCAGATGCCCGGCCTGGCTGGAGCGGTAGGCGGCGTTGGCGTCCACCTGGAGCGCGATGTCGCCGAAACGCTCGCGGACGGCCCGCACCGGCTCGACGTCCCAACCCGGTTCGATCTTGAGCTTGATGCGCTGGTAGCCCGCCTCCAGGTATCCCGCGACGACGTCCAGCAACTGCGGAACCGTGTCGGTGATGCCCACCGAGACCCCGCACGGGACCCGCGTCCTGGTCGCGCCGAGGGCCTGGCTCAGCGGCTGGCCGCGTCCGCGCAGCTCGGCGTCCCAGATCGCGGTCTCCAGCGCGGCCTTGGCCATGCGATGGCCCTTGAACGCCGCGAGCGCCGGCCCCACCTCGTGCGCGCCGCGCACCTCTTTCACCGCCGGAACCAGATGGCGCCTCAGCACGTCCACGGCGGCGTGGGTGTACTCGGAGGAGTACAGCGGCGCGGTGCCCGCCCCGCACTCCCCCCAGCCCTCGGCCTCGTCGGTGACGGCGCGCAGCAGCACCACCTCGCGCACGGTCTCGGTGCCGAAGCTGGTGCGGAACGGCGCGACCAGCGGCATCCGCAGGGTGCGGACCTCCACCCCTTCGATCTTCATGCTCTCTCCACGAGGTATCCGGCGGCGCGGTCGAATCCGAGGACCGTGCCGCCGTCGTCCAGCAGTCCGCCGAGGACCTCCCGCACGGCCATGCGCCAGGCGGACGCCAGCGCCGGATCGCGCTCGCGCAGTGCCTCGACGTCGTCGGGGACGGCCACCGTGACGACGCTCGCCGCGGTCCGGCCGATCCGCGGCCCGCCGTCCCGGCCCGGGGCCAGCAGCGCGGGTCCGGACGCCGTCGCCGTCCGCGGGGTGCCCGCGCAGGCGGCCTCGACGTGCGCCGACGCCAGGTGCCAGCGGACGAACAGGCGGTCGGTGGGGTCGGTGCGGTTGATGTCGTCGTCCATCGGGCCGTAGAAGTCCGGCAGGTACTCGGTCGCGTCGGCGCCCAGCTTGACCAGGTTGAAGTGCGCGTTGCGGCGGATCAGCGGGTCGAAGGTCCACCAGATCTCGCGGGCGCCGTGGTTCAGCGCCCATTCCCGCTGGTGCACCTTCAACGCGAAGCCGATGTTCCGTCCCTGCGCCCGTGCCAGGACGCCGGCGATGTGGCTGTGCAGGGCCTCGGACGACGGCGGAGCGAAGAAGCCGAAACAGGCTCCCACCAGCTCGCCGTCCTCCATGGCCCCGCTCACGTAGCCGCCCGCCTTCGCCAGCGCGCGCAGGAAGTCGGCCGTCACGGGCGTGCCGGTCGCCCCGGTCCGCCAGATCTCCTCGTACAGGCGGCGGACCGCTTCCAGGTCGCCGACCTCCGCAAGGAGGCGGATCTCCACTTCAGTCACGGCAGGCATGGTTCCAGAGCGCTTCTCCGGACAGCTGGTCCTGCCGAACAGAACCAAGCCCGCCGTTTCGTCCGAGAAGACAACCCAGCAACCCGGTCAGCAGACGGGTCCTGCGGGGAAGCTCGGCGACAAGGACATGCTCGTCGTCGGCATGCGCACCCCCGCCGACCGCGCCCAGCCCGTCCAGCGTCGCGACACCGATCCCCGCCGTCAGATTGCCGTCGGACGCCCCGCCGACGGCCGTCGCGGTGAGCGGCCAATCCGCGATCCGCTCGGCCAACGCGAACAGCTCCCGCGACGCCCCGGCCTCCAGCGGCGGACGATTGGGCCCGCCCACCACCTCCACCGCCGCGCCGTCCAGACACGGCCTGAGCGCCATCATCGCCGCGTGGACGCGCCGCTGCTCGGCCTCCGTCCACGCCCTGACGTCCACCTCGAACACGGCTCCCGCCGGAACCGTGTTCACCGTCGTCCCCGCCCTCAGAGTCGTCGGCGTCACGGTCGTCCCGCCGCCGCCCAACG
The DNA here is from genome assembly GCF_003428695.1 of Actinomadura logoneensis. Taxonomy (GTDB): domain Bacteria; phylum Actinomycetota; class Actinomycetes; order Streptosporangiales; family Streptosporangiaceae; genus Spirillospora; species Spirillospora logoneensis. The sequence goes on from NZ_QURH01001053.1 coordinate 16,021, forward strand.
CCGCCACGGCCACCAGCTGGTGGGCCGCCTCCAAGGCGGCGTTGACCCCCTTCTCGGGATCGAGCCCGGCGTGCGCCGCCCGCCCGGTCACGCGCACCTCGTACCGGGACACCCCCTTGCGCTCGGTCTTCAACGCCCCGCCGCGCCCGGCCGCCTCCAGCACGAGCACCGCCTCGCACCGCCGCGCCTCGTCTTCGATCAGCTCCCGCGACGTCGGCGACCCGGGCTCCTCATCCCCGGTGACCAGCAGCGTCACCCCCGAACGGTCGTCCAGCGCGGCGATCGCGTGAAACGCCATCACCAACCCGGCCTTCATGTCGAAGCACCCGGGCCCACGCATCACCCCGTCCCGCACCTCGAACGGATGCCGCTCCAGCGACCCGACCGGCCACACCGTGTCGTGATGCCCCAGCACCAGCACCCGAGGCCGCCCGCCGAACCGCCACCGCAGATGCGTCCGCCCCTCGATGACGATCCGCTCCGGCTCACTCCCCAGCCGCGCGCGCCCAACGTCCGCGACCACCTCCGCACTCCGCGCGACCGCCTCCAGATCCTCAGAAGGCGACTCGCACCTCACAAGCCGCTCGATGTCCCCGATCACCCCAACATCCATGCCCCCACACTCGCGAACCCGCAGCCTCCCCGACCTGTCGTCCCCCACAACATCCCCCCACCCCATTAGGCCGCCCCAACAACCCTCCTCCCCCAGCCACCACCGCACCCCCACCCCTCCGCCACCGACCGGGCGGCGCGGTAGGCGTGCTCGGTGATCGCGAGTGTCAAGGGCCAGTGGCGCGGACACGTTCCAGAGTTCTCTTCGAGCGTCAAGACCGACCACATCCGGGCTTATGGGGCCCCTGCCGGCCTCTGCTATCGCGCCTCGAATCTTCCCGCATTAATGAGCAAGGAACTTCGCACGTTATGCATAGTAGGCAGGTTTGGAAGCAAATACAGTGCCGCTCAGAAGCAGCACGAAAAGGCCACTTGATGGCGCCTGCCCATCTGGAGGCAGAGGTCTCCGAGCTACAGGTGCACCCCTTCGGAGAACCGAAGATTCAGGCCGACCAAAACGAGAGAGCAGAATGAAGCTTCTGGAAGGTCGGAGGCGTCCTGTCTGGCGCGCTGGTGATGTTGATGCCCTGGGAGGCGTTGCGTCCGCCGACCTCACCGAATACGGCTCCGGCACCGTGAACGGCTACGGCGAGCCGTGGGAGGACTGCGTCCAGAGTGTGGAGCTGCAAATCATCGGCCGTCGGGTGAGGGCGTCTGCGACCACCAGGTGCAAATCCCGCCACGACTTTCTCGTTCCCCTTGTCATGCTCTCGGGCGATCAAGGCAAATACGGCATGGTAGACAAAGGCAACTCCTGCCCCTGAGCCTGCTCCTGCGCGACCGAGTCGGTCTACCTGGACGAGATCACGGGAGTGGAGTAACGCGCCACCAATACCGGATACGTCGGCAGCGCCCCCTTCGGGTGGCCGCAGCGCTCCATCGCGCACGCGCGGATGACGGGCGGCGTCCGACACGGGCGGGCTGGTTCGGAGGCAGGGTCGGGCCGGGTTCGGTTGGGCGGACTTCGATGGTGACGGCAGGGACGACCACCTGCTCCTCAACCCGAACGGGGCCGTCTTCGTCTACCTGAACAGGGGTGGTGACGGGCACGGCGGCTGGGAGAACCTCGGGCAGGTCGCGGTCGGGTTGACCACCGACCGGACCCGGGTGCGGTTCGCCGACTTCGACGGGGACGGCCGGGCGGACTACAACATCGTCAACGACGACGGTTCGATGTCCACCTGGCTGAACCGCGGGGGCGACTTTTCCAGAGGCTGGGTTGCACTGATGGGGGTCGCCGGGGGGACGGGCTTCGGCAGCGGCCCCTGTATTCGGCTGGCGGACATGAACGGTGACGGCCGCGCCGACTACAACGTCATCAACGACAACGGCTCGATCACCACCCACATCAACAACGGCGGCGACAACCACGGCGGCTGGGCCAACTACGGGCAAACGGCCAGGGGACTCACCACCGACCAGAACGCTGTCACCCTGACCGACGTGACCGGCGAAGGCATGGCCGACTATCTCGTCACCAACACCGACAACTCCGTTCACGCCTACAGCAACAACGGCGGCGACGGACACGGCGGCTGGAACGATATGGGGCACCATCGCCACCGGCGCCTGACCCGGTCACTCCCCGCGTCAACCCTGGAACCTTCCACCGCGCCGCCCGTCGGCGGCATGCCGCTCCAGCCGAGACGACACGACCAGCCGTTGCGCCAACTGAGAAGGATCTGCCCATGGCGACCGAACGGCCAGGGACAGCCTCCGCCGGTCCTCTCCCCTGATCCCGAGGGACCAGCCTGATCCGCAGGCTGGTCCCTCCCACACCAAGGCGTGTTCCGCGGATCATACGGCCCTGTCGCGGCGCTTGCAGAAGTCGGTGTGAAGACCGGTGGGCATCCGCCGCGTGAGCCGCGGCGGACGTGTCCTGACCTTCTGGTCGGTTCGGGGATGGTCGCGGCGTTCCTGGGCGCTCGCAGCAACCAGTGACGAAACATCGGTCGCCAGCTTTCCCAAAATCCCGTTCAACACCGCCCGGCGATCAACCCACCTACCGCCCCGAGCGGGACGCGCAGGCAAAGCAGCTCGATCCCCCATCACACCGCGACCCTTATCAGCCCACCCCCACCGGTTCGTATCGGCCTCCCCAAACCGCCACCAGGGCGCGGCATCACCGAGGCCACCCCGTTCAGCGAGCAGGAGACCAGCTTGGCGACCGAGCCGAGGACGGCGCGGCGCTGACTATGCAAGCGGCATCCACGTGCTCCTCGACGTGCTTCTGCTCGAGGACGCCGCCGGATCCGCCGGAGGTTCCCCAGGCGATAGTCGAGCTGACCGACGTCAGGTCCGATGACCGTCAGCGCCATCGCCTCCCGCCGCTCGCCCTCGCCCCCAACGATCGGCGGGTGTATCGCCCTCGGCCGATCGTCATCGAGTCGTTGTCGCTCGTCCGTTCTGCGCCCGTGGTTGGCGGTCCGTTTCTCCTGGGTTGTGGCGGACTCTGTCCGAAGCTTGGCCGGGTCATTGTCCCGGGCGGGCCGCATGTTCGTGACGGTCGTCGGTGACGTAACACGTGCTTAGAAACGAAGGTGTGGGCTACTCGCTGGGCTCGTCGACGTCCGGGCCGCGCGTGGCCGTGTTCGGCCGGGCTGCCGTCGAATTCCTGGCCCTTGTCGTCCGGATACGCCGGTTTAGCTGGACGGCGGCGGTCAGGCGCATGGAGGCTTGATGGCGAGGTGGCACGGGCTGGGCGGGTCGGCGTGTCTTGGATGCCGGTGGAGCGTCGCAGGGGGCTGGGACGTTGGCTGCTGTGGAGGTGGCGATGAGTGCCGTGAGTGGTGAGCGATCGCGCGCACGGGCGGCTGGGGTTGTGGCCGCGGTGAGTGTGGTGGTCGGTGCGGTGGTGAACGTGGCGACGGGGCTGGCGACCCAGGGGTGGGACGTGGTGACGTGGGTCGCGACGGCGGCGTCCGTAGTCGTGGGGGCGGGTGTGATGTGGTGGCTGACCATGCGCGCGACGGTCGAACCCGAGACGCCGGCGGCGGGGGTGTCGGCGTCGGGGGATGGTGCGATCGCGGCCGGGGGATCGGTGCGCGGGTCGTCCACCCAGGTGCGGCGCGCGCCCGCGGCGGGGACGGGGGCCGTGCCGCCCGGACCGCCTGAGGCGAGTCCGGCTGCGGAGACGTCCGCTTCAGGGGCGGGGGCGATCGCAGCGGGCGGGGATGTCGAGGACTCGCGTACCGAGGTGACCGGCGCCGATGCGGCGGCGTCATGAGCCGACGCAAAGGCAGCGGACGTCGCAAGCGCACCCCGCAGTCCGGTAACCCAGCCCGGCAGTCGAGTGGGGAGAGGGGGGACGCGTTGATGGTGAACGCGTCAGGTCCTGGGGCGGTGGCCGCTGGGCGCGACGTCATCGGGTCGTCCACCCATGTCCACCAGGCGGTACCGCTGCCGCGCGCCGACGAGGTTGACCCGCCGCTGGGGGTGGCGCCGCGGCTGCCGTTCCGCACGCAGAGATTCGTCGGTCGTGTAGGCAAATTGGCCGAGTTGGATGTGGCGTTGGCGGGTCCGGGCGGGACGGTGGTGCAGGCGGTGCACGGTCTGGGCGGGGTGGGCAAGAGCACGCTGGCCGCGCACTGGGCGCACCGGCACGCCGCCGACCACACGTTGACCTGGTGGATCACCGCCGACTCCGCGGCGGGCGTCACCGCGGGGCTGGCGGAGCTGGCTCAGATGCTGGTTCCGGAGCTGGCCCGCGACACCGCGACGGCGTCGTCGGTGGGATTGCCGGAACGGGCGGACTGGGCACGGCAGTGGCTGGCCACCCACGCGGGTTGGCTGGTGGTGCTGGACAACGTCACGCATCCCGAGGATGTCGCCGACCTGGTGACCGGCGCCCCAGATGGCCGGTTCCTGATCACCAGCCGGCTGCGGGAAGGCTGGGACGACATCGCCTCGGCACTGGTCGAGTTGGACGTGCTCAGCCCCGCCGAGGCACTGGAGCTGCTGCGCGGCATCATCACCACCGGACGCCCGGACGCGAGCCTGGATGGGGACGCCGCCTTGTGTGCCGAGCTGGGGTACCTGCCGCTGGCGCTCAGACAGGCCGCCGCCTACATCCGGCAAACCCGCATCACCCCCGCCCGATACCTGGCGATGCTGGAAGAGCAGCCGGCGGTGATGTACGACCGGGCCGCGCGCGGCAGCGACGCGTCCCGCACCATGGCCCGGATCTGGCGCCTCACCCTGGACGCCCTCACCGACACGCCCCTGGCGGGCCACGTGCTGCGGATCCTGGCCTGGTGGGCACCCGAAGACATCCCCCGAAACCTGCTGGATCCGCTGGGAGACCCGGTCGAGATCACCACCGCGCTGGGCGACCTGGCCGCCTACAACATGATCGGCCTGGAAGAGGACACGGTCACGGTCCACCGCCTGGTCCAAGCGGTCGCCCGCACCCCCGACCCACGCACCCCCGACCACCCCGACGCCGACCCGCACCGCCGGTCCACCGACATCGACAACGCCCGACACCAAGCCACCGACCTGCTCAAACAAGCGACCCCCACCGACTTCAACGCACCGGCGGGATGGCCCACCTGGCGGGCCCTGCTCCCCCACATCGACGCCTTAGCCGAACACGCCCCTGAGGCCACCGACACCAGCACCACCAGCCTGCTCGTCAACCACACTGCGATCTTCCTGATCGAGCAGGGAGATTTGACGCGCGCCCTCGGCTACTTCGAACGTGCTCTGAACGCCAACCAGCGCCTCCACGGCGACGACCACCCCAAAACGCTGATCGCGCGGAATAACCTCGCGGGTGGCTACAGGACGGCGGGAGATCTGGGCAACGCGATCCCCCTGTTCGAACGCAGCCTGACCGACCACAAACGAATTATGGGCGACGACCACCCCGACACTTTGAACACGCAGTACAAGCTCGCGGTCACCTACGAGTCGGCGGGGGATCTGAGTCGGGCGATCCCCTTGCTCGAACGCACCCTGAGCGACCATAAACGAGTCTTGGGCGACGACCACCCGGACACCCTGAACACGCGGGACAGCCTGGCCTTCACCTACCAGGAGGCAGGTGATCCCGGTAGGGCGATACCGCTGTACGAACACATCCTGACCGACTGCGAACGGGTCCTCGGCGACGACCACTCCAGCACTTTGAACGCGCGGAACAACCTCGCCTACACCTACCAGGCCGCAGGTGATCTGGGTCGGACGATCCTGCTGTACGAACGCGTCCTGGCCGACCGCGCCCGGCTCTTCGGGGACGACCACCCGAGCACCCTGACCTCCCGGAACAACCTCGCGGGCGCCTACCAGACGGCGGGGGACCTGCGCCGTGCGATCCCGCTGTACGAACGCACCTTGTCCGACTGCGAACGGGTCCTCGGCGACGAGCACCCGAGCACCCTGAACACACGGCACAACCTCGCGAGCGCCTACCGCGAGGCTGGGGACCTGTGGCGGGCCCTCCCGCTGTGCAAACGCACCCTGGCCGACTGCGAACGGGTCCTGGGGCACGACCACCCCTTGACCCTTAACACGCGGAACAACCTCGCAGCCGCCTACCGGGAGTCGGGGAACCCGCGCCGCGCGATCCCCTTGTTCAAACGTGCCCTGGCCGACCGCGAGCGAGTCCTGGGCCACGACCACCCCGACACGCTGACCTCGCGGAACAACCTCGCAGCCGCCTACGATTCGGCGGGGGCCCCAGGCCGTGCGATACCGCTGTACGAACGCACTCTGGCCGACTGCGAACGGGTCCTCGGTGGCGATCATCCCGACACCCTGAACACGCGGAACAACCTCGCGGCTGCCTACGGTTCGGCGGGAAACCCGCGCCGCGCGATCCCCCTGCTCACACGCACGCTGGCTGACTGCGAAAGCATCCTTGGTTTTGACCATCCGCTTACCAAGACGGCGCGGGCCAATCTGGAAAAAATCCGCAAGTAGAGCTGGCGTGCAGAAGTCAGCAGACAATACCGCCAGAATCACAGGCAATAATCTGCGCAACAGCCGAATCGCTGAGATCGTCGCCGACTCGGGGCGACATAGCCGTCCTATGCGATGGCGATCTGTTCGGATGACGTAACTCGGCTGGCGCTCCGGCGCGGGAGTTCGGAAGTGCGTCCCGAACTCCCGCGCGTGCCAGTGGCCGGGCCGACCCTTGCTCCTCCTTGTGGTCTGGCAACGCGTCCGCGGGCATGGTCGGGGCGCGGGCTGCTTTTCGGGTATGCGAACGGGTGTTCGCTGCCCTTGTGCGGATTCCCCGGAACGGTGTCGAGGTAGTGGCGTCAGAGGGAGGAGGGTCGGCGGTGAGGGGGGCCGGATTTCGTGGGGTCAGGTCAGGAGTCGATGGTCTTCCAGAAGGCGCACTGGTGTTCCGCGTTGCGGTCGGCCCGGCCGATCGGGGTGGCGAGTGACTGCACCCAGCCGTCGCTCTGGAATTGCGTCCAGCCGGGTCGGCCGCTGCTGTTGGGGTTGCCGGTGGCGGCGAACCGGGACCAGTAGCTGATCATGGTCGTGGAGAGCTGTCGCTGGGCGGGCGTCTGCGGGCCGGGGAGTTGCTCGTCGTCGAACAGGTACTGCAGTTCGGCTCCGTGGAACGCGCCGGTGGGGAAGTCGGGTGCGCGGAGGGTGGTGAACCACGGCGCCGTCTCGTCCGCGAACTCGTAGGCGTAGACCGGAGTGTGCGCGGCGAGTGCGCGGTCCCGGTCCTCGGCGGGGCATCCCCAGGCCCAGTCGGTCACGACCGCGGACAGCGCCTCGCCCGCGGAGTGGAACCTGGCGACCGGATACCGGACCAGAACGCGGCGCATGTCGGCCGGGCGGAACAGGGCGGCGAGCTGCTCGCGGTAGCTAGCCGGGGTGGTGACCTTCTTGGTGGCGACCTCGATCGCCGCGGTGAACAGGCGGTGTTCGTCCCGAGTGGTTCCCTGCATGACAGGGACACGGTTGAAGCGACCGGTCGCGAAGGCGCGCTCCGGGCTGAGCGGCAGGAAACCCCCGCCGACGGTGGGACCTGACCCGACACCGACGTCGGACCACTTGGCCAGTTTGCCGACGGACTTGGCGCGCAGGCAGGCCGCCGCGGTCACCGGGTTGGCGCAGCCGACTTTGACCGCCACCTTGAGACCGTTCTTCTGACGTTCGGCGCGGGGCAGGGGGAACCAGGTCGGGGGTCCCGGCGACCACTTGTCACCGGTGCACTGCGCGCTCTGCACGATCGCGCGATGGAACAGCCCAGCCGAAGTCGGCGCGGCAAGCTGGGCGCAGACGCTGGTCCCGCCCGCGGACTCGCCGAAGATCGTGACGTTGCCGGGGTCACCGCCGAACGCCGCGGCGTTGCGCCGCACCCAGCGCAGTGCGGCCTGCTGGTCCTCGAGGCCGAAGTTCCCGGACAGGTTCCGGGCCTTGCCGTGGTCGAGCGCCGGGTGGGCCAGGAATCCGAAGATCCCGAGCCGGTAGTTCGGGCTGACCACGATCACGTCGCCCTCGGCGGCCAGCCGCCGCGCGCCGTACAGGCCGGCGGCGCCGCTGATGAACCCGTTGCCGTGGAACCACACCATCACCGGCAGTTTCCGTTTCCCGGGGACGCGCGGCGTGGTGACGTTGAGGAACAAGCAGTCCTCCGTCGTGCTGGGCGCATCGATCAGCCCGGCGGCCTGGGGGCAGCGGTTGCCGGGCTTGGTGGCGTCCCGTACTCCCCGCCATGGTTTGGCCCGTTGCGGCGAGGCCCAGCGCAGGTCGCCCACCGGTGGCGCGGCGTACCGAATCCCCTGGAACACCCTGGCAGTCGAGTCGACCCTGCCGCGGACGGCGCCGTCATCGGTCCGAACCACGGTGGAGGCGGCAGGGCCGTGGTCGCCGCGGTTCGGTGACGGCGTTTCGGCCGCTCCTCCTCCGACCATCGAACCCGAGAGCAACGCGGCGGTGAGGAGCACCACCACGGTGCCGAGCCGTTGGAGGCCTGGCGCGGGGTGTCGATACAGCGGTCTCATGTCGCGCTCCCTATTTGTGTGTGGGTCACACTAATTTAGGTGTGGGGCGCACACGAAGTCAAGGTAGAGTCGGGCGGGCAGGGTTCCCGGTCGAGCGGAGGAGGCCACGGATGTCGGTCACGGAGGACTCCGAGCTGCCGCCGGGACTGGCCCTGGCGTGGGGCGTCCCCGTCAAGACGACCAAGCTCGGGCGCAAGCCGTCGCAGAGCGTCGAGCAGATCGTCCGCGCGGCCGTCGAACTGGCCGACGCGGACGGGTTCGAGGCCCTGTCCATGCCCAGGATCGCCCAGCGGCTCGGGCTGACCGCCAACGCGATCTACCGGTATGTGAGGTCCCGGGACGAGTTGCTGGTTCTGGTCGCCGAGGCCGCCTGGGGCACGGCGCCGGACCTGGCGTCCGGGTCGGGAGACTGGCGCGAGGCGGCGAACAGGTGGACGCGGGCGATGATCGACCGGTTCGACGTCCACCCCTGGCTGTGCGACCTCCCCGTCCGCGGGGCCCCGGTGACGCCGAACCTGCTGGACTGGACCGAGGCGATCCTGGAAGTGCTGACCGGCGCCGGGCTGACCCCCACCGAGGCGCTGAGCTGTGCGTTCGTCCTGGACGGCTATGCGCGGCAGATCGGCGGCATGCGACGCGACCTGCGGTCCAGCACCGCGACTCCGGCGCAGTCGGACGCCGTGGCCCGGTTCCTCCTGCCCCGGCTGCGCGAACGCGGTCACTCCGTCCTGGCTTCCATGATGGACGGCGACGACTACACCGATGACGTCGTCGACGATGACGTGACCTTCGGCCTCGACCGGATCCTGGACGGGATCGCCGTACTGGTCACGGCAGAACGTGGCGCGAAGCCAGCCGAGCAGGGTGATTGAGGGGCCCTCGAATGTGCTCGACGCTGCTGGTCAGCCGCCGGTAGCGCGTCTGCGCAGCACACGGGTTACATCCGGGTCCGCGCGTACTCTCGCAGCGCGTCGCGGACGAACATCGCCCCCGCGGCATCGTCGTACATGCCGGCGAAGCGGGGATCGTTGACGTACAGGTCCCCCAGACCCTTCACCATCTCGATCGAGCGCTCCCGGTCACCGTCGGCCGTGGGGGTCCCCGGGATCTGACTCAGCCACTGGACGTGCCGGGCGGCCAGCGACTGAGCGCGTTCCGACGTCGGGGAGACCCCGGCCTTCACCGCGGCGACCCATGCGGCAACGAGGTCTTCGGTAGCCTGCTTCCAGGCCCGCTGCTGGTCACAGGACTTGCCGTGCCACCAGTCGTCCTCACTTGGAACGCGCGCTCGCCCCAGCGTGAGATCACCTCGTCCTTGTAGCGGTCGTTGAACCCCGCCAGCATGACGTCCATCCGCGGTTCCACCCCGCCCGCAGGGCCTCGAGCGTGTGGCGCACAGACCGGATCTGCCGTTCGATGCGGTCCCGCTCCTGTTCCAGTGCGGCGATGTGGGCGCGGAGCCCGTCGCACGTGATCTCCGAGCTGCCGGCGTGCAGGGCCTGCGCGGCCGTCTGCCCTGTCGCCGCCAGATACGTGTCGACCAGCCGGTTGCCCGCGGCGTACCCGGCGCCCATCGGCAGTCCCACCGGCGTCAGGCCGAAGCGCTCGGCGCTGGGGTCGCCGTGCGCCCAGGCGGTGAAGTTCTGCACGCCTGTCACCTGGAGTCCGGTGAGCACTCTCCCTCGTCCGCCGCCGAGGTGCGGCTTCAGGGGCGGAGGGCGAAGAAGGCTTCGACGCGGCGGCGATGGTAGTCGCGGTCGTCGTCGTGCGGGTCGATGTGGCGGTGCGCGCGTTCGAAGTACGCGGCCTCGCGGCGCAGCCGGTGCCGGATCAGCTGGACGACGGTCTCGTCGTCCATGTCGCCCGCCGTTCCGCCCGCCTCGTGGTAGTCGGCGACGAACCGGCGGCGCTGGTCGAGGGTCGCCGAGAACTCGTCGGTCCACTCCAGCGCGGCCGAGGCGACCTCCAGTTCGGGGGCGCCGACGACGGCCTCGTCCCAGTCCAGGACCGCGACGAGCCGACCGTCCCGGGCCAGGGTGTTGCCGATGTAGTAGTCGCCGTGCAGCGGGTGCCGAAGGGGGCGGCGGCGATGGAACTCGACCAGCCAGCGGTCGAGCCGCGGGTCGGCGAGGGCGGGAGCGTCCGCCGGGGGCCTGCCGTCCAGGCCGATCTCCAGCCACCCCTGAACCGGACGCGCCGGAGGCCGGAAGTCGGCCACGGCGCGGTGGAGTCGCGCGAGGAGCCGCGCTCCTTCGCAGCGCATCGGCTCCTCGTCGGCGTCCGGCCACTCCCCCTCGACGAACGGCCAGACCGATACCGGACGTCCTTCGACGCGGACGACCGTGGCCCCGCCGCGCGTGCGCAGGGCTGCGACCGCCTCGGGCATGGACGCGGCGGCGTGGACGGCGACCGCGTGGCACCATTCGGCCTCGGCACTGGTCCGCTGCAGCGGACCGACCCGGATGACGAGGTCGCCGGACCTGTACGCCGCCGACTCCTCGCCGCCGTACAGGCGCACCGGCCCGTCCTCGACACGCCGTCCCCATTCCGCCAGGACGGCGTCGCGCATGGCCGCGGTGAGCGGCGTCTCCGTGAACACCACCGTCCCGACCGTACCCGTTCATGATCATGGTCGGGACGGCGTCCGGTGCGCCACTCGGCCGAACTTGGGACGCCAACGGCCTGACTGCGTGGGGGCCAAGGAATATTAAAGCGGAATTAAATGCAGAGCGAATTGTGCGGGTGTTGGGGCCGGTGGCGCCGAGGTAGAAAGCAGTTCCCCGTGGGAAGAATGCAGTTCGCCGGTAGAAGAGTGGGCTGCGGTACTCGGAGAAGGCGGTGTCATGAAAGCGTTCGTCATGAAGGAGATCGGGCGGGTCGGGCTGCTGGACAAGCCGACGCCGAGGCCGGGTCCGTTGGACGCGATCGTGCGGACGGCCGCCGCCCTGATCTGCACTTCGGACTCCCATACGGTCGCCGGCGGAATCGGGCCGCGGGAAGACCTCACCCTCGGGCACGAGGCGGTCGGAACGGTTCACGAAGTGGGGTCCGAGGTGAGGGACTTCCGGCCCGGAGACCGGGTCCTGGTCGGCGCCATCACCCCCGACTGGGGCGACGCCGCTTCCCAGAACGGATTTCCGTCGCAGTCCGGTGGGCCACTGGGCGGTTTCAAATTCGCCAACTCCAAGGATGGGGTGTTCGCCGAGTACTTCCATGTCAACCACGCCGACGCCAACCTGGCGAAGATCCCCGACGGGGTGTCCGACGAGGCGGCTGTGTACTGCGCGGACATGCTCTCGACCGGGTTCATGGGCGCCGAGCACGGAGACATCCCGATGGGCGGGACGGTGGCGGTGCTGGCCCAGGGGCCGGTGGGGCTCATGGCGACCGCGGGGGCCAGGCTCCTGGGCGCCGGTCTGGTCATCGGGGTCGAGTCGGTGCCCGCCCGGCAGAAACTGGCTCGCGCCTACGGGGCGGACGAGATCGTGGACTTCACCAAAGAGGACGTCGTCGAGCGGGTCCTCGAGCTGACCGGGGGCCAGGGGGTGGACACCGCCATCGAGGCCCTCGGCGCGGACGCCACCTTCCAGACCGCCGTGAAGGTCGTCAAGCCCGGCGGGACGGTCTCCAATGTCGGCTATTACGGCGAAGGCGAGTTCGTGCGCATTCCCCGCGTCGAGTGGGGGGTCGGGATGGCGGACAAGACGATAGCGAGTGGCCTGTGCCCGGGTGGGCGGCTGCGTATGGAGCGGCTGCTGCGGATGCTGGAGACGAAGCGGGTCGATCCGACCCGCATGACGACGCACAGGTTCTCGTTCGACGAGATGGAAAGGGCCTTCGAGGTGGCGGACAAGAAACTCGAAGACGTGGTGAAGGTTCTCATCACGTTCTAGTGCCGCGGAGGGCGCCGCTTTCCCGGTGGCGGCAGTCCCGTCCTTGGGGAGAAGGAGCCAGGAGCCGACATGCTCGATCTCGATCCGCCGTTCCGTGCGGTCCACCGCCCCGACGGCTATCCGCGGCTGGAGGACCTGGGGCTGGTCGGGGACGGCGCGACGGCGGCACTGGTGGGACTGGACGGGGTGATCCCGTGGCTGTGCCTGCCCCGCTTCGACAGCGACCCGCTGCTGTGCGGCCTCCTCGATCACCGGCACGGCGGGCATTTCGCGGTGACCGTCGAGGATCTGCGCGAGGCGCGCCAGTACTACGAACCCGACACCGCGGTGCTGGTGACCGAGATGCGCGGCCCGGCAGGCCTGCTCAGGCTCACCGACGCGATGGGACTGCGGAGGGGCGCCGATCTCTCCGACGACGCGGGCGCGAGCCGGGCGGAGCTCGTCCGGTCCGCCGTCGTGGTCGAGGGGACCGTGCGCGTGCGGGTCGAGTTGCGTCCGCGCGGGGGCGCGGAGGCACGCGTGCTGGCCAGCGGGCTCGCGGTAGAGGTGCCCAGGCATCCCGACCTGCGGTTGCACCTGCGCTGCAACCGCCCGCTGCCCGACCTGGAGGCCGTGTACGAGTTGCAGCGGGGCGACCGTCTCGACCTGACGCTGGCCTGGGGGCGCGTCCACCGCCACCACCGGTTCGACCCCGAGGCGGTGCTCCGGGAGACCGCCGCGGCATGGCGCCGCTGGATGGCGTCCTTCAACTACGACGGGCCGCAGGAGCCGATGGTGCGGCGCGCCGCGATCACGCTGAAGCTGTGCGACGACTGGCTCAACGGCTCGCTGGTGGCGGCGCCCACGTCCTCGCTGCCCGCGCCGACCGGCGGCATCCGCAACTGGGACTACCGGTACGCCTGGATCCGGGACGCCGCCTTCGCCGTGTTCGCGCTGCGCCGCGTCGGGTTCGGCACCGAGGCGGACGCCTTCCTCGGCTGGGTCCTGGACGCCTTCGAGAACAGCCGGGAACCGCGGATCATGTACACCGTCCGCGGCGGGTCCGTCCCGCTGGAGGTCGAGGACCCGGGCTTGGCGGGCTACCGGGGGTCCGCGCCCGTCCGCTGGGGCAACGGCGCCGCCGACCAGCGCCAGCACGACATCTACGGCGAGGTCCTGGACTGCGCCGACCAGTGGCTGCGCGCCGGCGGTGATCTCCAGCCCGCGCTGTGGTCGGACCTGGTGGAGCTCGCCCGGACCGCCGAGAACGCGTGGTGCCGACCGGACCAGGGCATCTGGGAGGTGCGCAGCCAGGGCCGGGTCTTCACCTACTCGGCCGGGATGTGCCAGGTCGCCCTGGACCGGGCCGCCGGCATCGTGGAGCGGCTCGGCCTGCCCGGGCCGGCCGACCGGTGGCGCGCCGCGGCCGACAGGGTGCGCAGCCTGATCCTGGAGCGGTCCTGGGACGAGGACGCGCGGACCCTGAGCGAGCACATCGACGGCGGCGGGAGCCTGGACGCCAATCTGCTCGCGCTCCCGCTGCGGAAGGTCGTCCCGGCCGACCACCCGCGGATGACGGCGACCACCGCGGCCATCGCCGAACGCCTCTCCGCCGGTGACGGCCTTCTCTACCGCTACCTGCACGACCAGTCGCCCGACGGCCTGGCCGGTGACGAGGGCGCGTTCCTGCTGTGCAGTTTCTGGATGGTGGACAATCTCGCGTTGCAGGGCGACGTCGAACGGGCCGGGCAACTGTACGACTCGCTGTGCGCACGGGCCAGCCCGCTCGGGCTGCTGCCCGAGCAGATCGACCCGACGACGGGCACGTTCATGGGCAACTTCCCGCAGGCTTTCAGCCACATCGGCGTCATCGCCAGCGGCGTGACCCTGGCCCGGGCGAAAGCGGGCCCGACGACGTGAGCAGCCGACGTGATCGCCCGGTGGGAACGGCCGACGTGAGCGGTCGTCCTGAACGGCCGACGTGAGCGGTCGGTGTTAGCGGTCGGTGTCAGCGGCCGGCTCGTCATCCGGCGAAGCCGCGTACCGGCCTGCCCCTCACACCCACCGCCGCCCGGAACAGCGAGCCGGCGGCAGGGACCTCGTCCGGGGCGAGCCCTTCACGCGACGTGGTGATGTAGAGCTCGTCCAGGCCCGGCCCGCCCAGGGCGCACGCGGTCACCCCCCGCACCGGCACCTCGACCACCTCGTCCAGGACGCCGGCTGGCGTGTAGCGGCGCACCTCACCGCCCTGGTTCAGGGCGACCCACACACCGCCCTCCGCGTCCACGGTCAGGCCGTCCGGAGCACCGTCCTCGGCCGGCACCGACACGAAGGCCCGACGCCCGGTCAGACCCGACGCCCCCTCGTAGTCGAAGACGTCGATCCGCTGCGTGGCGGTGTCGCTGTAGTACGCCAGGGCGCCGTCCGGGCTCCAGTCGAGCCCGTTCGAGATGGTCACCCCGCTGAGTGCGACCGCCGTGGCGCCGTCCGGGTCGAGCCGGTAGAGGGCACCCGCGCCCGGTCTCTTGTCGTAGGCCATGGACCCGCAGTGGAAGCGGCCGTCCGGATCGCAGGCGCCCTCGTTCATCCGGATCCCCTGATCGGTCCAGAGTTCGGGGAGGCGCGTCAGGGTGCCGTCGGCGTCCTCCAGCACGAAGCCCCGCTCCACCCCGATGACCGCGCCGCCGCCGCGCCGAGGGCGCAGCGCGGCGGCGACACCGTCCACGTGCCGCCTGCCGATGGTGCCGTCGGCCCTCAGCGACAGCACGTCGCCGGCCAGCATGTCGACCCATCGCAGCCCTCCCCATGCCGGGGACCAGACCGGCCCCTCCCCGTGGAAGGCCACCGCATCGGTGATCTGCTCAGCGCGCATCGAAGTCTCCCCCCAGCGTCGCTCGACACGTACCGTCTCGAAGACTCACCCTGTCGCCGGACCTTTCGGATCCGAAGGGTGCGGAGGGTCCGGAGGGTCTGACGCCGAGGTGGTCAGCGCCGCCACGATGTCGTCGGTGATGACCTGCGGAGAACCAGCGACCGACACGCTCAGCACGTCCTCGTCCGAGGCGGGCGGCTCCAGTTCGCGGAACTGGCTGTCGAGCAGGTCCGCATCGAAGAAATGGCCGACGCGGGCGTGCATCCGGCGGGCGATGAGGTCGCGGTCGCCGTCCAGATAGACGATGGCGACGTCCGCGCGGTCGCCCGCGAGGCGGTCCCGGTCGTCGCGTTTGAGCGCGGAGCACGCGAGCACACCGGGACGGCCCTCGGCCAGCCTGCTCCGGATCCAGGCGTCGAGCCGGTCCATCCACGGTCGCCGGTCGGACGCGCCGAGCGGTGCGCCGGAGCGCATCTTCGCGATGTTCCGCGGCGGGTGGAAGTCGTCGCCCTCGACGTACTCCCAGCCCAGCCGGGCGGCGAGCGACCGTCCGATGGTCGACTTCCCGCTTCCGGACACGCCCATCACCACGATGACCGTGGGCGCGCGCGACCGTCCCCCGGCCCCCCTCAGGCCCTCCCCCATCACCAAGCGGTTTCTACCCCCGCCCCACCAGCACAAACGGACGTGGCCGGGCCGGGAACCGCCGAGGGGCGACCGCGTCAGGACCCGCGGTCGCCCACGTCTTTCGTGGGAGCGCTCAGCCGGCGAGGGCCTCCCGGCGGACGGCGTCCGCGGCGCGGTCGTCCAGGGCCGCCTCCGCCTTCAGTTCGGCCTCCACGCGCGCGTGGTACGCGGCCACCTCCCGCTCGAGGTCGGCCTCGTCCCAGCCGAGCAGCGGAGCGGCGATCCGCGCCGCCGGACGGGCCGCGGCGCGTCCCCGGTCGGGCGTCTCGATCGAGACGTGGGTCCGCCGGACGAGCAGGTCGTCCAGGTGGAGGGCCCCCTCGGCGAGCGCCGCATAGTAGATCTCGGCGTTGAGATACGACTCCGCCCCCTCCAGGGGCTCGCCGAGACCCGGGTGTTCACCGACGAGGTCGAGCAGCTCGGTCGTGAGCGTCCCGTAGCGGCGCAGCAGGTGCTCGACGCGCCACTGCGGAAGGCCGCTCGTGCGGGCGTGCAGGGCGCGCTGGTTCCACGCCGCCGCGAAGCCGTCCGCCCCGAGGAGCGGAAGGCGGTGGGTGCACGACGCCGGCACCTTCTCCGGCAGGTCGCGGACCGCCGCGTCCACCGCGTCCTTGGCCATGACCCGGTACGTCGTGTACTTGCCTCCCGCCACGACCGTGAGGCCCTCGACCGGGTTCGCCACGGCGTGCTCGCGCGAGAGCTCGGCGGTCTCGGCGCTGTTCCCGGCGAGCAGCGGCCGGAGTCCGGCGTAGACGCCGACGATGTCGTCCCGGCCCAGGGGGTTCTTCAGGAGCTCGTTGGCGTGGTCGAGGATGTAGTCGACGTCGCTCCGGCTGGCGGACGGGTCCCGGAGGTCCAGGTCCCAGGGGGTGTCGGTGGTGCCGATGATCCAGTGCCTGTCCCACGGGATGATGAACAGGACGCTCTTCTCGGTCCGGCTGATGATCCCGGCGGAGAGCTCGATCCGGTCCCGCGGGACGAGGATGTGGACGCCCTTGGACGCCCGGACGTCGAACGGCGCCCGCGCGCCGCCCATCTTCTGGATCTCGTCCGTCCACACGCCCGCGGCGTTGATGGTGCGCCGGGCCCGCACCTCGTGCTCCTCGCCCGTCTCCCCGTCGCGGACCACCGCGCCCGCGACGCGCGACCCGTCGTAAAGGAACCGCACCGCCTGCGCGCGGTTGAGGCAGACCGCCCCGTAGTGCGCCGCCGTCCGGGCGAGGAGCATGGTGTAGCGGGCGTCGTCGGTCTGGCCGTCGTAGTACTTCACCGCTCCGACGAAGGCGTCGTCGCGCAGCCCCGGGGACTCGCGCAGCACCCGCCTCCTGCTCAGGTGGCGGTGGCCGGGGACGCCGCGCCGTCCGCCCATGGTGTCGTAGAGCAGGACGCCGCTGCCCACGTACGGGCGCTCCCAGACCCGGTGCCGCAGCGGGTAGAGGAACGGCACCGGCCGGGCCAGGTAGGGGGCGAGGGTGCTGAGGATGAGGGAGCGTTCCTGCAGCGCCTCCCGGACGAGCCCGAAGTTGAGCTGTTCCAGGTAGCGCAGGCCGCCGTGGATGAGCTTGCTGGACCGGCTGGACGTGCCGGAGCCGAAGTCGTGGGCCTCCACCAGGCCGACGCGCAGGCCGCGGGTGACCGCGTCGAGCGCCGCGCCGCAGCCCACGACGCCGCCGCCGATGACCAGCACGTCGAGGTCCGTGTCCGCGAGGGTCCGCGCCGCCTCCCGGCGCGCCCGCGGGCCGAGGGTCCGAGCTCGGGTCGTCATCACATCTCCACCCAGTCCAGCGCCCGGGCGACCGCCCGGTGCCATTCGTCGCGGGCCGCGGCGCGGTGCTCGTCGGAGCGTTCCGGGAGCCAGCGGCGGTCCTCGTGCCAGTTGTCTCGAAGTTCGGTGGTGGACGTCCAGTGGCCGGCGGCGAGGCCGGCCGCGTAGGCGGCGCCGAGCGCGGTCGTCTCCGCGACGACCGGACGGCTCACCGGGACGCCGAGCAGGTCCGCCTGGATCTGCATGCACAGGTCGTTCGCGGTGACGCCGCCGTCCACCTTGAGGACGGTCAGTTTCACGCCGGAGTCCTTCTCCATCGCCTCGGCGACGTCCCGGCTCTGGTGGCAGATGGCCTCCAGCGTCGCCCGCGCCAGGTGCCCCTTGTGGCTGAACCGGGTCAGCCCGACCAGGGCGCCGCGCGCGTCCGGCCGCCAGTGCGGCGCGAACAGGCCGGAGAAGGCGGGGACGAAGCAGGCCCCGCCGGTGTCGGGGACCTGGCGGGCGAGGGCCTCGATCTCCGCGGCGTCGCGGATGATGCCCATCTGGTCGCGCAGCCACTGCACGGCCGCCCCGGTGGCCGCGATCGATCCCTCCAGCGCGTACACGGGCGGCTCGTCGCCGAAGCGGTAGCAGACCGTGGACAGCAGTCCGTGGTCCGACCGGACGAGGGTGGTGCCGGTGTTGAGCAGGAGGAAGTTGCCGGTGCCGTAGGTGTTCTTGGCGTCCCCCGGGGCGAGGCACAGCTGTCCGACCATGGCGGCCTGCTGGTCCCCGAGTACGGCGGTCAGCGGCACCGGGCCCTTCAGCGGCCCGGTGGCGGTGGTCAGGCCGTGGCCGTCCGGGACGGCCGACGACCGGATCTCGGGAAGCACCGACCGCGGCACGTCGAAGACCGCCAGGAGCTCGTCGTCCCAGTCGAGCGTCTCCAGGTCCATGAGCATGGTGCGGCTGGCGTTGGTCACGTCCGTGGCGTGCACGCCGCCGTCCACGCCGCCGGTGAGGTTCCACAGCAGCCAGGTGTCGAGGGTGCCGAAGACCGCGTCGCCCGCCTCGGCGTCGCGGCGGGCGTCCGGGACGTTGTCGAGGATCCACCGCAGCTTGGCCCCGGAGAAGTAGGTCGCCGGGGGAAGGCCCGTCCGGTGCCGGACGAGCCGTCCGCGGTCGTCGGACGCGAGGGCGCCGACCAGGGCGTCGGTCCGGGTGTCCTGCCAGACGACGGCGTTGCCGTAGGGGCGTCCGGTGCGGCGGTTCCACACGACGGTCGTCTCCCGCTGGTTGGCCACGCCGAGAGCGGCCAGGTCGCGCGGGCCGAGCCCGGTGTCGGCCATCACCTTCTCGATGACCTGGACGGTGTTGTTCCAGATCTCGACCGGATCGTGCTCCACCCATCCGGGCCTCGGCAGGATCTGCCGGTGCTCGACCTGCGCGCCGGCGACGACGTGGCCGCCGTGGTCGAAGACCATGAAACGGGTGCTGGTCGTCCCGTGGTCCACCGCCGCGACGAGGTCACCCAAGACCGGCCTCCCTCGGGAGGCCCCGCCCCCGGCCGGCCGCGGCGGCGTCCCCGTCCCGGCCGGCGACCCGCGGTGCCGCGGCGGTGCCGGTCTTCGCCGACTCCTGGGCGGCCAGCGCGAAGGCGAGGACCTCCGCCCCCTCCTCGCCGGTCAGGGACGGGGACGTGCCGTCGCGGAGCGCGTCGACGAAGTGCCTCCCGGAGTTCAGGAAGCTGCTCTCCCAGCCGGTCGGCATGTCGGAGAAGCCGCGGGTCTCGCCGTCGCGGTACAGGATGACCGGCGGCACGTCCAGCATCCGCCCGTGCCCGCGGGTGACCCAGATGACGCCGCGCGTCCCGGTGATCTCGACGCGGTCGTCCTGCGCGTACTGGGCGGTGTGGAGCCGCAGGTCCGGGGAGTAGGCCACCTCGAGGGAGCCGACCTGGCCGTCCGGGTGGTGCCAGCTGACGATGGACGGGCAGTCCAGGACGCCGTCCATCGAGGACCCGATGAACGCGTGGACGCGGTCGGCGAGGCCGAGGAAGTACCAGGCGATGGCGAACTTGTGGTGCCCGTCGTCGAAGACCAGCGGCCCGCCGCCGCACTTGGACTCGTCGATCCGCCAGGCCGACGCGGCGGCGGGGACGTCCCACGCCGTCGGGCTCCAGCCCGGGTTCGACTTGATGCGGATGCTCAGCAGGTCGCCGATCTCGCCGTTCTCGACCAGTTCCTTCGCGCGCACGACCGGCGGGTAGAAGACGAAGTTCTCGAACACCTTGAACGTGACACCGCGCTCGTGCCCGGCGCGGACCATCAGGGCCGCCTCGTCCATCGACAGGGCCATCGGCTTCTGCAGCGACACGTGCTTGCCGGCGTCCATCGCGTCGAGCGTGATCGGGGCGTGGAGGTGGTGCGGCACCAGGATCTCGACCGCGTCCACGTCCGAGCGCGCGAGCAGGTCGCGGTAGTCCTGGTACCGGCCGCTCTCCGGGACGCCCCAGGCCGCGCCCCGGGTGGCGAGGTTGGCCGCGTCGGGGTCGGCGACGGCGACGATCGTCGCCTCCGGGTGGTCGAGGTAGGCGTGGGCGTGCAGGTCCGAGATGCGGCCGCAGCCGATGATCCCCAGTCGGATCACAGTGGTTCTCCTCAGGTTGTGAAGGTCAGCCCTTGACCGCGCCGGTGGTGATGCCGGCGATGAAGTGCTTCTGGAAGGCGATGAAGACGGCCATCGTGGGCAGGCTCGCGAGCACCGCCATCGCGGCCTGGGTCCCGTAGGCCACGGAGAACTGGCCCTGCAGGGAGAGGATGCCGACCATCACGGTCCGCACCTCGTCCGAGCGGGTGAACACCAGCGGGTACAGGAAGTCGTTCCAGATGAAGGTGAACTGCAGCGTGGCCAGCGCCGCGAGCGCGGGACGCGCCACCGGCAGGATCACCGACACCAGGATGCGCGGCTCGCTCGCGCCGTCGATCAGCCCGGCCTCCCGCAGCTCGTCCGGCACCGAGCGGAAGAAGTTCCGCATGACCAGGGCGCACAGCGAGATGCCGTAACCGCCGTGGACGATGATCATCGGCCACAGCGTGTCGTAGAGGCCGTTGACGTTGAACAGCTTGAACAGCGGGATCAGCAGGACCTGCGGCGGGACGAACAGCCCCGCGACGAAGAAGAGCGTGATCAGGCCGGCGCCGCGCGGGCGGAGCTTGGCGACCGCGTAGCCGACCAGGGTGCCGAGGACGACGGAGACCGCCGTCGCCGGGACCGTGACGAGGAAGGAGTTCAGCAGGTAGGTGCGGGCGTTCCCGTCCGACCACGCCTTCAGGTAGTTGTCGGTGGTGAGGTCGCCGCTGGGCGTCCACAGCCCGTTCCGCGCGATCTCGGGGTTGGACTTGAAGGACGTGAGGACGACGCCGAGCACCGGCGTCAGGAACGCGATGCCGAAGACCAGCAGCAGCGCGAGGGCCAGGGCACGCCCGCCGCGTTCGCGGCGGCGCGGCGGCGCGGGGACCCGCCCCGGGGCCGTCTCCTCGCCG
>NZ_QURH01001054.1 GCF_003428695.1 Actinomadura logoneensis
ACCGGCGGCTCGGGCTTCGCGCCCGCCGTCCCGGCCCCCGCGACCCGGCTGGGCGGAGCGGCGGCCCGCCGCGAGAACAGGCTGGCCGCCGAGGGCACCGGGCTGGTCCGCTTCGGCGGACGCCTGTGCCGCGTCGCCGACGACCTGATGCCCCGCGACATCGTCCAGGCCAACCTGGAACTGGTGGCCGAAGCGCTGGAGGACGCCGGGATCGCCTACCAGGTCCTTCGTGACCCCGGCCCCAGGCACCGCGTCATCACCGGCGCCGAGAACCGGGCCGCCGCCATCGACGCGCTGGCCGCCGCGTTCGCCGACCGGCCCGTCTACGCCGACCGGATGCGTCCCGGCGGACGCCCCGGCCGGACGACCCTGGTCGCCGAGCTGACCGGCGACACCGACATCGCCGGGCTGCGGATCTTCCAGCCCGTCGTGTCGGCCTCCCGCACCCTCAGCTACGGCGCCGCCTACGGGTGTGACCTGGAGTTCTGGACCGAGGCACCGGACAGCGGCGATCTCGTCCCGTTGCGCCGGACCCTGATCGGTGACACCGTCCCCAGAGCCGTCCTGGCCGACACCGGGCGCGTCACCGTCGGCGCCCGCGCCTACCCCTCGGTCGCCGCCCTCGACCGAACCCTGGTCGCCGACCTCACCTTCCCGATCGACGTCGTCTACACCTGGGTGGACGGCGACGACCCCGCCTGGCGGGCCCGCCGCGACGAGGCGTTCGCCGCGATGGGACGTCCGCCCGTCGAGGCGGCGGGATCCGAGGCGCGCTTCCGCTCCCGCGACGAACTGCGCTACTCGCTGCGCAGCCTGGAGATGTTCGCGCCCTGGATCCGCATGATCCATCTGGTCACCGACCGGCAGGTCCCCGCCTGGCTCGACACCGGTCATCCGAAGATCCGCGTCGTGGACCACAGCGAGATCTTCGGCGACCGGGGACGGCTGCCCAGCTTCAACAGCCACGCGATCGAGTCGCAGATCCACCACATCGAGGGGCTGTCGGAGCACTTCCTGTACTTCAACGACGACGTGTTCCTCGGCACGCCCGTCGGCCCCGACCGGTTCTTCCACCCCAGCGGGGCCACCAAGTACTTCGTGTCACCGACCTCGGTCGCGCTCACCCCGGTCGGCGCGGACGACGACTTCAACTTCGCCGCCGGAAAGAACAACCGCGTGCTGATCGAGGAGGCGTTCGGCCACACCTTGACGCACGCGTTCCTGCACGCGCCCCACCCCTTGCGCCGCGACGTCCTGACCGACCTCACCAACGCGTTCCCCGAAGCGGTCGCGCGCACGGCGACCGCGCAGGTCCGCTCGCACACCGACATCTCCGTCCCGTCCTCGCTGCACCACTACTACGCCCACTTCACCGGACGCGGCGTGCCCGGTGACATCAGCTGCGCCTACGTCAACGTCGGCGACGCGAGCCAGCACCCCAGGCTCACCCAGATCCTCACCCAGCGCCGCCATGAAGTGATCTGCCTCAACGACACTCATCACGGCGACCTGTCGGCCGAAGAACAGAGCCAGATCGTGTTCGGCTTCCTGGAGGGCTACTTCCCGATCCCCGGTTCCTTCGAGAAGGGCAGCAAGCGCAACCAGCGCCTCCGCAGAAGCTGACTCCCTCAGGGCGGCGCAGCGGCAGGGCACACGGCAAGCTGATGCCCGCGGCCCCCGGTGGCCCCCGTGTGCCGCCCGCGCCGGCGCGCCTCGCGGGCGGCACGGCAGGTCCGGGCAGGCGTAGCGCCGGAAGCATCCGGACGACACGGCCGGACGGCCCTGCCTGTCCGCATCAGCCTCCGAGGAAGGCCAGGCACTTGTTCGGACGGGCCTGCCAGGGTCGTGCTCCTGCCCGGCTTGACGGGTTCGAACTCGCGTACGTCACCGGAGACGGCGGCAAGCTCGGGTGGGTCGTTTGATGCGTGGTCGTTGCGATTGAGCGGGCCCCGCCGGTGCGGTTTCGACCGGGACCGCTACCGGCACCGCAACGTCGTCGAACGCTGCTTCAACCAACTCAAACGCTTCCGCGACCTGGCCGCAGGCTACGACAAACTCGCCGCGCATTACCGCGCCGTCGCCACCATCGCCGGCCTCATGTGCGCGCCATTTTTTGGCGCGGTAGCAGCGATCGCGCGAGATGGGCAGCCCGAGACGCGCAGGCTTTCATGGTTTCCATACTTGTTAAGTATAGAACAAAATGACCGCATCCGGACATGATCTTGCCTGTCAAGTCAGGATCAACCAGGGTGTCAGTAAGGATCATCCGTGGCGCTAAACGTGCGTCAATGCCGGTCCGTCACGCGGCCGGCCTGATGGATACCGCAACTCATCCCGTGCACCATCATCCGGAATGCAACACGCCCTCGAATGAATGGGGAGGACCTGGAGGCGTTACGACCCTTTTCCAATACCGCCCTCCGGATGCAGGGGATGCTTCTTTCGCAACTGTCAACATGAGATTGGATTCTGCATGGAAGCGAACAGCCCAGGGTCCCGCGCGGACCGCGTCATCGTCGTATCGCTGATGAAGTCGGGTACGCATCTCATTCAGGAACTGATGGTGGCGCTCGGGTACGGAATCTACGGGCAGTCCCGGATTCCCGCGGAGATCCGTCCCCGGTTCGACGAGGACACGCGCCAGGCGATCGCCTCGGCGGTGTACGGCGACGAGGCCGCCGGACGGCTGGTGTCCGACGCCGAGGCCGCCGCCGCGTGGGACGCCTACGGCTGGTCCTGGCAGCTCAGGTTCGGGTTGCCGCTGGTCAATCGGTATGGGATGGCCAAGGTCAACTCTGAGCTGGTCGAGACCGCGTTGCGCCGGACGGCCGGCAGCCGCTTCGCCGACACCCCCGCCGGGGTCTGCTGGGTGCTCCCCGAATTCGACATCAAGAAGCTCGATGGGGCGTTCCTCCAGGAATGGGAGGCCGAGGGCGAGCCGCGGATCATCTTCATGTACCGCGACCCGCGCGATGTCGCGCTCTCGATGGTGAACTTCCTGTCCGGGAAGACCGCGCAGGGGTACGGGAACTTCAGCGAGTTCCAGGTCTTCAACAGCATCCTCGCAGCCAAGGACGATCTGGAGGCGAAGCTCGAGTACGCGCTGTCGGATCCGTCCTTCCCGGGGATGGGAGACTTCGAGCGGTCCCTCTGGCTGCTCCACCACCCCAACGTCTGCAAGGTGTCCTTCGAGGAGCTCGTGGGGGCGAAGGGTGGAGGTTCCGACTCCGCGCAGAAACAGGCGATCGAACGAATCTGCAACTTCCTCGAATTTGACGGCGATCGCGGGAATCTGGCTGCCAGCCTGTTCCGCAAGGACGCCTTCTCGTTCTTCAAAGGACAGATCGGGAGCTGGCGCGAAGTGTTCACGCCGGAACTCAAACCGCTTCTGGAGAACCGTCTCGGCCGGGCCGTCGAGCTTTACGGATACGCCGGATGAGTCATCAGGATCCGCTGGTCGTCGATGACCCGATTCTCCGGAGGTGGATGGACGACGGCTCGCACGACATCGGCTTCCTGTGGGAGCTGTGCATGCACTTCGAGTTCGACCGGGACGAGGTCGCCGACGGGATCGCCGCCTGGCTCGGCGCCCCGGACGGTCTGAGCGTCCTGGACTGCGCCTGCGGGAGCGGCTTTCCCGCCCTCCAGCTCATCCAGCGCGGGTACGACATGACGTGCACCGATGGTAGCGAGCTGATGCTGCGGCACTTCCGCCGGAACGCACAGATCCTCGGCTGCGAGGTGGAACCGGTCCGTGCGCTGTGGGCGGAGCTGCCCGGGCGCTACGCCGACCGGTTCGACGTCGTCATCAACCGTGGAGGCGGCAACTACAAGTACGCAGGTGCGTGGGATGAGGAGAGGCTGCCCGACCGGTCGGCGATGGCGGAGGCGATCGGGCAGTGGATCGCCTGTGTGCGGCCCGGCGGACGGTTCTACATCGACATCGCCTCCGACGCCGAGATGCGCCGAGTCGGGTCCTGGGAGACCCGCCACCCCCTCATGCTGATCGGTGAGCACCGGATCGAGCTCACCGAGCGGATCGAGGTGGACGAGGCGCGGGCAGTGCGCGTCTGGGAGAGCCGTCTGGTCATCGACGGAACGCCCCATGAGTTCCGTCGGCTGTCGCACTGCATCGACTCTGCCGAACTCGTCCAGATCCTGAAGGACGGGGGCCTGGTCGACATCCGCCGTACCGAGGTCTCCGGAGAGTACTACGACATCTACACCGCTCGGCGTCCCTGACCACCGAGCGCCGCCGACCCGTTCGTCCGACACCTCGCATCCCTCCGTCCCCCGCCCACCCGAAAGTCGAGGGCTTCATGTCGCCTGCCATGGACACGCGTGCCGAACGCCGCCTGGTCATGATTCTTCGGAGGGGGTTCACCTCCTTCGCCGATCACTTCCAAACGCTGCTCGACCTCGGTGTGAAGGTGCACCTGATCACCGTCGAGTCGGAGACCATCGCAGCGGATCCCCGCTTCGCCTCCGTCACCCAGCTCCGCAAGGACGCCCCGCAGCACGACTTCCACACCAGTGCCGTCCGCAAGGCCAGGGAGACCGGGGCGGCCGCGATCATCACCCTGCTGGAGACCGACATCGAAATCGCCGAGGCGGCCAACGCCGAACTCGGCAACGACTGGGCGACCCCCGAGGCCGCCCATATCTGCCGCGACAAGTTCCGGCAGCGCGAGTTCCTGCGGCAGCACGGGATTCCGAGCGTCTGGTACCACCCGGTCACCGACATCGACAAGGCCCTCGAAGTCGCGACCGAGCGGGGCTTCCCGCTGATCCTCAAGCCGACGCGGGCCGCCGCCAGCGACTTCGTCGAACTCGTGCACGACGTGGACCGGTTGCGGGAGGCCCTGGCCAACATCAAGGCCATGATCGACCAGGGGCGCGGCTTCTACTACGAGAGCGGCGCGGCTGAGTGGGCGTTGCTGGAGGAATACCTGCCCGGTCAGGAAGTGACCCTGGACGGTGTCGTCGTCGACGGTCGGTTCGTCCTGGGCGGCGTCCACAACAAGCAGGAGTCCTCCGGCCCGTTCTTCCATGAGGACCTGTACACGCTGCCCTACTCCAACCCCGAGCGCGAGGACGAGCTCGAGGACATCGCCGCGCGGATCACCACCGCCCTCGGCGCGAAGATCTGCATGTTCAACGCCGAGCTGCGGGAGGCCACCGACGGGACGTTCCGGGTGGTGGAGTTCTCGATCCGGGTCTCCGGCGGGCACCCATACCGGCACATCAAGGACGTCTACTCGATCGACCTGGTCCGGATCTTCGCGCGCGCCGCCTGCGGGGAGCCCGCGGCAGACATCCTCGCGCAGGAGAACAAGCGCTGCGAGCCGAGGATGACGGTCTGCGCCAAGGTCGTCTACGCCAACGGCAAGGTGATCCGCAACAGCGTCGGCGAAGCCATTCATTCGCCCTACTTCCGCGTCTACTTCGCCTCGGCCAAGCCCGGCGCGGAGGTGGTCGCGTCCGGCAACAAGGGCTTCGACTTCACCGGCCTGCTCTCGGTCTGGATGCCATGGTCGCCGGGTCAGGACCCGTCCGTCGTCCACACGGTGGCCAAGGAGCTGGCGCAGAGACTCGATGTCGACGTGCGCGACGAGTCGGGCGCGAAGTCGGTGGTGGCGTGACCGCCGAACAAGCGGTGGTCCGTCCCGTCCGGCGGCTGAAACGTCCCGGCCGCCGCCCGAACGTCGGAAGGGGGTGAGCGGCCGGTCATGAGCTACCGGCAGCTTCACCGCAACGTGCGGATCCGGATCGTCGTCGGAGCGGTCCAGCGATTCCTGTTCATCATGTTCATGCCACTCATGGCCCTGTACCTGACCGCCCGGTTCGGCGTGACCCTCGCCGGCGTCATGATGCTCGCCTCGACCCTGCTGGAGATCGTGGGAACGCTTCTCGGGGGGCATCTGTCCGACCGCCATGGCCGCCGGCCGCTGCTGCTGATGGGGGAGAGTGGCGTCGCCGCCGCCTACCTGGCGATGGCCGCGGCCGAGGGCGCGCACAGCCCCATGGCGGTTTACGGCGGGTTCGTGGTCAGCAACTTCGCGGCCGCCATGGCGCTGCCCGCCAACGACGCCATGATCGTCGATGTCACCACCGTGGAGACCCGCAAGCTCGTCTACACCATCAACTACTGGGCCATCAACCTGGCGTTGGCGTGCGGCGTGATCGTTGGAGGCTTCCTTTACGCGGGCTATTTCGGGGCCATGCTGGTAGCCGTGGCGATCGGCGCGGCGCTGGTGCTGACCGTCACCTTCCTGTACATCGCGGAAACCGCTCCGGACCAGACCAAAACGGAGAACGGCGAAAGCTACCTCCGCAATTTCATCCTCGGCTACCGACTGGTCCTGACCGATGGCGTCTTCCTCGCGCTGCTGCTCGCGGCGACACTGCGGCAGGCGCTCGAAGTGCAAATCAATTACTTCGTCAACGTTCACATCAGCAGCACCCTGCACAGCCAGGAACTATTCCATTTCGGGGAGTGGCGGGCGCGGGTCACCGGCGTCGAACTGCTGGGCTTCCTTCGAGCGGAGAACACCCTGCTCGTCGTGGCGCTGGCATTCGTGGTACACCGGATGCTGAAACAGGTCGGCGACAGGAACCGGATTTACATCGGCGTCCTGTTGTTCACCGTCGGCACCATGGTGCTCGCCGTGGGGACGAACGCCTGGGTGCTCCTCATCTCCATGCTGGTCCTCACCGTCGGCGAGCTGTTCAACGTCCCGGTCCAGCAGACCCTCCTCGCGGAGCTGGTCCCGGAGCAGGACCGCACCAAGTACATGGCCGTCTTCAACCTCAACGTCCGGGGCGCACTGCTGATCGGTTCACTCGGCATGATCGTCTCCCCGCTGTTGAAGAGCCGGGGCATGGCCGTCCTGTACGGGATCTTCGGCCTGCTGATCGTGATCGGGTACCGCCGCGCCCTCAACGCGCGGACCGACCACGGGCTCGACACGCCGGAACCGGCCGCGGCGCCGGGCAGTTCGGCGTGACGCCCCACGAGGCTCTGTCTCCGTGATCCGTCCTCGCACCTTCATTGGAAGGAGCTTGTCTTGCACTGGTCGAACCGCGCCGCCTCCCGAGAAGACAGAAGCGTCAAGTTCGGCGGGCGCCCCGACAAGAACGCCGCCGGCCCGGGCCCCGGAGGGCACTAAATGCGATCGCTGCGCTACCTCGAACGACTCGAAGCGGAGAGCATCCACATTATCCGGGAAGCGGTCGCCGAAAGCGAGCGGCCCGTCCTGCTCTACTCGATCGGCAAGGACAGTTCGGTCCTGCTTCATCTGACAATGAAGGCGTTCTATCCGGCGAAGCCCCCGCTTCCCTTGCTTCACGTGGACACCACGTGGAAGTTCCGAGAAATGATCGCCTTCCGCGACCGTGCAGCCGCGGAACTGGGCTTGGACCTGATCGTCCACCGCAACCCCGAATGCGTCGCCAGGAACATCAACCCCTTCGATCATGGCGCGGCCCTCCACACCGACATGTGGAAGACCCAGGGGCTCCGCCAGGCTTTGGACGAGCACCGGTTCGACACGGCCCTCGGCGGCGCACGCCGCGACGAGGAAAAGTCACGGGCGAAGGAACGCATCTTCTCGATGCGGTCGGCCCGGCACCAGTGGGATCCCCGGCGGCAGCGTCCCGAGCTGTGGCGGCTCTACAACCCGCGCCGGGCACAAGGCGAGAGCGTCCGGGTGTTCCCGCTGTCCAACTGGACCGAACTGGACGTCTGGCACTACATCTACCTGGAGAAGATCCCGATCGTGCCGCTCTACCTGGCCGCCGAACGGCCGGTGGTGGAGCGCGACGGGCTGCTCCTGATGGTCGACGACGACCGGTTCCCCCTCGCCCCGGGCGAGACCCCACGGCATCGCCGGGTGCGTTTCCGCACTCTTGGCTGCTACCCCCTCACCGGCGCGATCGAGAGTGAGGCCGACACGCTCTCGGCCGTCCTCCACGAGGTGATGACGGCCCGCACCTCCGAACGGCAGGGCCGGGCCATCGACCACACCAACTCGGGGGCGATGGAACGCAAGAAGCAGGAGGGCTACTTCTGATGACACAAGCCCTTGAGGATTACCTGATCGGCCAGCAGGACGTCGCGCAGCTGCGCTTTCTCACCTGCGGCAGCGTGGACGACGGCAAGAGCACCCTGATAGGCCGCCTTCTCTACGACGCCGGGCACGTCCTGGACGATCAGCACGCCGCGCTCACAGCCGATTCACGGCGGGCCGGGACCACCGGCGCCGAACCCGATCTCGCCCTGCTCGTGGACGGTCTTCAGGCCGAACGGGAACAGGGCATCACGATCGATGTGGCCTACCGGTACTTCGCCACGGACCGCCGCCGTTTCGTCGTCGCCGATACGCCCGGCCACGAGCAGTACACACGCAACATGGTGACCGGCGCGTCCACGGCCGACGCCGCGGTGATCCTGGTGGACGCCACCAAGGGGCTGCTCGTGCAGACCCGGCGGCACAGCCATGTGGTCCGGCTCCTGGAAATCGGCGAGGTGATCCTCGCGGTCAACAAACTCGACGCGGTCGGCTACTCCCGTGAGGTCTTCGAGCAGATCTCCGACGACTACACGCGCTTCGCACGGGACCTGGGCCTGGCGTCGGTGACGTGCGTTCCGGTGTCGGCGCTGCGCGGCGACAACATCGCCGAGCGGAGCCCGCACACCCCTTGGTATGAGGGGCCGACGCTGCTGGAGTGCCTGGAGACCGTCCCCACGGACGGTGGTTCCGCCCCCCAGGACTTCAGGCTGCCCGTCCAGCACGTGAGCCGGCCCGACGCCGAGTTTCGCGGTTACGCGGGAATGGTGGTCGGCGGCGCCATCCGGCCGGGGGATCGCGTTCGCGCGCTGCCCTCGGGTCGCGAGGCGAGGATCGCGCGGATCGTCACCTGGGACGGCGACGTGGACGAGGCCGTCCTCGGGCAGTCGGTGACGGTCACGCTGACCGAGGGCATCGACGTCAGCCGCGGTGACGTGCTCTGCTCAGCGGACCGTCCGGCGTCGGTGGCGACTCACTTCGAGGCCCGGATGATCTGGATGAGCGAACAGCCGCTGGTCGCCGGACGTCGCTATCTCGTCAAGGTGGGGACCTGTGTCGTCGGCGGGGCCGTCACCGAACTCCGGCACGCCATCGACGTCAACACCCTCGAACAGAAACCCGCCGTGCAGTTGGGGCTCAACGAGATCGGCGTCTGCGACCTGGCCCTGGACCGTCCCGTCGCCTACGACCCTTACGAGGAGAACCCGGACCTGGGCGGCGTGCTGCTCATCGACCCGGAGACGCAGGAGACGATCGGCGTGGCGCTGCTGGGCTCGGCGCTAACGCAGGCCAACCACCTGCACTGGCAGCGGATCGACGTGGACAAGCGGGCCCGCGCGGCGCTGAGCGACCAGCGGCCGTGCGTGGTGTGGCTGACCGGCGTCCCGGGAGCCGGGAAATCCACCATCGCCAACATCCTGGAACGGTACCTGCACGGACTCGGCAAGCACACCTACCTGTTGGACGGCGACAACATCCGGCACGGCCTCAACCGGGACCTCGGGTTCGCCGAGGCCGACCGGGTGGAGAACGTCCGGCGGATCGCCGAGGTCGCCCGGCTGATGGTGGACGCCGGGCTGATCGTCCTGGTCTCCGCCATCTCCCCGTTCCGCGCGGAGCGCAACATGGCCCGGCGGATGGTCGGGGAGGACGAGTTCTGCGAGGTGTTCGTGGACACCCCGCTCGCCGTGGCCGAACAGCGGGACCGCAAGGGTCTCTACCGCAAGGCCAGGGCGGGGGCGATCCGCGACTTCACCGGTATCGACTCGCGCTACGAACCTCCCGAGCGTCCGGACGTCTGGATCGAGACGTCCGCCCACAGCCCCGAACGAGCCGTCGAACTGATCGTGGAACGACTCCGCTTCATGGGCGTGCTCAGCTAACCCCGCCGAGCGCGCCCCGCACCTTCTGTGTGACCACTTCGATGGGGAGGATCCCCTTGTCATCATCGATGCAATCCAACACGGACAGCAGGGGGCGTCGGCGGTATCTGATGTGCCCGCCGACTCACTTCGACGTCAACCACGTCAACGAGGGTGAGGGTGACTGCCTGCAAGCGGGCGACCGGATCCCGGCCGCGACCGGATTCCGCTCGGCCCCCGAATCCCACGCCGGGGTCGAGAGCCTGTTCCAGGCGCCGGTCGTCGGGTTGACGCTGGTGGATCCGCGCTCCTACCACCCGGACACCGCCCTCGCCGTCCTGGACGACCAGCAGATCATGTACTTCCCGGGCGCGTTCTCCGCCGAGAGCCGAAGCGTCCTGGAAGGACTGTACCCGGACGCGATCCTCGCGACCGAGGTGGACGCCGAGGTGTTCGGCCACAATGCGGTGTCCGACGGCGTCCATGTCGGGCTGCCCGAACAGGCCACCGGCCTCGCGGAGCAGCTGCGCGCGGCCGGCTGCGAGCCGATCGGCGTCGACACGACCGAGCTGCTCAAAGCAGGCGGCGGAGCCAAGTGCATCACTTCGGAGTCGCACTCGTGAGCGCGGGATATGGAACGCGCGCGTCCCAGCGGTCGGTACAGGACGCAGACCGCGTTCACGACATCCTGGGGATCGGGTTCGGCCCTTCGAACCTGGCGCTCGCGATCGCCGCCATGGAGCACAACGCGACCCCGGGGGCGCCCCAGGTGTCGGTCGGGTTCCTGGAGAAGCAGCGGACCTTCGGCTGGCACACCGGGATGCTGCTCGACGGCGCGACCATGCAGGTCTCGTTCCTCAAGGACCTGGCGACCCTGCGTAACCCGGTGAGTCCCTTCGGGTTCCTGTCCTACCTGCACGCCAAGGGACGGCTGGTCGACTTCATCAACCACAAGGTGCTGTACCCCAGCCGCGTCGAGTTCCACGACTACCTGAGATGGTGCGCCGACCAGCTGGACCCGTTGGTCGACTACGGCTATGAGGCCGTATCGGCCCGTCCGGTCGAGGAGGACGGAGAGGTCGTCCGCTTCGAGGTCGTCGCGCGGGACTGGCACACCGGGCGTCTCGTGGAGCGGTCTGGACGGAACCTGGTGATGGCGCCGGGTCTGCGCCGCCGCCTCCCCGAGGGTGTCGTGGAGTCCAAGCGCGTCTGGCACAGTGCTGACCTGCTGAAGCGGATCGAGGAGTTCGACGGCCGGACGCCGCGCCGATTCGTCGTGCTCGGCGCGGGGCAGAGCGCCGCCGAGGTCACGCACCACCTCTATCACGCCTTTCCGTCGGCGGAGGTCTGCGCGGTCTTCTCGCGCTACGGCTACAGCCAGAGCGACGACAGCCCGCTGGCGAACCGGATCTTCGACCCGGCGGCGGTCGACGACTTCTTCGGCGCGTCCGAGCAGGCGAAGGCCGATCTCCAGCGCTACCACTCCAACACCAACTACTCCGTCGTGGACGTCGACCTGATCGAGGAGCTGTACCGCAGCTGGTACCTGGAGCGGGTCCGCAACCACAACCGCCTGCGGCTGCTCAACATGACGACGCTCCTCGACGTGGCAGACAAGGGCGAGGAGATCGAGGTGACGCTGCGGCATGCGCCGACCGAGGCCACCGAAACCCTGCGGGCCGACCTGCTCGTGTGCGCGACGGGGTACTCCCCCGCCGACGCGCGGCCGTTGCTCGGCGACGTGAGACGGCTGCTGTGGACCGACGAGCGAGGTCTTCCGAGGGTCGGAAGGGACTACCGGATAGCCGCGGACGAGCGGGTCGTCGGCGGGATCTACCTGTGCGGCGGGACCGAGCACTCGCACGGCATCACCTCCTCGCTGCTGTCCAACGCGGCGGTCCGGGCAGGGGAGATCCTCGCATCGGTACTCGACCGCGCCGAGGGACGTCCGCACCGCGCCGAGACTCGGCCGGAACGTCCGCTGACCGTGCCCGTCGCGTCCGAGAGCGCGAGGTGAGACGACCTTGATCGTCAAGTTCACGATGGCCCTGGCGAACGCCGAGACCGAGTTCGGCATGGCCTGCCAACGACTGGTGCCCTGGTCGGGAGCCGCCGGAGAACCGCCGTTCGGGGTGATGGCCTGCTATCTCCCCGGCGGGAACACTTCGGCTCCGGACCTGCACGACCAGGACGAAGTCATGATCATGATGTCCGGCGCCGGGAGCGTCCGGATCGGCGACGAGAGCACCGCCATCACGGTCAACGACGTCATCGTCGTCCCGCGTAACCGGGAGCACGTGGTGTCCAATCTCGGGGACTCGACCATGAGCTGGATCTCCTTCTACTGGCCGCTCCACGAACCGACGGACGGAGGCGCACGGTGAACGGCGACTTCTGGCTGACCGCGACCCCGCCCACTCCCAACGGCGACCTGCACGTGGGACATCTGGCCGGCCCGTACGTCGCGGTCGATGTTCTGCGGCGCTTCCTGGTGGCCGACGGCGAGCAGGTCCTGATGACCACCGGAATGGACGACCACCAGAGCTACGTCCAGGTGCGCGGGCGGCTCACCGACCGGACCGCCGTGCAGGTCGCCGACTCCTACGGCGACCGCATCGAGACCGCCTGGAACACCGCGGGCATCGGGTTCGACCGGGTGATCAGGCCGAGGACCTCGCCCGGCTACACCACCTTCGTTCAGTCCTTCTTCAAGGACCTGTACGACCAGGGGGCCATCGTGCCCCGGACGAGGCCCCTGCCCTACTGCCGGACCTGCGACAAGTGGGCTTACGAGGCGTACGTCGTCGGCTCCTGCCCACACTGCGGGCAACGGTCGAACGGCAACGCCTGCGAGCCGTGCGGCCGTCCCAACGACTGCGCCGATCTGGGCGATCCGCGTTGTGTCGTCTGCGGTTCCGAAACGGTGCTCCGCGACCAGACAAGGCTGTACCTGCCGCTGGCACCCCACACCGGCCGGCTGTCGCGGTACTGGGCGAACACCCCCATGCCGCCGCACCTGCGCGCGCTGTGCGAAGCGATGCTGGCCGACGGCCTGCCGGAGATCGCGGTCAGCCACCCCGCCGACTGGGGGGTGCCGGTCACCGTCCCCGGCTTCACCGACCAGCGGATCTACGTCTGGTTCGAGATGGGCCCCGGATACCTGTGGCAGGCCGACCCGGCGAAGGGACGGCCCGAGCACGGGCCCGTGCAGTTCTTCGGATTCGACAACGGGTACTTCCACGCCGTCCTGTTCCCGGCGCTGTTCATGGCGTGGGGCGTGGACGAGGCGCTGCCCCGGTCGTTCGTGGTGAACGAGTTCTACCGGCTGGACGGGGAGAAGTTCTCGACCAGCCGTCAGCACGCCGTGTGGGCACTGGACGCGCTGGGTGAGCACGGCTCGGACACACTGCGGTTCCACGTACTCCGGGATCGTCCCAACGGCCGCCAGACGAGCCTGAACCCGGGTGACCTGGACCGGACGGCGCGGCATCTGGACGACGTCTGGAACGGATGGCTTCGCCGCCTTGTCGCGGCGGTCCAGCGGGAGTGCGAAAGCGTGGTTCCACAGGACGAGCCGGGCGGCGTCGGCTGGGAGCGGTTCCGGGCCCGGCTGGAGCGGACGGTCACCGAGTTGCGCGAGGCGTACTCGCCGGAGGGTTTCGATCCGCGCCGGGCGGCCGACCTGCTCGACGAAGTGGTCCGGTGCGCGCTGGACTTCAGCCACGTCCACGAGCACGAACCCGATCCGGCGGCGCGCAGGCGAGCGATCGCGGGCCAGTTGGCCGCCGCCTCCGCGCTGTCGGCCTGGGCGGCTCCGGCGCTGCCCCTGGGGGCGGCGCGGCTCGCCGACCTGCTGGGCGTGGAGCCCGCGCGCCGGGTGGACGCCGCGGTGTTGGCCGCCCCGAGGCCCGGCACGAAGGTGGCCGAGCCGGACGGGCCCGTCTTCGGGGAGGCGCCCCATGGACCGTGAGGCGGAGAACCGCGGCATGGTCGCCGTGGTCGGGCCGTTCAGCGGACCGCGAGCGTCTTGGGGCGAACTGCTCAGTTGGGGCATCGACGCGATGGCCGCGCAGCCGGTCGCGTGGGAGACGTTCGACGATCGAGGCGAGGCCCCCACCGGGCTCGAAGTGGCGCGGCGGATCGTCGACGACGGCCGGTTCGCTGCCGTCGTCGGCCACTTCAACAGCGACGGCGCGGCCCTCGCGCTGCCGGTCTACCGCGCCGCCGGGCTGGCGGCCGTCCTGCCGCTCGCGACCCGTACCGGACTGCTGCGCGGACAGGACGGCGCCGCCGTCCGGCTCTGTCCCGATGACACCGGCCAGGCGGTCGCGATCGCCCGTGCCTGCCGCCGCACCACGCGGGGGCGGCTCTGGGCGGCCCACGACGGCAGCGCGTACGGACGGCGGCTGGTGTCCTTGATGGCCGAGGCCGACCGGGGCGCGATGGTGGTCCATGCGGAAGGCGCGAAGTCGCTGACCTCCCAGGCAGCCTTCGCGCCGGGCGACGCGCTCGCCCTGTGCGGGATGCACCATCAGGTGGCGGCGCTCCTGCGCGGGCTCCGGCCCGACAACGTCCCGGACACGGTCGTGGTCAGCGACGACTGCGACATTCCGGAGTTCGCCGAACTGGCGGGGTCCGTCGTCCACCGGGTCCGGGTGGCCCGCATGGCGGGCGGGGCCCGCGGCAGAGTGGCGGCGGCCTTCGCGGCGACCGCCGGAGCGCTGCTCAAGCGGCCGGAGCTGCGCGGGCCCGATCTGCTCGCGGCGATCCGCCAGGAGTCGGTAGCGGAGTTCGGCGCCTCGGGTGATCTCGCCGACGCCTCACCGGGTGCGGGCTGGGAGGTCGTGCCCGTCGCGACCGGATCCGCGACGCCTGTCCGCCGCGTGGCCTCCGCACCGGTCCCGAAGGGCGAGTCCGAGCCGCTGCGGTGTGAGATCGCCGTCGTTGGCGGCGGGGTCGTGGGTTCGGCCGCCGCCGCCGAAGCCGCCGAAGCGGGACGCTCCGTGCTCCTGGTGGACTCTGGCCTCCGTGGGGCCGGCGCGTCTCAGGTGTCGGGGGCCCTCGTCCGCGCCTTCGAACCCGACGATGTCGCGCGGGAATCGGCGATCGAGGCGTTCCTGCGGTTCTGGGGTGGAGACGGCGCGGGCAGCGGCGGCTTCCGCCGGACCGGGGCCCTCACCCTGCTCGGCCCGGACGACGTCGCGAATGCGGAGAAGGGGGTCGCGTGCCTGCGGGAGGCGCGCCTCCCGGCGGAACTGCTCACCCCGGCGGCGCTCGCGAAACGGTGGCCCGACATCAACCCCACCGGCCTGGCGGGTGCGGTCTGGGAGGAACGCGGCGGCTACGCGGTCGCCAGCGTGACCATGGCATCGCTGATCGGCCGGGGCGCACGCGCCGGGGTGACCCGGCTGGTCCCCTGGGAACTCGACCGAATAGCCGAGGGCCCGGACGCGGCCGCGCACCTGATCCCGAAGCCGGGACGCGGCTACCGTCCCGTGATGGCCGACGCGGTCGTGGTCGCGGCGGGGTGCTCGACGCCCCGACTGCTGGGCGACCGGCTACAGGAACTCGGCAGGGCCCGGACCAAACGCATCCGGTACGCGATCTTCGACGTCGGAGGCCGGACGCTGCCGACCGTCGTGGACCTGACCACCGGGGTGTGGGGCCGTCCGGACGGACGGGACGGCTTCCTGGCCGGTTGCCCCCTGCCCGAGTGGGACGTCCCGCCGGAGTCCGGAGGCCGGGTCACCGCCGCGCAGGTGGAGACAATTCGCCAACGGGTCTCCCCGCTGCTGCCGTTCCTCGCCCGGGCCCCGTTCCTGACCGGCGCGTACGGCACCGACCTGTTCCTGCCGGACGGCCCGCTGCTGCGGCGGGTGCCTGGACGCCCCCGGACCGTGGTGGCGGCCGGCTGGTCCGGCGGAGGGTTCAAGACCGCTCCCGCCGCCGCGCGCCGCGCGGCGGCCAAGGCCGAGGCGACGCTCGCGGCCTCCGGTGGCGGCGTACCCGTCGCCTGTGTCCGGTAACGACCGATCGACCGAAGGACTCAGTCATGGCCGACATCTCCATCGACAGCATCGCGATCATGGGCGTGACCCCCGCCGAGGTCGAGCGGGTGAGGATGGGTGCGGAGAAGAAGATCTCCGGTGAGCTCGACATCACCGACTCCCGGCACTTCACCAGCGCCGACTCCCGGTTCATCGCGGGGATCTGGGAGAGCACACCCGGACGGTTCCACGCCGAGTACGTCGAGGACGAGTTCTACTACATGCTCTACGGCAAGGTGATCATCACCGACAGCGAGGGGCGGTCGCGCACCTTCGTGTCGGGTGACTGCATCGCCGTCCCCGCCGGTTTCGTCGGCACGTGGGAGGTTCTCGAACCGACGAAGAAGTTCTACGCCCACCACCGGCCCGACGGGAGCGGTGCGGCATGAGACCCCTGACCCGGGACGGGCACGTCACCATCATCCATCGGTGGCGGGCGCGGTACGCCCACTACGAACGCTATCTCGACCACGACCGGACGACCGTCACCTACATCACCACCGAGGTCGGCGCGGCGGGCGTACCGGAGGGCGCCGCGCGAGTGGAACTGGTCGCGGCCACCGACGACCTCGCGGAGGTGGAGGCGGCCGTGGACCGCCTGGCGGACCGGTATGGCAAGCCCTGCGCGATCCTCGCGATGAAAGAGGACGATCTGCTGGTGGCCGCCCGGCTTCGGGCGGACCGCGGACTGCCCGGCCAGCGGCCCGACCAGCTCATGCCGTTCCGCGACAAGCTGCTGATGGTGGGCCAGGTGGCGCGGCACGGCCTGGCGGTGCCGGAGTTCGCCGCCGCGAACACCGCCGCGGACGTGACGGACTTCGGGAAACGGGTCGGCTGGCCCGTGGTCGTCAAGCCCATGCTCGGCAGTTCGAGCGTGGACGTGCGGATCGTCCACGGCCCGGACGAGGCCGCCGCGCCGACCTTCGACCCCACCACGTCCAAGCTCGTCCAGAAGTTCATTCCGCACCCGGTGTACCACGTGGACGGCGTTTTCGACGGTTCCGACGTCGGCGTCTGCGTCGCGTCCCGCTACGTGAACACCTGCTTGTCCTTCCGCGCGGGCGAGTACCTGGGATCGGTGGAGGAGGACGACCCCGAGGTCAACGCCGCCACCAGGGAGTTCGCGGGGCGGGTCCTGCGCGCTTTGGCGTCCGAGCCGCTGGTGTTCCACCTGGAGGTCTTCGTCGAGCGTCCCGGCGGCGGAGCGCCCGTGTGCACGTTCCTGGAGGTCGGGGCGCGGGTCGCCGGTTCGGAGACCGCGTTCCTGTGGCGCGAGGTGCACGGCTACGACCTCATGGAGGCCGCCTTCAGGATCGCCCTCGGCGAGGCTCCGCCGCCGGCCCCGGCGTCCTTCGGTGGCGACCTCGCCGGATACCTGCTGGTCGGAGCGCCCGCCACGCGTCCCTGCCGAGTGTCGGAGGTGACGCCGATGACGGGCCGGACGCCGGGGCTCTACCAAGAGTCCCTGGTCCTGCCGGGAGAGGTCATCCCGGCGGCGGACGCCTACTACGAGCACGTCGGAGGCAGATTCAGGTTCCGTGGCCGCAGCAGCGCGGAGATCGAACAGGCGATCCACGCCACCGCGCGGGACTTCCACGTAACCGCCGTCCCCCTCGACGAAACCGCATAACAGCGGCCGTGGGCCGCAACGAACCGGCGGGGCGCCTCGTAGGCGTCCCGCCGGGGTCCGGCATGTCCGACCGCGCCTCGGGAGTGTGCGATGACGGCGACAGAGAACACGGAAGTCACAGAAAACGGCCTCAAGCCGGGCCTTCGGCACCGCCAGGTCAGCATGATCGCGGTGGGCGGAGTGATCGGTACCGGCCTGTTCATCGGCTCTGGCACCGGCATCCACGACACCGGACCAGGCATCGTGCTGTCCTACGTCCTCGCCGGCCTGCTCGTCGTGGCCGTGTCGCGCATGCTCGGCGAGATGGCGGCCGCCTCCCCCGACACCGGCTCGTTCTCGTCCTATGCGGACCGGGCGATCGGCCGCTGGGCGGGGTTCGGCATCGGCTGGCTGTACTGGTGGGCCTGGGTGGTCACGCTGGCCATCGAGGCGACCGCCGGGGCTCTCGTCGTCCACCACTGGCTGCCGAACGTCCCGCAGTGGACGTTCGCGCTGCTGTTCATGCTCGTGTTCACCACGGTCAACATCGTCTCGGTGGCGAACTTCGGAGCGTTCGAGTACTGGTTCTCGATGGTCAAGGTCACGGCGATCCTGCTGTTCATCGGCCTCGGATTGCTCGCGATCCTCGGCCTGTTGCCGACAACGGCGTCACCGGGCCTGAGTAACCTCACCGGCCCCGGCGGCGTCTTCCCGCACGGCCCGACCGCCGTCATCACCGTCATCCCGGCGGTCGTCTTCGCCTACGGTGGCACCGAGATCGCCACGATCGCCGCCGCCGAGGCACACTCGCCGCATCGTGCCGTCGGCCGGGCCATCGCGCAGACCGTGTGGCGCGTCGTCATCTTCTTCGTCGGCTCGATGGCGGTCGTGGTCGTCCTGCTGCCGTGGAACTCCAGCGGCCTGCGCGACAGCCCGTACGTCGCCGCGCTCGACCGGATCGGTGTCCCCGGCGCGAGCCGGATCATGGACGTCGTGGTGCTCGTCGCCGTGTTGTCCTGCCTGAACTCCGGCATCTACACCACCTCGCGCATGGCCTACTCACTGGCCGAACGTGGCGACGGTCCCGCGATCCTCGCCAGGACGTCCCACCGCGGTGTCCCGATAGCCGCCGTCCTGGTCTCGGTCGCGTTCGGCTTCGTGGCGGTCTTCCTCAACTACCTCAGCCCGGAAACCGTCTTCATCTTCCTGCTGAACTCCGGCGGCTCCATCCAGCTCTTCGTGTGGCTTGTCACGGCCATCTCCCAGCTACGCCTCCGCCCCCATCTCGAAGCGACCCATCCCGGCGGCCTGCCGGTGCGCATGTGGGGATATCCATACCTGACCTGGATCACGATCACCACCATGACCGCGATCCTGGTCGCGATGGCCCTCGCGCCCGACTCCCGCCCCAAGGTCGTGGGATCCCTCGCCCTGGGAGTCGTCATCGTGATCGTCGCTCTGCTGCGTCGGCCTCCGGGCTCGGCCGCGTCGGAGGAGGTCCTGTAGTCGGGTGACTCGCGGTCGGCCTCCAGGAGGACGCGGCAACGGGACTACCGGGATGGTCGCAGTGCCACCTCGCCCCTGGGCCGGGCTCCTCGTCGCCGCTGACGTGTGCGAGCACCGGCCGGGAGCCGCCCTCTCCGTACATCACCCAGGCGGCGATCAGTGTGGTGCGGGTGTCCTCACGATCCGGCCGCGCACCGAGCCCTCGGAAACTACAATCAGGACATGTTCAATCACTTCAAGTAGTTGAGGCTGGTCGTGGTTGAATTCCGTGTCGAGCTGAGGCAGCGCCGCCTGGCGAGGAAGTTGTCGCAGGCCAAACTCGCCGAGGAGATCAAATTCGCGGAGAGTTACGTCACCCGGATCGAGTCGGGCGCTCGCCCGGTGACGATCAGCTTCGCCAGAGCCTGTGATCGCGTGCTGGAGGCCGGCGGCGTGCTGCTGGATCTGGCGAAGCAGGAGGTCGCGCTGCGCGGCCAGGTCTGCCCCTATCGAGGACTGCAACCGTTCGAGTCGGGTGACTCGACGCTGTTCTTCGGCCGTGAGCGGGTGGTGGCCGAGTTGCTGTCCAGGTTGGCCGAGCAGGTTATCGAGGATGACGGCCCGTTGATGCTGGTGGGGGCGTCGGGAGCGGGGAAGTCGTCGCTGTTGCGGGCCGGTGTGGTGCCGCAGTTGAGGCTGGGGGCGCTGCCGGGGGTCCAGCCGCAACGGTGGGCGGTGGAGGTGTTCACGCCCGGCGAGCATCCCCTGCGAGCTCTGACCGACGCGCTGGGTGCGGAGCCAGTCGACTTCATGGCTCAAGCCGAGGGTGAGATGACGGCCGGGCACTGGTCCCCACGGGTGTTGGTGGTCGACCAGTTTGAAGAGGTCTTCACCTTGTGCCGGGACGCGGCAGAGCGGTCCGGATTCGTCGCCTCGCTGTGCGAGCTGTGCCGGGCCCACGCCGGAGGCAAAGCGGCTTTGGTGGTGGTGAGCGTCCGGGCGGACTTCTACGGCCGGTGCCTGGAGTTCACCGAGTTGGTTCCTGCGTTGCGCCGACAGTTGCCGCTCGGTCCGATGAGCGAGCAGGAGTTGCGGTCGGCCATCGTCGAGCCGGCTCGGGCGTGCCGGCTGAAGCTGGACGACGGCCTTGTCGAATTGATCCTGCGGGATGCCGCCGCACGGGAGGGTGCGGGTGATGGTGGTGCGGTGGGGGTGCTGCCGTTGCTGTCGCATGCGCTGCTGGCCACCTGGCAAATGCGCCAGGAAGGGCAGCAGCTCACCGTCTCGGCCTATCTGCGCAGCGGCGGGCTGCGCGGCGCCGTCGCGACGACGGCCGAGCGGGTCTACCAGCAGCTCGAGGAGAGCGAGAAGGATGTCGCCCGGCGGCTGCTGCTCCGCCTGGTCGCCGTGCACAGCCATGATGCCCCGCCTGCCAGGCGCCGTGTCCCGCTGGCACAGTTGGAGTGGGCGCATCAGGTGGTGGAGGTGTTCGCCCAGGCACGTCTGGTCACCGTTACCCAGGACACCGTCGAAATCGCCCACGAGGCGCTGCTGACCGCGTGGCCGACGCTGGCCGGCATGATCGCCGCTGACCGGGAGGGGGTGCGTCGGCGGCAGCGGCTGGACGCCGACGCCGAGGAGTGGCGGCAAAGCCCGCTGCCCGAACTGCTGTACCGGGGCACGCGGTTGGCCGTGACGCTGGAGTGGGCGCGGTCATGCCCGGATTTGAGCATCGCGGAGCAGGCGTTCCTGGACGCCGCGGTGTACGCGCG
Organism: Actinomadura logoneensis; assembly: GCF_003428695.1. Lineage (GTDB taxonomy): Bacteria > Actinomycetota > Actinomycetes > Streptosporangiales > Streptosporangiaceae > Spirillospora > Spirillospora logoneensis. The sequence goes on from NZ_QURH01001054.1 coordinate 20,845, forward strand.
CGACCGGGAGATCGAGGAGGCCGAGCGGCGGCGCAGAGCCGAGACCGAGGCCCGGATCGAGCGGGAACGCGCCGAGGACCGGCATCGCGCCGACCAGGCCGAACTGGCCAGGGTCGAAGCCGAACGCGCGGCGGCCGAGGCCAGGGCGCAGCGCGTGCGCAGCGAGGAGCAGACGGCCCGCGCCCGGCAGCAGGCCCGGTACCGCAGGCGGCAGGTGCGCACGCTGGCCGCGGCGTCGCTGGCCCTGGCCCTGCTCGGCGTGCTGGTGATCATGCTGTGGCGATCGTCGGTCGAGCAGGGGGCCACGGCATTGGCCGGTCAGTACGGCGACCGGTCACTGGCCCGGCCCGACCAGCCCGACCTCGCCATGATGCTCGCCGTCCGCGCCCGCCGCACCGGCACCAACCCTGCCGCCGTCAACGCCGTGCTCAGCGCGCAGGCCCAGGACTTCGCCGGCCAGTTCCTTGTCGATCCGATCGGCAGGGCCGGAGAGGCCACCGCGGTCGCTACCGCCGGCGATCTCGTCGCGGCGATCGGCGATCAGCCCCGGGTCCACGTCTGGAACCGGGTGACCCGCCGGGAGGTCGATTCCTTCCAGGTGGAACGGACGGTGGCCAGCGGATCCACCCGTGGTGTCTTCGGCGGGCTGGCCTTCGGTCCCGACGGGCTGACCCTGGCTGCCAGTGACGGCCGGGCGGTCGTGCTGCGGCAGGTGGCCGCACATCGCTCGATCACGCTTCCCGCGGGTCAGACCGTCTTGGCCAAACCTGCTCTGCACGGTGTGTCCTTCAGTCGCAGCGGCCGGCTGGTGGCCGGCTCCACTGGTGTGTGGGACGTGCCCTCCGGAAGGCTGCTACGGCCTGGCTTTCCGGGGGGCGAGGTGAACACCGTTGCCTTCACTTCAGATGAACAGCATGTGCTGACGGTGTCGGACGACGGCCACCTGCGCCTGTGTCCCATCACCTCCGGGCCGCCAGAGCGCGACAAGGACCTGGGACACGGTCACTTGCGCTCGGTCGCGGTGAGCCCGGACGGTTCCTTGGCGGCCGTCGCCGGGTGGGACGGCGTAGTGACGCTGCTGCACCTGCCCGATCTGCAGCCGGCCGGCGAGCTCCGCGGACACAAGGACACGGTGCTGGCGGTCGTCTTCTCCCCAGACGGCAAGCTACTGGCCACCGGCGCAGAAGACCGCACCGCGCGGATCTGGGATACCGCCACCCGCCGCCTGCTCACCACCGAGAACGGCCACACCGGCGACGTCGACAGCGTCGCCTTCACCACCGACGGGCAGACGCTGGCGACCGGGGGCGGCGACGGCCTGGTCAAACTGTGGCGTCTGGAGTCGACCCGGCACACCGTTGCCGGGGGCGGCCTGTCCGGTGTCTCGGTGAGCCCGGACCAGCGCAGTGCTGCCACTGTCGGCGGCGATGGCGTCGTCCGGTTGTGGAACACCGCCACGCATCAGCAGACCGGTGCGCTACCCACCAAAGGGCAACCGCTTCATGCTGTGGCCTTCAGCCCCGACCGGGTGCACCTCGCGGCGGTCGGCGACGCCCGGGTGTGGGTATGGGACCTGCGCACCGGACGCCTCGCCTGGCCGCCCTACACCGCACCCGACTGGACCGCACCCGGCTGGCTGACCAGCCTCTCCTACGACTCCACAGGCCGACGACTGGCCGTGGCCGGCGGCAGGTCCCTGCTACCAGGATCCAGGATCGACTACACCGTGACGGTGCTGGACACCGCGACCGGCAGACTCGCAGCGCCGCCGCTGGCAGGCGGACACTACGATCAGATCCGCTCCGTGGTCTTCCAACCCGGCGCCGACAGGCTGGCCAGCGCAGGACTCGACCAGGCCATCGACCTGTGGAACGTCAGGTCCGGTGCCCTGGAACACCGCATTCCGGGGTTCGCCAGCGCCGTGTCCGCGCTCGCCTTCACCCGGGACGGCCGGATGCTGGTCAACACCAGCCATGATCAGCGCATCACCGTATGGAACCCGGTCACCCGGAAGGCGATCGGCACGGCCATGACCGGGCACACCAAACCCATCGAGGCTCTCGCCTTGAGCCCGGACCAGGAACTGCTGGCGACCTCCGCCCGCGACGGCACCACCTGGGTGTGGAACCTGCGCCGCCGCACTCCCCTGGCGACCCTCACCGACCCGGTTCCAGACCAGGACGTCAACGGCGTCGCCTTCATCGACGAACAGCACTTGGTCACCGTGACCAGCAAGGGAGTACTGCGGTTCTGGGATCTGAACCCGGACCGGGCCGAAGCCCGGATCTGCCGGGCCGTGACCGGCATCCCGGCCGACTACTGGCGAACCCTGATCAGTGACCCGCCCGACCAGGGACCGTGCCCGCCGCTGCGCGCCCCGGCGCGCGGTCCCTGAGCCGCGCCGGCGCAGGCGAACACGCGTGGTCGGTGGGCCGCCGAGTAGAGCTCTTACCTCTTACGTGGACGCCGTTGTCGTCACGGAAGACCGAGGTTTCAACGAGCCGGCCATCGCCCAGATAGAGCGCCGGGCGCTCGATCGGCTCCAAGTGCCCCCTCGCAGAAGTAGTCCTGCTGATCCACGACACCCGGCTGAGCCTCTCTCAGTCCGCTCAATCACCGCTCCCGTTCACCCGGCAGGCTCACCGGACCGCCCGCGACTGGCCCACGCGTGCATCGCTGCGGCCCGGCCCGCCATCGCCCACCTCCTCTGCCCCGCCCTTTCCTCGCCTCCTGGACCAGAAGTCGCCCTCCGCTTTTGAGGGGCTGATTGATCGAGGCGGGGAGATCGCGGGAGCCCTGACAACCTTCCAAACGACCTCCGGCAGGTTGTCACCCTCTGGTAGCGGTCCGCTGCGATCCGTCACAGTCGACCCACGGCAGCCGAACACCGGCTGATGAACCAGCAAGAACCGGAGGAACGAAATGTCCATTACCAAGACGGCAGCGATGGGGGCGACCACCTTGGCCTCCTCCGCGCTGCTCGCCGCCTCGGTCGGCGCGGCGAACGCGGCAACCGTACAGTCCGCGCCCGCCGCGGTGGGCACGACGGCTACCGGGGCCGCTGCGGCGCCGGTGAGCAAGCAGGTCCCGCTCTCGCCTCACGGGTACGGTCGCCTGAAGATCGGCATGTCCGAGCGGCGAGCCCGGGCGACCGGCATGCTCGCGCTCAAGACGCACTCGCGTGTCTGCGACGGTTACGACCTCAAGGGACACCCGACCGGCCGCAACAGCGTCAGCGTCTACGTCTCCCACAAGTACGGGGTGGCGCTCATCCAGCCGCCGAAGAGCACGCGAACCACGCGGGGCGTCCACATCGGGTCCACCCTGGCGCAGGCCAAGCACGCTTACCGGGGTCTCAGGCGCGACAGCCGCGGATACTACAGCGTGAGCGCGCCCGGCAACCCGCGGGCCCTCTACGAGTTCGCGGTCTCGCACGGCAAGGTCAGCTCCATGGCGCTGGCCCTCAAGGTGCAGGACTGCTTCAACTGACCGTGACGCCGTAAGCGGCCCCGCCCACACGAAGAGCCGGGCCGAGGAACCGCTCCCAGCGTCCCCGTAGTCCGTCGACTGCCGGCGCGTTCGCGCCGAGACGCAAGAAGGCAGACGTCGCGCAGCCTGCCGCAGCCGGCAGTGGCGGCGACAGCCCCTGGTCCGCCGGAACTGAGCCCGGCGGACCAGGGACCAGCAAGTCACCGGCACACCCAAAAACCGCCGCGTCCCACCTCGCACTTCAAAAGGAGACAATTCATGAAATCCCAGCATGCCCGCAACAAGCAGATCGGGCTGACACTGGCCACCACACTCTGCTCCGTGACGCTCACCGGCGGCCTCGCAGGAGGCCCGGCGGCATCGACCTCGGCCACGGCAGCCGGCCCAACAGCTCAAGCGAGCCGAACCGCCCAGAACACACCACAGACTGCCCCGGGAATCACAAGTGGCACCGCGGGCGTGCGCCTGCCCGTGGCCGACAAAGGCAATCCGGCCGCAACCGTCGTCCGGCTCGCCGAGAGCCAGGTCGGCTACCACGAAAAGGGGAACAACTGCACAAAGTATGGGAAATGGGCCGGGCACGAATGCGCCGAATGGTGCGACATATTCGTCGGCTGGGCGTTCTGGAAAGCCGGCCGGCTCGCCGCAGCAGGAGGGAAGGTCTATGAACGTGTCGACGACCACCTGGCGTGGTTCAAGCAACACAACCGCTTCCACCGCAGGGGTGCGAAGGGAGGCGGCCCCCGCCAGGGTGCCGTGATCTTCTTCGACTTCAACGGCCACGACGGCCCAGACCATGTCGGGATCGTGGTGGGCTACGACAGTACCCACGTCGAGACCGTCGAGGGCAACAGCGGCGACCAGGTGCGGAAGCACAAGTACTCGCGCTCCAGCCGCTTCATCTGGGGGTACGGCTATCCCGCCTGGTGAGGGAGAGTCGCGCTTCGCCCGCAGATGACCCGCCAGCGGCACTCCGGCCGGGCCGCGACAGCACCGAACATTGCGGTGGCGACGTGCGGTCGCACGTCGCCACCGCACCATGACCGGCTGACGCGCTGGAGAACTACCTGACCGACCGGCCACTGGACGACACCACGACCGTCGTGCCGCCGCCCGCCCCGCGGAACGGGGTGCGGCGGCGCACGAGCTACGCCATGGATCTCTGAGTTGCGAAAACAGGATTCCGGCGGATGGCGAATTACGACAAAGCACGCGTCTGAGGCTCTGACCGGTGCGCTGCGACGCGGCTCTCTCCGACAGCCCCAGCTCCGCCGGATGATCTTGGACTCGGACGCGCGGATGACATAATCGGCGGGGAGACACGTGCCGACGTCGTCGGAAGCCACATTCCGGCGCGGCTACCTGCGGGGTCGGCCTGGGCTCGGTTGAGTCCTCCCCCGCTAGCCATTCCCGCTTGATGCGCCGCCGTGCCAGACCTGCAACCAGATCCGGCGGCTGCGCATGGCGTCCTGGATGCCGTAGGGGGTAGAAGTGCTGGGCGCGTGTCGCGCGAGCCAGGCCAGGAGGCGATTCCATGATTCGTCAACGGCCGCAGTCACGAGCTCGTGATCGACAGGGATGGCGGACTCTCAACCCTGCTTTCTCCTAACGGACGCTCTCCCCGACAAAAGTCAGCCGCACGATCACCTGAGCTCCTGCCGCAGCCCCCGCCCGGCGTTGGTCGTCGTGGGTTATGTCGGCCCAGTGCACGGTGGCGTCGGGTTCGCCCGAGGGCGGCGCCCTCCGTCCATGCCAAGGTTCAGGGGAAGCGGGAGTAGGTCACGTAGTCGGCCACAGCCCGGAAGCCGAGACATCGGTAGGCGGCTGGGTTCGCCGGAGTCGTGACGTGTACGACGTCGGCCACCCCGTCGGCCAGCAGCGAGCTGGTGACTGCGGCCACCAGCGCAGTCGCATAGCCGCGCCCCCGATGTTCGTACGCGGTGTAGGTCGGCCCGAGGCGCACTGCCGAACCGAAGCGGGGACCGTGCCCGGCCACCGCCACCACCCGACCTCCGGTCTCCCAAAGGTGCAGGTCACCGGCGGCAAGGCGGCTCGCGACGGCACCGATCGTGCCATGCCCCCTGGTGACGGCCTGGTACCAGCGGTCCAGCAGGTCGTGGTCGGATGGCGTCGCGGGCCGGGCGAAGCCCTCCGGTGGCGGACATGACCGGAGCGTCTCCAGCCGGTGCAGCCGCGCTCGGTGGCCGACCGGCTTCCCGGGACAGGCCGACCCGAACGCTTCGGCGAGGTCACTGCGGCCTTCCCACGCATGGGGTACACCGCCGAAGCCACCGTCCAAGTGCCCGGGCAGCGCGGCAGCGGCCCGCGTCGGCATGTCGCCGAGAAGCAACGGCCCGAAGGGCGGGCGGACGAACGCACCGCCGACCATCCCCTCCGGACCCGTCCACCATCCGAACAGCGGCGCCCTGAGCTTTCGGCCGGAGTGACCTTGAGCCGATAGCGCGACCAGGAGAGGAAGGTTGGTCGCCGCCCGTCCAAGCAGGAACTCCTCGCCCGCGGCGAACTCAGCCGGATCACCCACCACAGACCAGCCAGAGGTCAACGCCACCGCCGCCCCCCACAGGACACGAACGACGCATCAAACCTCAGGCGCCGGCCGCAAAAGCGACTCAGAGGACGGCGTTCACCAGAGCCAGCAAACATCCGAAGCGGCACCATCAACTCGATCACGGATCCACCATTCGCTCGTGATCCAGGCCTTTCCTGCTGAGATGGCGATCGCCTCGGCGAGGCTATGAAGCTCGGCCGCATCCCCGTCGGTGGAGGTTGGCCGATGCAGGAAATCGATACCGATGCTGCCCGCGCCCCTGAATCGCGCCGGTCCTGGCACGGGAAGCAGGCCCGTGACGGAACGCCCTCTTAGGCACGGTGGCAGATCTGCTCACTGGCCGCAGTTCAAAGCGACGGAAGGAAGATTGCTGGCTTGAGGTCGGAGGTTGACTGTGACGGAGGAGTTCCCTTCTAGGTGGCGCTTGGGAACGGTGTCCAATTATCGCTGGTGGTCGGTTCCGGTGTGTGCGGGCCTTCCTGCCATCCTTCCATGGGGTGGCGCTCCAGTATGTACCAGAGCCAGAAGATCACCCCGGCAATGAGCGCCACGATGATCAGGAGCGCGACACCGCAACCGTAGTCGGCTTTTTTCAGTCGGATCATCGGATCAGTTAGCGACTCTCTGCTTGGTTTCGCCTTGGACGTCGGCGTCGCGTTTGAACTGGGGAATGTCCCTAGACATGTGGTCGGCATCCACTCCGCAGTGCTCGCCGTTGCCGTTGAGCCAGTGGGATGTCCAGGTGCAGGTGCCGTCACCCGTGACGCGTGATCATGCTACGGCCAGGCATCGTCCTCTCAATCTCCGCGACGTTCGCGACCAGCACCCCCAGATCGGTGTGTTCTTGGCATATGTGACCTCGCCTGCTCGACCGGGAGCTATATCTGCCCAGGTCGTGGCTGGGCGAGTGGAGCCGCTGCCGCCGAACGGCGATCCCCGGGCCGGCGGCCTTCTTGACCAGAAGTGCTCCCGCATTGCGAATGCCGCACGTGCCCTGGAGGCCGGAGTGCACGTGCGGTGGATGCCCGCCGATGAGGTCTGCGGTCAGGACTACAGATTCTGCCGTGCACTGGCTGAACGCGGGATGCGGTGTGCGCTGGCGGTGCCGCGCAGCCAGAGCGTCGGGACCGGCCCGGCCGCCGGTCATGCCCATGTTCCGGGCACAGTCAGTGACGGTCAGGGTGTGGTCACGTTGTGCTGTGGTCGCCGCCCGACCCCCAACCCGGGGACCGGGAACTGGATCAGCGGCCATGCTCCGGCTGCCCCTGATCGGCGGGCCTCACCTCGCGAGCCGATTGGTCCCGGCTCTTGCCGGAAGACGGCTGGTCGTCGGACACGGGTATCTCCTGCGAGCGGTCGCGATGGTCACGTTCGCAGCACTTGCAGCAGCCACTGCGTGCGCTCGCTCGCGGCGGAAGATGGCCCCAGGACAGATGGCATGCGCTCCCTAGCGCAATGTTCCACCGCCCGGCGACTCATGGGACGAAGTTCGGGGCGTGTCACTTGATCACGGTTTGCGTGCGACCGCTCCCACACAGGAGACCTCTGGGCCCTGGCCCCAGGGATTGGGGTCGGGCCGCCACCGCGACACCGAGACCACGCCAGGCTCGAGCAGGGTCAGGCCCTCGAAATAGCGGCCGATCTCTTCGGGACTGCGGGGCGTATAGGGGACGCCGCGGCCGCCGGCGTTGTAACGCTGAATGGCCTGCACATAGGCCGGGTCGGTGTCAGCGCCGTCGTAGACCGCCAGGTGACTACCCGGCGGCAACCGCGCCATCAGCCGCCGCACGATCGATCGGCACTCCTCGGCGTCATCGACCAGTCCGAGAATGCCCATCAGCATGAGCGCGACCGGCCGGGAGAAATCCAAGGTCGCCGCGGCCTGCGCGAGGATCGCCTCAGGGTCGCGAACGTCCGCCTCGATGTAGGCGGTGGCCCCTTCGGCGCTGCTGGTGAGCAGGGCCTGCGCGTGCACCAGCACCAGCGGATCGTTGTCGACGTACACGATCCGCGCATCGGGCGCGATCCGCTGGGCCACCTCGTGGGTGTTGTCGACGGTCGGCAGTCCGGTGCCGATGTCCAGGAACTGCCGGATCCCGGCCTCGCCGGCCAGATACCGCACCACGCGCGTGAGCATGTGCCTGGAATGGCGGGTGATATCGACCATGCCCGGGAAGATCTCGCAGATCCTGTCACCGGCTTCCCGGTCAACGGGGTAGTTGTCCTTGCCTCCCAGCAGGTAGTTCCAAATTCGTGCCGAGTGCGGCACGGTCGTATCGACCCCAGGCGGCGTGCCCATGAACTCTCTGCCTCCCGGAGATACGCGGCGCTACCAGACAGTCCACCGATTGTGCAGCACCTCCCACGACCGCGACCAGAGTCAAGTCATGCCGCCGGGCGAGGAGGGCCTGGACGCTGTTCGGTCAGCGTAGTCAGCCACGGACGGCTCAGTTCAGCGGCTGCTCTGTTTGAGAGGGCGCCCGTGCTGGAGGTAGGCGGCAGCTCCACGCCGAGCTCTTCCTTGACCTCGCGGCGCGCGGTGTCCCACGGGTATTCGCCGTGTTCCATCGCGCCGCCGGGAATCTCCCAGGTGTCGTCCCCGTAGGCAGGACGGACCAGCAGGATTCGTCCTTCAGGGTCGTGCAGGATCGCACCCGCGCCGACGATGTGCTTGGGCAGGCTGGCGTAGTACTGCGCAGGCGGTACCGTCATACGCTTCGACGTTACCGCCAACTCCGGCGGCCAAACCGTGCTCCGCGCCGCACGGCATTCGCTGATGCCGAAACCGCAGGCGTGCCAGGGCCGCCGACCGCCGCTCCCCCAGCCGGTCCCAGTGATCGTCAGGTGAAGACGATCCCCCTCTTCGGGCGAGTAGGGGTGGACGTCGGTCGCGGATCGGCGTCCGTTCCCCGGCGCCGCGACGGCGCCTGAACGGTGAGGAGAGGGAATGGCCAAGAGGACACTGATGGGGCTGGGCGTCGTGGCACTGGTGGCGGGCCCGGTGCCGCACGCGCTGGCGACGGCACCCCACGCGCCGGTGGCCGCGCCGCCCTCCCCGGTGGCGGCATCGCACAGACCGGTCATCGTTGGATCGGCGGAACAGGGAACCTTCCATCGCGGAACCGTGATGCGGCAGCGGGGCGAGCAGCCGACGTTCCGCCGGCTGCAGCGGGCCGCGGCGGCCGGTGAGCACCGGCTGGAGGTCACGGTGCTGAACCGCGACGGCGCGGTCGCCACGTCGGACGAGACGAACTGGCTCTCGATCTGGCCGCTGGACGGCAGCGACCCGGCCGGCACCGAGGTGGACAACGGGCATGGCGAGGGCTCGTTGCCCGCTGGTGACTACTCGCTCAACGCCGAGGTGGACCACCAGGAGGCCGACGGTACGTGGTCGAGAACCATAATCTGGCTGCCGAAGGTGACGGTGACCGGGGACGTGTCGCTCACGCTCGACGCGCGGACGGCCAACCCCGTCCAGGTCACGGTGGACAAGGCGGGGGCAAGACCGGCCGGAACCGAGGTTGATCTCGTCCAGCGGATCGCCGGTCGGCGCCGGCACCTCACCGGGACCTTCGGGCTCGCCGGCGACCACCTGTACGTCACCCCCGCCTCAGCCGAGGGCGGCACGGAGTACGAGGTGCAGTCGCTGCTGACCCAGAACGGGAAGACGGAAGGCAGCCCCTACGCGTACAACATCGCGAGCAAGGCGGCAGGCGTGCCGGCGGACCTGACGCTGAGCGCGCGCACCAAGGACCTGGCGGCCGTCAAGGTCAGGTACGCGAGCGAAGGTCGACCCGGTTGCGCGGGAGCACACGCGGGGGTCGACTGGGGAACCGGCAGCGTCCTCTCCTTCTACTGGGGCGCGGGAGCCGTTCCGACGACGCGGACCGAGTACTACACCCCGGGGCTCGACTGGTTGCGGGATGAGGCCCTCACCACCGCCGACTGCGCGTTCGACGAGAACGACATCAGGACCCGCACCGACCGGTTCCCGACGGCCGGAGCGTACACGCGGAGCTGGAACAAGGGTCCGCTCGGTCCGGCCGACGGTCGTCTCATCCTCGACACCGGCAACGGAACGGGGTTCTCGGCGGCGATGCTGTCCGAGCGCGGCGCGCTGAGCAACATCCGGAGGTACTCCTTCCTGAAGGGGGACTCGGCGCTGGTGAGCCTGAGCGGTGAGTCGATCGGCCAGAGCGTCGTCCCGGGCTACGGCCGGATCTGGGCGCGCCCGGAGCCGGGCCGGTACACGCTGACCACGAACGCCACGCGGTCGGCGCCATGGTCGGACCTGGCGACGAGTCAGCACGTCGTCTGGGACGTCATGGTGGGTCAGGACGACATCATCAAGCTGCCGACCGTGGAATACCGGACGGCCCTCGACGATGAGAACCGGGCGCCCGCGAACACCACGCAGACGCTGACGCTGACCCTGCAGCAGGCGAAGGCGGGTGTGAAGCCGACGCTGTGGACGTCCTTCGACGACGGGGAGTCGTGGACGCCGGTCTCCGTGAGCGCCGACGGCGACCGGTGGACGGCGTCCTTCCGCAATCCGGCCAAGGGCTTCGTCTCGCTGCGGACGAAGATCGATGGAGCGGTCGACCAGACCGTGATCCGCGCCTACGGCCTCCGCTGACCTGAATTCCGGGATCGCCGGGGGCCCCGGACACCGGCCGGAGGCTCCCGGTGATCACTCGTCCCCCGTCCGGGACCGGCGCAGGGCGAGGCGGGTGGCCCCACCCCGCCGGCCGGCGTGTCCGGACGGCTCAGGAATCAAGGTCCGGCGGTCACGGCTGCTCAGTTCACACCTGTCACCCGTTGGGGAATCTGCGATACGTCTGCCCACCGCTGTCCGGCCGCATCACGTTCGGGCCTGGCATTGGCTGAACCGGAGGTGGGATCGGCGGACCGAACGGTCCGGCGTTCATGGGAGCGGACTTGCCGGGGCGGGACGCCACGATGCCGACCTGCACCAGGCCGCCGCAGGCGACCGCCGCCCCGCCGCCCATCACCAGCGCCGCGAACAGCCGATCATCTGACCGCTGCTCGGCATAGCTGTTGTCACCGCTCGGAGCCCCGTTGGTGGTGGAGACACATCGATCACCTGGGAGCATCTGCTTGCCACCGCACTCCACCGACGAGCTGTCCCACTGCTCCCAGCCCGTGAACAGGATGAGCCCCCCGAAGAAGACCGCGCCGATGCCTGCCAGACCCTTTCCCCGAACGACCTGGTCCCACCGTGAGTTCATTCCCGCGACTCTAGTGACGATGGGAACTCACGAGCGAGGTTCTTTGCTGGCCTACACCGGCCCCTCGCCGGGACTTCCGGCTGCTCCAAGGATCCCCCAGCCATCGGCCAGGGCAGGAAGGGACCGGAACGCCAGTTCTCCTCGTGTGTCCGGCAGCAGGCGCGGGGAGCGCAGGTGCCGGAACTTTGTGGACGCGCCTGAGCGGGGGTCATCCCCCTGCGGGGGTGCCTCCACCGGGGCGTACGTCCGGGTAGGAGGGGTTGCCTGCTCCCCGCGCACGCAAGGATGGTCCCAGACTGCCCCTACGGGTTGAGGATGGCAGGGCCGCTGCTTGGGGTGACCGAACGCACGTATCCGGTTGCATAGTTCGTTGCCGACCGGGCACCTCCAGACGCGTACGGCGAACGGGAGGAGGAATCATGGGCTTTCTGGACAAGCTCAAGAACAAGGCGCAGCAGGGCAAGGGCCGCGGCAAGGAGGCGGCCGGTCGGGCTGCCGACGACCCCTACCTGGAAGCCGAGGGACGCAAGGACCGTGCGGCCGGCGGTGTGAAGCAGGTGGGCGAGAAGGCCAAGGACGCTGCTCGCGAGGTCCGCAGGAGCACCGAGAAGTAATCCCGGCCAGGGCCGGGGAACTCGGCGGCGCGTGCAACGGTAAGCCGCTTCTGCCGAGGCCCCGGCTTGGCCGTCCAGTGGGCCGGTCGCAGGACCGCCGTCGAGGCCGTCACACATTCAGGTGTGGTCACCATGGCCTCGACCGCGTCGCTTATCTCCCTGCGGTCGGCCCATCTGCATGCTCTCCTCCGCAAGCCACCCGGCCTGGCTTTACCTGCGCGCGACTGGCTGACCCCGTGTGAGTGCTCCCTTGCTCGTATGGAGGCAGGTTGCTTCTAACGCAACGATGACTCGGAGAGGCGCTCCGGGAGGGGTCGCGTAGGGCCAAGTCGCTGCTGAGGAATGCGCCCAGCGAGGTCGAGGTCAGGTGCAGTGGCACCCGCGAGGCGCCTCGGGGTGTGCAGAGGCGTGGTTGTGTGGGCGTGGCTCTGGAGCCCGGGCGGTGGGTGGCGGCGTCGGGGCGGCGGGCTCCTTGGGGGCTCAACATGTTTTCTTCAGGAGCTCTTAAGAAAGGGTGATTTACGATCTCGCCCTGTTCATGGCGGTTTGAGGTGCCGCCTAGGTTCCGGGGCTTAAGGAAGAGATCGTGTGGGTTCACGCGCGGCCAGACTCGTCCATTCAGCGGATCACGCGGTCCGGTGTCGCGCTCACTTCGGGTGCCGCGTTGCTTGGGGCGCCGTGGGGCGCGGTCGGGACTGCGGCGGCCGACACCGCGCCGCGGAGCGGGACGCCTGCGACGGTGAGTGCGGATCCGTTGCCTACCTGGCAGATCGACGGAGTGGTCTGGAGCATGGCGACGGTCGGGGACACGGTGTACGCGACCGGCAACTTCAGCAAGGCCCGTTTGCCGGGCACCAAGCCGGGGAACGTGAAGGAGGTCTCCCGGCAGAACCTGCTGGCGTTCAGCCTGAGTACGGGGAACCTCGTCACGTCGTTCAACCACAGGTTGGACGGGCAGGGGCTGCGGGTGGTGGCGTCGCCGGACGGCAGGCGGGTCTACGTGGGCGGTGAGTTCACGACCGTGGACGGCAAACCGCACACTCGGCTCGCCGCATTCGACACCAAAACCGGGAAACTTGTGGACGCGTTCAAGCCGGTGGTGTCCAACAAGGTTCGGGCCATCGCGGCGACCGCCAGCACGGTTTACTTCGGCGGCAACTTCTTCAGCGTTAACGGCAAGGCTCGGATGCGGCTCGCTGCTGTGCGAGCGGCGGACGGGGCCAACATCGAGTCGTGGCGTCCGACCGCGGATGACGACGAGGTGTTCGCGCTCGCGCTCGGTCCCGGTGGCAAGACCGTGTTGGTGGGTGGTCGTTTTCAGACGCTGAACGGCCAGGCGCAGGTCGGTGTCGGGGCGGTCGATGCGTCCAGCGGGGCGCTCGCGCCGTGGCGCAGCCGTCCGGTCCCGTCGCGGAGGGGCTCGGAGTTCTCCTATGTGACCGACCTGCGGGTGCAGGGTGACACGGTCTTCGGGGCGGCGGACGGTGAGGGCGGTCATTGGTTCGACGGCCGGTTCGCCGCGAAGGCGGATGGCGGCGAGTTGGTCTGGCTGGACAACTGCTATGGCGCGACCTACTCGATCCTGCCGCTCGGCAAGACGGTCTACAGCGTCTCGCACGCGCATGACTGCACGTCCCTCGGCGCGTTCAGGGAGACCTCGCCGGTGACATGGCATCGGACGCTCGCCGAGACGGCGGCCCCGATGGGGAGGGATCAGGGCGAGCCGGGGAGCAACAGCAACTATGACCGGCAGCCCGTTCCGGGCCTTCTGCACTGGTTCCCCACGTTGGCTGCCGGCGCGTTCACCGGGCAGTACCAGGCCGCGTGGGCGGTTACCGGGAACGCCGGTCTCATCGCGCTCGGTGGTGAGTTTCCGAGTGTGAACGGCAGGGCGCAGCAGGGGCTCGTGCGGTTCGCGGTTCGGAGCAAGGCTCCGAACAAGGCGGGTCCGCGGAGTATTGGCGCGCCGCGTGCGTCGGTTTCGTCCGGCAAGGTCTTGTTGCGTTGGACGGCGTCCTGGGACATGGACAATGCCAACCTCGCCTACGAGGTCCTGCGGGACAAGGGCACCAAGCCGATCGGCACGGTCAGCAGGACGTCCACGTTCTGGAGCACGCCGTCGCTGAGCTTTACCGACTCGTCCGCCCCGAAGGGCAAGCACACTTACAGGATCCGCGTGCGGGACCCGCTGGGGAACGCCTTCACCACGCCGGCCTCCAACGCCGTCAGTCGTTGACGCCGCCGTCTGTGGGTGGACGGTCAGCGGCGGCCGGAGCGGCGTCTTCTCGACCGTGGGGAGCGTGTGCCGAGGGGCTTCTCGCCGGTGCGCAGCCAGACCTGGATCTGGGCGCCGCCCATGGGCGAGGTGTCGATGCGCAGGGAGCCGCCGGTGCTTTCGGCGAGGCGGCGTGCGATGTCCAGGCCGAGGCCGGTGGAGCCGGCTCCGCTGGCGCCGCGCCGGAGGGCCGCTTCGGGTTCGGCGACGCCGGGGCCCGCGTCGCTGAACAGCAGGCCGGTGGTGTCCCGGCCGCGGTGGACGGTGACGGAGAAGGGGGTGCCGTGCGGGGTGTGGCGGAAGATGTTGCCGAGCAGCGCGTCCACCGCGGCGGCGAGTTCGGCGGCGGCGACCGGGACGGGGAGGGGGTCGTCCGGGAGGAGGACGTCGACCTCCCGGTCCTGGTCGTCGGCCAGGGCGGACCAGAACTCGAGGCGCCGCCGGACGACCTCGGCCGCGTCGCAGCGGGCGGTCTCGCGGTCGTCGCGGCGGGCCAGGTCGATGATCTCGTCGATGGCGAGCTCGAGGCGGCCGAGGGCGTCCTGGCTCTGCGACATCCGCGCCGGGTCCGCGGGGTTCGCGGCCAGGCCGTTGAGGTTGACCCGCAGCGCGGTCAGGGGTGTGCGGAGGCGGTGGGAAAGGTCGGCGGCGGCCTCGCGCTCGGCGGCGAGGAGGCGTGCGAGCTGGTCGGCCATGTGGTTGAACGCCTCGCCCGCCGCCCTCAGCTCCGCGGGTCCGTCGGGCTCGACGCGCGCGGCGAGGTCGCCGCGGGCGACGCGGGTGACGGCCTGGGCGAGGCGGTCGGCGGCCGCGACCACGCGGACGGCCAGCCGGTCCGCCATGGCGACCGACACCAGGACGAGCGCCAGCGCCACGAGCACGAGGATCACCCAGGAGTTGATCACGCCGCGGCCGAACTCGGAGTCGGGGATGAACACCTCGACCACGGCGTACTCGCCGGACCTGAGCAGGACGGGCCGCAGCAGGAGGGTTCCGCCGCGCGCCGGTGTGGTGAACGAGCGGTGCAGCGTGCTCGCCCGCCTCAGGTCGGCCGGGTCCGTGCGCGGGGCGCCGATGGGCGGTCCGGCGTGCGGGTACAGCGTCATATGGCCTGCGGCTCCGGCGGACGTCGAGCCGACCGCTTTCTTCAATGCCGCCGGGTCGGCGGTGATCGTCAACACCGGGACCAGCGACTCGGCCTGCTGGACGGCCGCGTTCAGCGCCCGGTCGCGGGCGATCTGGCCGTTCAGCAGACCCAGCGGGACGACGAACGACAGCGCGACCATCGTCGTCACGGCCACGGCGATCCGTGCCAGCGCCGCTCTCATCCGGTCCTCGCTCCACTCAGTACCATCACGTCACCCGCGGCCGGGGGTCCGGCCCTTCCTCGAACCGTTCTCGTCCTCCCGCCGCCGGAAGCCTGGTGAATGCGATGCGCCGTGTGCCCGTTCCTTTTCGTTTCGCGGCGGCCTGGGTCGCGGTCACCGCGACCGGCATGGCGATCAGCTGGGCCGGGGTGGGGGACGCGCTCCGCGGAACGGTGATCGACTCCCCGAATCCGTCCCTCAGCGTCCCGGCGGAGGCCAGGGGCGCGCGGCCTCTTCCTCCCGCCGCCTCCGGTTCGGCGTCCGGCGGGCCCGGGCCGGCGTCGTCGCGTCCGGTGGTCTCTCCGACGCGCGCCCGCCCCTCGGCGTCCCGCACGCCGGCCAAGCGTCCGCCGGATGCCGGGCCGTCGGCGGGCGATCGGCTGAGCACCTCGGTGGTGAGGGCGGGACGCGTCGTCTTCGCGCTGGGCGCCGACTCGGCGCGGCTGGTCAGGGCCACGCCCGGGCCGGGGTTCCAGGTGAAGGTCTGGCAGACGTCCACGTGGATCCGGGTCGATCTGACGGACGGTACGCACGGCTCGACCGTGATCGCGTCGTGGAACGACCATCCGCCCATCGTCCAGGTGAACGAGTTCTGACGCCGTCGGCTCCGGCGGCGGGCATTCAGTCCGGTCCTCCCGCCGAGGGTTCGACGAGCATGAGCCCCACGCCGCGCACCGTGTGCAAATAGCGCGGCGCCGCCGCACTCTCGCCCAGTTTCCGGCGGAGCCATGACACGTGGACGTCGATGGTCTGGTCGTCTCCGAAAGACTGCTGCCACACTTCCGACAGCAGTTCCCGGCGCCGCACGACGCGTCCGGAGTTCGCCGCGAGAAAGGCCAGGAGGTCGAACTCGCGGCGCGACAACTGCAGGGGCGCGCCGTCCAGGACGGCCTGTCTCCGGTCGACGTCGACCTTCAGCCCGCCGACGGTGATCGCCTCGTGCCGGACCTTGGTGCGCATCCGCCGGAGCACCGCTTCGAGGCGTGCGTGCAGGTGCTCCGCGGAGAAGGGTTTGACCAGGTAGTCGTCGGCCCCGGAGCGCAGCAGGCGGATGATCTCCCGCTCGCCGTCCCGGGCGGTGGCCACCACGACGGGGACGTCGGACACCGCCCGCAGCATCTTCAGGACCTCGGCGCCGTCCAGGTCGGGGAGCCCGAGGTCGAGGACCACCACCTCCGGCGGGCAGGAGGTCACCAGGCGCAGGGCGTCCAGCGCCCGGCCGGCGCTGTTCACCGAATGCCCGAGCACGGTCAGCTCGCGGACGAGGGCCCGCCGGACGTGCTCGTCGTCCTCGACCACCAAAACACTTGCCACGCGCCAACCCTAAACCCTCCGGATAGGGCGCCATCTACCGAAAGCGGCTCTTCACAAGAAACCTTACGGAGTACGACGTGCGGTTCAGGACACCGCCCACTCCGAGCCGATGTCCTTAAGTCGTCCTTAAGGAGGCCCTGACCCCTTTCTAAGGGACCTGGTTCTAACGTCACTGGCATTCGGCGCTTTCTTCGGAGGCTCCTGCCGTGCCCGGTGCGGGTCCGGAGACGGCCGCCTGCCCGCATGGCGCGCCGCATTCACCGAACGTTTTCCTGGAGGCCGTCATCAACGTCAATTCGAGGCGTCCGGCAGCCGACGGCGCACGCGTCGGAGAGCGGCCCTCGACGGCACCGGCGGGCGCGGGCGAAGCGGACGGCCACTCCCCGCACGCCGCGCCGCCCGCGCCCGCCACCCGGCCCTGCGAGTTCTGCCGTCGGCCCGTCGCGCAGGTGCCGGGCGGTCCGCTCCGG
>NZ_QURH01000005.1 GCF_003428695.1 Actinomadura logoneensis
CGGCGGCGCGGCCGGGGTTCCGGGACCCCCGGCCGGGACGCCCCGGCCACCGGGGGACGAGGACGGGTGAGACCCGCCCGGCGGCGCGCCGTCACCGGGTCCGCCGGGGCCGCCGAACGCGCCGGAGGCGCCGCGGCCAGGGTCCGAAGGGGAGTTCGCCGACGCGTCCGGACCGCCGCCGGGCGCGGGGACGTGCCGTCCGCCCGGCCGCAGCGGACCGGGTTCCGGTCGGGGCTGGCCTGGAGTGCTCACGTGACCTCGTTCGGCAGGGGACTACGACAGTTGTGGTGTCGGAAGAGTACTGGGCCACCCGGTGAACGGGAGAGGCACGTGCCGGTCCCGGACGGCTCCGCGACGCCCCGCGCGGCCTCGCTCAGGCGGCGCGGGAACGGCGAAAGGGCTGGTCCGGAAGGAAGTTCCCGGGCGACCGGTTCAGGGGTCGGACGGCGGTTCCTCATGCCCGAGGACATAGGAGCGCGACAGGTGGTTCCACGCGCATCCCTGGCACACCTCGACCACGTAGACGCGGAACTCGCCGTACTCGCGGGCCATCGCGGCGAGCTCGGCGGTCCCGGTGACCCTGCCGGCGAGGCGTCCGAGCTCGTCCCCGTAGACGTACCGGACGAGGGTGAGCGGTTCGGCCCGGCAGACCGGGCAGGGCGTCTCGGTCGGCTCGCCGTGGAACCGCGCGGCGCGCAGCAGGTAGGGCTGGGCGTCGCAGGCGTCCGCACGGGTCAGCTGGCCGGACCGCAGCTCAGCCAGGGCCGCCCGCTTGGCCAGGCCGTAATCAACGACCAGCCGCGGCCTCATGGGCGGCGGTCCCGAGCACCGCGCGCGGCCCGCATGCCAGCAGGGTAAGCCCGCCCGCCCCGCGTTCGGAAGATCACCGCCGCGACACCTGCCTGTGCCCTCCGGAACGTCCCGTCCCCCGTCCCGTCCCCGGTCCCGGCGACCCTCCGTGCGGACCGGCCGTCCCGGCACGCCCGTCCCGAGAGGCCTGACGGGTGACGAACGCCCAGTTCACGCCCGGGATTCGGGAGCGTGCGGCGGCCGTCACATCGGCCGGACTTGCCAGGACGCGCGGCGGTACGTATCTTTCAGATGTATCGAGTCGATACATTCACTCGATACATCACATGGAGACATCGGCTCCGCGGACGAACGGGACGGACTCATGGCGGGCAAGAAGGGCGCGGGCGTGCTGGAGCTCGCCGTGCTCGGGCTGCTCCACGAGTCCCCGATGCACGGGTACGAGCTGCGCAAGCAGCTCAACATCCTGCTCGGCATGTTCCGCGCGTTCTCGTACGGCTCGCTGTACCCGTGCCTCAAGCAGCTCCTCGCCAAGGGGCTCATCGTCGAGGACCGGCCGCAGGAGCCGAACGTGCCGCTCGCGCTGCAGAGCCGGCGCTCGAAGATCGTGTACAAGCTCACCGCCGACGGCAAGGAGCGGCTCGAGCAGCTGCTCACCGAGGCCGGCCCGGCGGCGTGGGAGGACGAGGGGTTCGGCGTGCACTTCGCCTTCTTCTCGCACACCCGCGCCGACGTGCGGCTGCGGATCCTGGAAGGCCGGCGCAGCCGGCTGGAGGAGCGGCTGGAGAGCGTGCGCGCCGCGCTGGCGCGCACCCGCGAGCGGGTGGACTCGTACACGCTCGAGCTGCAGAACCATGGGCTCGAATCCGTCGAACGCGAGGTCCGTTGGCTCAACGAGCTGATCGGGCGCGAGCGGGCGGAGCAAGAACAGGCCAGAACCTCAGAACGTCTTCAATCGATTCAGAACATGCCTCGGGAGACCGGCCGCTGACCTGCGGCGCGGCCTCGAGAGGGACGGGTGAGCACCACCTCAAGTCCCGCAGAGGTGGCGTTCGCCCTCCGGGGCGGGCGAGGATCGCAAACCGCTACAGAGAAGGAGCAACCGGATGGGTTCGGTGCGCGTAGCCATCGTGGGTGTGGGCAACTGCGCCTCTTCGCTCGTCCAGGGTGTCGAGTTCTACAAGGACGCGAGCCCCGAGACGCGTGTCCCCGGCCTCATGCACGTCCAGTTCGGCGAGTACCACGTCGGCGACGTCGAGTTCGTCGCCGCGTTCGACGTGGACGCCAAGAAGGTCGGCATGGATCTCTCCGAGGCGATCTTCGCGAGCGAGAACAACACCATCAAGTTCGCGGACGTCCCGCCGTCCGGCGTGACCGTCCAGCGCGGCCACACCTTCGACGGCCTCGGCGAGTACTACCGCGACATGGTCGAGGAGTCCGACGCCGAGCCGGTGGACGTCGTCCAGGCCCTGAAGGACGCCGAGGTCGACGTCCTGGTGTCCTACCTGCCGGTGGGCTCCGAGGAGGCGGACCGCTTCTACGCGCAGTGCGCCATCGACGCCAAGGTCGCGTTCGTCAACGCCCTGCCGGTGTTCATCGCCTCCGACCCCGAGTGGGCCGCCAAGTTCACCGAGGCGGGCGTGCCGATCGTCGGCGACGACATCAAGTCCCAGGTCGGCGCGACGATCACGCACCGCGTGATGGCCAAGCTGTTCGAGGACCGCGGCGTCGAGCTGCTGCGCACGTACCAGCTCAACTTCGGCGGCAACATGGACTTCATGAACATGCTGGAGCGCAAGCGCCTGCAGTCCAAGAAGATCTCCAAGACCCAGTCGGTCACCTCCCAGATCCCGCACGAGATGGCCAAGGCCGACGTGCACATCGGCCCGTCCGACCACGTGCCGTGGCTCGACGACCGCAAGTGGGCGTACGTCCGCCTCGAGGGCAAGTCCTTCGGCGACACCCCGCTGAACCTGGAGTACAAGCTCGAGGTCTGGGACTCCCCGAACTCGGCCGGCGTCATCATCGACGCGGTCCGCGCCGCCAAGATCGCCAAGGACCGCGGCATCGGCGGCCCGATCCTGTCGGCCAGCTCCTACTTCATGAAGTCCCCGCCGGAGCAGTACTCCGACGACGACGCGCGTGACGCCGTCGACGCCTTCATCAACGGCGAGCTCGACCGCTGACCCACGCCCTCCCCCGGCTCCGTACGGTTCGTGCGGCGCTGTCACCGGGCGGGCGCGGCTGAACGGCCGTCCCAGTGGCCCCCGACGGGTTTCCCGTCGGGGGCCGCTTCGCTTTCCCCGCCGAATCCCCCGGCGAAGACAGCCCCGGTGTCCGGCGGGGGCTGCTTTTGGTCATTGGGAAAATCGGTATACAGCCCCGGTTGTCACGTTCTGGCCTTACCCTGGCACCCTGCGTGACACTTCCGGGAGGCTCCGATGGCAGCACCGGCGTGGCGCCCGGCGGGCGGTCCCCGCTCCCCCGTGCCGTTCCCCGGCCACCGCACGGCCGCGGTGGTCTCGGGCGCCGCGCTGTTCGCGGGCGTCGCGGGGCTCGGCGCGGGCTGCGGCGGCCCGGACGCCGCGGACGC
Source organism: Actinomadura logoneensis (assembly GCF_003428695.1). Classification (GTDB taxonomy): domain Bacteria; phylum Actinomycetota; class Actinomycetes; order Streptosporangiales; family Streptosporangiaceae; genus Spirillospora; species Spirillospora logoneensis. The sequence continues at coordinate 3,404 of NZ_QURH01000005.1, forward strand.
CTCCCGGTCCGGCGCCCCCACGGACGGCGGAACGCTGCGCGTGGTCGGCTCGTCCGACGTCGAGCACCTGGACCCGGCGTCCGCGGAGAGCGTGGGCGCCCGCGGGCTCGACCGCACGTTCGCGCGCACGCTGTTCGGGACGCTGGCGTCCAACGTGTTCGCCGAGACCGTCCCGGTCCGTCCGGACGTGGCCGAACGCCTGCCGACCCGCGCGAACGGCGGCATCAGCGGGGACGCCCTGACCTACACGGTCCGGCTGCGCGGCGACGTCCTGTGGGACACCGCTCCCCCGCGTCCGGTCACCGCCGCGGACTTCGTGCGCGGTTTCAAACGGCTGTGCAACCCGGCCGCGCCGTCGGCGGGCCTGGGCTACTTCACCGCGACGCTGCGCGGCATGGACGCCTACTGCCGGGGATACGCGCGGCTCGGAGGGCCGGGCATCGGCGCGGCGACCTCCGGGTCCGCGGCCGACGACGCTCGTGCCGCCGCCGCCCTCGCCGCCTACCAGAACGCCCACGACATCGAGGGCATCCGCGCGGCCGACGACCGGACGCTCGTGTTCCGCCTGGTCAGGCCCGCCTCCGACTTCCTCTCCCTGCTCACGCTCGGGTACACCGCCGCCGCGCCGCGCGAGTACGACGCCTATGTCCCGGACGGTCCGGTCTTCAGGCGGCACACGGTCTCGGACGGCCCGTACAGGATCACCCAGTACCGTCCGGGCACCTCCTACCTGCTGACCCGGAACCCGGCCTGGCGGCCCGGGAGCGACCCGTTGCGCGAACGGCACGTCGACCGCATCTGGATCACGCTCGGCCAGGACTCCGCCGAGGCCGTCCAGCAGCAGTTGGAGTCGGGCTCGGCGGACCTCGCCTGGGACCAGCCCGTCCCGCCCTCGGCGCTGCCCCGGCTCCGCGCGGCCCACGACCCGCGGTTCGCCGTCCGGGAGGCGCCCTCGACCAGCCCCTACCTGGTCTTCAACCTGCGCAGTCCGAACAACGGGCACGCGCTGGCCGACCGGGACGTCCGCCGCGCCCTGGCCTACGCCGTCGACCGCTCGCTCCTGGTCAAGATCGTCGGCGGTCCGGCGGTGGCGCGCCCGCTGCACACGGTCATCCCGCCGGGCACCACCGGCTACGCGCCCGCCGACCCCTTCCCCACGCCCGGCGACTCCGGCGACCCGGCCACCTGCCGGCGGCTGCTGGCCGCGGCGGGCCATCCCGGCGGGCTGACGCTGCGCTTCCCGTTCCGGGTGAACAGCGTGCACCGGCTCATCGCCGAGTCGCTGGCGCAGGACCTGGCGGGCTGCGGCGTCCGGACCGTCCTGTTCCCGGACACCGGCGGCGGCTTCTACGCCCGGACGATCTCCGATCCCGCGCGGGGCGCGGCGGGCCACTGGGACATCGCCGCCCCCGGCTGGACGCCCGACTGGTACGGCGCGAACGGCCGGTCCGTGCTGCTGCCGCTGCTGTCCGGCCGGTCGCTCGGCGCGGGCTCCACCAACTACGGGGGTTACGAGAACCCTCAGGTGGACGCCTTGATCGACCGGGCGCTCACGGCCACGTCGGAGGCGCGGGCCGCCGAACTCTGGCGCCGGGCCGACCGGATCGCGACGCAGGACGCCGCGATCCTGCCGCTGCTCGACCGGGCCCACACGGTCTTCATGTCGTCCCGCGTCCGCAACGCCCGCTTCCTGCCCACCACCGCGGGCTACGACTACACCCGCGTCTACCTGGCCCGCTGAGCGTCCGGGCCGGACGGCCTGATGATGACCCCGGTGGTCATGCGACCCCCGGCGTGCGCGCCCGACACTCCAGTGAGCCGCGAGCAGCGTTCTGGGCGGCACCGCCAAGGCCCTGCTCCGCGTGCCTCGTACGGTTCCCGGCTCCCGTCCTCGCACGCGGGGAGGCCCGGCGGAACAAGGGGTTTCGCCCGAGTAAGTGAGGTATCGTCCTCCGCTCCGGTTGATCATCCAGAGCGGAGGCGGACATGGCCGTCGAGCCCACCGCGTACGAGGCCCGGTGGCACGCGCTGTGCGCCGGGCTCGACGCGCATCCGGAGATCAAGGTGGGATACCGGATCGACGGCGGGATCGACGCGGACCTCGCGGACGCGGTCACCGCGTGGACGGCGCTCGCCGGGACGACCGGGACGCCCGCGCCCGCCGGAGTCGCCGACTGCTTCCACCGGTTCCGCAGGCTCGGACGCCAGTGGCGGACCAGGACGTCCGGCGTCAGCGGCGAGTTCCTCCTGACGCACCTCGCGGGCGCGCGTCCCCAGGCGTACCAGTCGTGGATCGACCCCAGGACGGGCGGGGAGCGCTTCCCCTTCTCCGAGCTGCGGATCATCGACGAGCACCCGGTCTCGGGGACCGGCGGCTTCACCGGGGTCCGGCTGCGTCCCGGCGGCGAGCCGGAACTGTGGTGGTCCACGATCCGGTACGCCGACTGGAGGCTGGACCTCGGATACCGGGAGTACCTGGACACCCTCCTGCTGACCCGGGGAGCCTTCGACTGGCAGTTCCTGTTCACCCCGGCTCCGCTGGCCTCGGAGGAGTTCGACCAGGTGCGCGCCCGGCTGGAACGGACGCTGGACGAGCTGCCCGCCCTCTTCCCGGGCGACGACCACAGCGACCTCAGGCGGCGTTTCGAGGAGCGTCTGTGAGGACGGCCACCCGCTGCGACGCCGCGCGATAGCCCACCGCCCCCACCACATACACGACGGCGACCCCGACGACAGTGCCGGACGAGACGCCGCTCACCGGCAGCCAGCTCGCCGCCAGCGCCGCCGACGCGGCGAACGTGGCGTTGAAGAGCATGTCGTAGACCGCGAAGACCCGGCCCCGGTAGGCGTCCTCCACGGTCTCCTGGAGGATCGTGTCCACGCAGAGCTTCACGCCCTGCGACGTCACCCCCAGCGCGAACGACGCCGCCGCCCACGCGACCTCGGCGAACGGCAGCCCGAGCACCAGCACGCACACCCCGCCGCCCGCGAGCAGCAGCGAGATCCACGCCTGCTTGCTGATCCGCCGCACGACCGCCGGGGTGACCAGCGCGGCGGCGAAGTACCCCGCCCCCGACACGCCCAGCATCGCCGCCGCGACGCGCAGGCCGTCCTCGGCGTCGCCGGTGAAGTGGCCCCGGCAGAGCAGCAGCGTCTGCATCAGCACCACGCCGTACAGGAAGCGGTGGAACGAGATCGCGCCGAGCGCCAGCGCCGCCGGACGCAGCCGCGCGATGTGCCGCGCGCCGTCCACCAGGCCGTTCAGGACCTCCCGGGCCGTCCCGCCGCCGGTCGGCTCGCCGGCGTGCGGGCCGAGCATGTCCTTGGGGAGCAGCAGCGCGACCGTCCCGGCGATCAGGAACAGCACCGCGGCGACGACCAGCAGCAGCGCCGTGCCCTCCGCCCCGGCGCCCAACGCGGCGCGCAGCAGGTAGCCGAGGCCGCCGCCGACGAACGCGATGACCGTCCCGGACGTCACGGCGAACGCGTTGGCGGTGACGAGCTGCTCCCTGCGCACCACGTGCGGGAGCGCCGCCGACAGCGCCGACAGGAAGAACCGGTTCACGCCGAGGACGACCAGGCCCCCGACGAAGAACGGCGGCCCGTCCTCGCCCACGGCGACCATGGCCGCGACGACCAGCACGACCGCCGCGCGCAGGACCGGCGCCCAGACGAGGATCTGCCGGCGCCGCCACCGGTCGAGGAACACGCCCGCGAACGGGCCGAGCGCCGAGTACGGCAGCAGGGTGACCGCGAACGCCGCCGCCGCCTCGCCGGCCGACGCCTGCCGCTCGGGCGAGAAGAACACGTATCCGGCGAGGGCGACCTGGAAGACGCCGTCGGTGAGCTGCGAGACCAGGCGTGTGGCGTAGAGGCGGCGAAAGTGCCGTCCCGCCAGAATCCCCCGCAGCTCCCCGCTTCTCACCCGATCACTGTAGTCACGGGCGCGGTTCGGCCGCCGCCGCGTACATGGCGTCGGCGATGTGCTCCAGCTCGTCCTCGGTGCAGACGTACGGCGGCATCGCGTAGATCAGCCGTCCGAACGGCCGCAGCCACACCCCGTGCGCCATCGCGGTGTCCTGGACGCTCGCCACGTCCACCGGCTCGTGCGTCTCGATCACCGCGATGCCGCCGAGGACGCGCACGTCGGCCACCTCCGGCAGCTCCCGCGCGGGCTCCAGGCCCGCCGTCAGCACGGCCTCGATCGTGTCGATCTCGGCGCGCCAGTCGCGGGACAGCAGCAGGTCGATCGACGCGGACGCGACCGACGCGGCCAGCGGGTTGGCCATGTAGGTCGGGCCGTGCATCAGCGCGCCGGCCTCGCCCCCGCTGATCACCCCGGCCACCTCGGCGGTGCAGAGCGTCGCGGCGCGCCGGCCTCGCCCCCGCTGATCACCCCGGCCACCTCGGCGGTGCAGAGCGTCGCGGCCATCGTCATGTAACCGCCGGTCAGCGCCTTGCCGACGCACATGATGTCCGGGACGACCTCGGCGTGGTCGCAGCCCCACATCTCCCCGGTGCGGCCGAACCCGGTGGCGATCTCGTCCAGGATCAGCGGGACGCCCAGCTCGTCGGCGGTCTCGCGGAGCGCCTGGAGGTACTCGGGGGCGTAGAAGCGCATCCCGCCCGCGCCCTGCACGACCGGCTCGGCCAGCACGCCGGCGATCTCGTCCGCGTGCTCGGCGGCGAGGCGGCGCAGGCCGTCCAGGTACCCCTGGTCGGGCTCGGCGTCGTACCCGGACGGCGGCGCGCCGGCGAACACGTGCTGCGCGAGGACGTCGCCGAACAGGTGGTGCATGCCGTTGACCGGGTCGCAGACGGCCATGTCGCCGAACGTGTCGCCGTGGTAGCCGCCCCGGACGGTCAGCAGCCGGCGCCGCTCCGGGCGCCCGCGCGACCGCCAGTACTGCAGCGCCATCTTGATCGCGACCTCGACCGCGACCGAGCCCGAGTCGGCGAAGAACACCTTGGTCAGCGGGCCGGGCGTGAGGTCGACCAGCTTGCGGGCGAGCCGGACGGCGGGCGGATGCGTCAGCCCGCCGAACATCACGTGCGCCATCTTCCCGAGCTGCGCGGTGACCGCCGCGTCCAGCTTCGGGTGCCGGTAGCCGTGGATCGCCGCCCACCAGGAGGACATCCCGTCGATCAGCTCGGTGCCGTCGGCGAGCGTGAGCCGCGTCCCCGCCGCCGACACCACCGGGAGGGACGGGACCGCCGCGGGCATCGGCGCGTACGGGTGCCAGATGTGCTCGCGGTCGAAGGCCACCAGATCCTCGGCCGCCTGCGGGCTCATCCGCCCGAGCTGGAGGTCGATCATCCCTCGTCCTCGGAACCCGCGCGCTCCGCCGCGGCGTGCTCCCCGGGCTTCCCGGCTTCGTCGGCCCGCGCGGGCTCGGCCTGCGGGGTCTCGGTTTGCGGGGATTCGGTTTGCGGGGATTCGGGCTGTGCGGGCTCGGGCGGGACGGTCCGCGGGCTTCCGGCCGGGAGGACGCCGTGCTCGGCCCCCCAGGCCCGCAGGGCCTCGGCGGCGGCGCCCTTACCGACCGGCCCGCGGTCGAGGCGCAGTTCGAGCAGGTGCTTGTACGCCTTCCCGACGATCGGGCCGGGCCGGATGCCGAGGATCTCCTGGATCTCGTTGCCGTCCAGCTCGGGCCGGATCGAGGCGAGCTCCTCCTCCTCGGCGAGCCGGGCGATGCGAACCTCCAGCTCGTCGTAGGTGCGGCGGAGCCGTTCGGCCTTGCGGCGGTTGCGCGTGGTGCAGTCGGCGCGGGTCAGCTTGTGCAGCCGCGACAGCAGCGGACCCGCGTCCCGGACGTACCGGCGGACGGCCGAGTCGGTCCACTCGCCCGTCCCGTAGCCGTGGAACCGCAGGTGCAGCTCGACCAGCCGGGACACCTCGCCGACGACGTCCTTGGGGTAGCGCAGCTCGGTCAGCCGCTTGCGGGCCATCTTCGCGCCGACCACCTCGTGGTGGTGGAACGAGACGCGCCCGCCCGTCTCGAACCGGCGGGTCTTCGGCTTGCCGATGTCGTGCAGCAGCGCGGCCAGCCGCAGGACCAGGTCGGGGCCGCCCTCCTCCTGCGCGATGGCCTGCTCCAGGACGATCAGCGAGTGCTCGTAGACGTCCTTGTGCCGGTGGTGCTCGTCGATCTCCAGGCGCAGCTTCGGCAGCTCGGGCAGGACGTGCGCGGCGAGGCCGGTGTCGACCAGCAGGGCCAGGCCCTCGCGCGGATGCGCGCCGCACAGCAGCTTCGACAGCTCGTCGCGCACGCGCTCGGCCGACACGATCCCGATCCGGGACGCCATCTCGGTCATCGCGGCGACCACGTCGGGGGCGACGGCGAAGCCCAGCTGGGAGGCGAACCGGGCGGCGCGCAGCATCCGCAGCGGGTCGTCGCCGAAGGAGTCCTCGGGCAGGCCGGGCGTGCGGAGCAGGCCGCGGCCGAGGTCGACCAGGCCGCCGAACGGGTCGACGAACTCGTAGGCGGGCAGCTTCACCGCCATGGCGTTCACCGCGAAGTCGCGGCGCCGCAGGTCCTCGACCAGGGACGTCCCGTAGGACACCTCGGGCTTGCGCGACTTCGGGTCGTAGGTCTCCGACCGGTAGGTGGTGATCTCCAGCTCGTGGCCGTCCTTGCGCAGGCCGACCGTGCCGAACTCGATGCCGATCGTCCAGATCGCGTCCGCCCAGCCGTCGATGATCTCCAGGATGCGCTGCGGCGGCGCGTCGGTGGTGAGGTCCACGTCCTTGGTGGGACGGCGCAGCAGGGCGTCGCGGACGGGTCCGCCGACGAGCGCCAGCTCGTGCCCGGCGGCGGCGAACCGTCCGGCCAGGTCCTCGGCGACCGGGGCGACCCGGGACAGCAGCTCGGTGATCGCGGCCCGGCCGGCGTCGGGAGCGTTCGGGATCGCGTTGGGATCAGGCACGGCCATCGAGCGTATGTCCTTGGTCGACTGCTGACAAAGCACTATTCACCGCCGCGGACCCCGCACGCCTCTATACATGGCGCGATAGCCGGGTTACGTTCTGATCACTCCCGCGAGCACCCGCGCGGCCGGCGGTGAACCGCCGTGTGACAACGGTAGCGGGGAACCTCGGGCGCGCGGTCCACCGCGGGTGCCGCGCCGACCGTGGCGCAACGGGTGCGACGGAACCGGGCGTCTGGCCGGGCGCCTCGGACGCGCCGAGCGGATGGACACCGCGCCGGAGGCGCGAGCGTGGACACCGCGCGGCGCGCGAGGTGGACGGCCTCGCCGGGAGAAACGGGCCTGAGTGGCACGGTAATGCGGACGTCCGGGGTGCGACGCCACGCATCGGGGCCGAATGGACGGGTATGTGGGGAAGCCCCTCACAGAGTGGCTCACGGGGAAACGGAACACCCACCGGGATGCGGGGTGTGGACCCCGCGGGACGGAGCCGGAGATGAAGGACGCCCTCACCATCCACCGCGCGTTGCTGGGCGGGGAGACACGGCATGAGATCGTGCGCCTGCCCTTCGGCATCGCGACCGCCGACGAACTGCCCGACGCGCTCGGGCTCCCGGCGGAGCGGTGCCTGGTGACCCGCGTCCTCGCGTGCGAGGACGCGTACCGGGGGGACCGGTTCCTGGCCGGGGCCGTGGTCTGCGCGGGCCGCCAGCCCCTGCCGGACGCGGTCCGGCGGGAGGTCGGCGCCCGCCTCGTGCGCCCGGCCCGGGCGGACACGGTCAACGCCGTCACCGAGTACGCGGCGGGCCTGGTCGCGCCGCTGCTGCTGCCGTCCACGATGCCGCTGCTCATCGACCGGCGGATCATCGAGAGCCGCTCGCCGGACGACGTCGTCTACACGCCCACCGGCGAGGCGTCCACGGCGCTCGGCATCCGCGTCGCGGACCTGTGCGCGCTGACCTCGGCCAAGCCCTGCGACCTGATGCCGCCGTCCACCGGCAGGACGGCCCCGACCCTGCACATCGAGCCTCCGGGCCTGCGGGGCCGTCCGGCGGGCCGGCCCAGGTCGGCCCGTCCCTCGGGCCCGTCCTCCCTCCGCAGCGCCCCCCAGACCTCCCGCAGAGCCCCCTGACCCCCGCGAACCGCCCCTTCGGGGACATCCCCGGCCCGCCGACGCCGCCCGTCCCGTCCCGCCAAGCCCGGCGGGCCGGGACGGGCGGCCGTTCAGCCCAGGGACCGGGGGCGATCTCCGCCCAGGGGCCGGGGCGATCTCGGCCAAGGGGCCAGGGGCGATCTCCGCCCGGGTACCGGGCCATCTCTCGCCGGGACGGCGGCGGGTCTCGGGCCGGGGCCCGGGCGTTCTCGGCCCGGGACCGCGGGGATCTCCGGCCGGGGGCGGCGGCGATCTCGGGCGCGGCGGCTCCGGGCGGTCGGACGGGAGGCTGGGCGCGGATACCATCGAGCGCGTGGTGCGGAGACTGGGCGCCCGGCCGCTTCTCGGCGGTTCCCGGGCGGGCGCGGCGTGAGAGCGGTGGGACGGGTGGCGGCCCTGACCGCTCTGGTGCCCTGCGTCCTCGCGTGCACCGCGCCGGGGGCGTTCGCCCTGCCGACCGGCGGGACGGCCGCGACCGGCGCGAAGCTCGTGTCGAGCGCGTCGGCCGCCGGCCCGGCGAGCCCGCAGACCGCCGCCCTCCCGGCCGCCGAGCCGGGGCGCGAGCAGCAGGGGAAGGTGGCGCTCGCGCTGTCGAGCGTCAGCCCCAAGGCCGCCGAGGCGTCGGGCAAGCGCGGCAAGGTCCAGATCACCGGCACCGTCCAGAACCACACCGGGCGCCAGCTCCCCGGGCTGACCATCCGGATGCGCTACAGCGGCAGCCCCCTCACCAGCCGCTCGCAGCTCGAGCGGTACGCCGCCGCGCAGCCGTCCGCGCTGCTCGCCGGGGTGGGGCTCCGGCCCGTCCAGCTCACCAAGGCGGCCGTCCCGAACGGCTCCCAGTCCTTCTCCCTCAGCGCCAACACCGCCGACATCGGCATGCGGAACTTCGGCGTGTACCCGGTCGGCGTCGAGGTCGTGAACGCCGCGCAGGAGGTCGTCGCCGGGGTCACGACGTTCGTGACCTTCGCCCCGAAGGCCGGTGACGTGAAGCCGGTCAAGATCGGCTGGGTCTGGCCCCTGATCGACCGTCAGCACCGCACCTCCGGCAACGTCTTCACCGACGACGACCTGAACGCCCAGATGGCCAAGGGCGGCAGGCTGGGCGGCCTGGTCTCCGCCGCGGCGGCCACCCGGACGCCGGTGACCTGGGCCGTCGACCCGGCGCTGCTGGACGACGCGCGCCAGATGGCGAGCGGCTCCTACGAGGTCCAGGGGCTGCGCGACGACCGCTCGGTCAAGAAGCCGAAGAGCTCCGCCGCCGAGTCCTGGCTGAAGTCGCTCAAGCTGGCGATGAAGTCCGACCAGTACTTCGCGCTGCCGTACGCCGACCCCGACGTGGTCGCGCTCGTCCGGAACAAGCAGAACAACCAGGTGGCCCTCGCGTACCGGAACGCCCAGACGGCGACCGACGTGCTGGGCGCGCAGCCGAGCACCCCGATGGCCTGGCCGCCGCTCGGCGTCGCCGGTCCCGGCACGCTCCGGCAGCTCGTCAAGTACGGCCGGGTCACCGGGCCCATCCTGATGAGCAGCGACAACGCGTTCGGCCCGTCCGCGACCGGATCGACCCCGAGCGCGGTGACGACCGCGCAGGTCGACAACCGGCCGCACGGCGTCCTCACCTACGACGACAAGCTCACCGAGATCCTCGACCAGAACAGCCGGGCCCCGGGCGGGAAGGTGCTGACCGAGCAGCGCTTCCTGGCCGAGACCGCGATGATCACGGCCGAGCGCCCCCAGGCCGCGGGCCGGACCCTGGTCGTCGCGCCCGGACGGCACTGGAACCCGTCCCCCGAGCTCGCCCGGCAGCTCCTCGCCGACAGCGCGTCGGTGCCGTGGCTGAAGGCCGAGTCGCTCGACAAGATCGCCCACGCCAAGCCCGAGCAGCGCCAGCAGAAGGACTATCCGGACGAGTTCCAGGGCTACGAGCTCGGCCCGGGCTACCTCGACCAGGTGCACCGCATCCAGGAGGAGGCCAACTCCTTCGCCTCGATCGTGGTCAACTCCCCCAGCCCCGTCTACGAACGGGCGGTGCTGCGGCTGGAGTCGGTGTCGTGGCGCGGCAAGCCGTCCGCCGCGTACGCCGCGCGCCGCCGCGTCAGCGACCAGCTGAGCGACGCCACCGGCGCGGTGAAGGTCGTCAGCAAGCAGACCGGCCTGGCGGGCAACTCCGGCATGGTGCACATCACGGTCGCCAACGACCTCCCGGACCAGACCGTCCGGGTGGTGGTGAACGTCGCGTCGGAGAACACCGCCAAGCTCCAGATCGGCAAGCTGGAGGGGCGGTCCCCGATCGACCTCGGGCCGGGCGACAAGGTCACCCGCAACCTGCCGGTCACCGCCAACGGCAACGGGCGGTTCCGGCTGCTGATCCGGCTGATGTCCGCCGACGGCGAGGAGTACGGCAAGCCCTACGTCGTCACCGTCCGGACGACGGGGTACGGACGGACGTCGCTCGTCATCACGGGCGGCGCACTTGCCGTACTCTTCGTGGGCGTCGGAGTGCGGGCCATGCGAGCGAGGCGCCGCCGGAAAGCGGAGGCAGCCGGTGACGGACGGACCGGAACGGAACCAGCGACCGGAGCACCGGGGGACTACTACCCCGGGGCAGAACCCTTGGTCGCGGGAGATTCCGGGCTACCCGAACCCGGAGCAGGACCAGGAGTGGGAGCAGGGCCGCACGCGGGAGCAGGGAGTTCCGCCGCATCCGCAGGCCCAGCAGCCCGCGCAGGCGCCGCAGGCTCCACAGGCGCCGCAGCAGGGATGGCAGACGCCCCGGCCGGGGCCGACGCAGGGACCTCCGCAGGCTCCTTCGCCGGGCCATCCACAGCAGGGACACCCGCAGGGACAGACCCCTCCGGCCGGCCACTGGGGCGGTCAGAGGACACCTCCCCCGCCGAACCCGGGGCATTCGGGCCGGACGCCGGACGCCACGCGTCAGGAAGCGGCTCCGGGACGTCCGCACGCGCCCGGCGCGAATCCCGCGCCACCGTACGGGACGGCTGGTCCGCAGCCGGGTCAGGGACGTCAGCCGACGGTCCAGATGCCGATGCCGGGACGTCCGGGCTCGCCGATGCCGGGAGCTGGTTCACCGCACGATCCGGCCATGAGGCCGGGAACGGGTCAGGGCGTGGGGCCGGGACCGGCTCCTCAGCAGGGTCCGCCCGGCGCTCCGTGGCAGGGTCAGGACCCGAGCCAGGCGCCGTACCCGAACCAGGGGCGGCAGGGGCAGAATCCGCACCAGAATCCGCACCAGGGGCCGAACCAGGGTCCGGGGACGCCGGGGCCGGGCCGTCCGCCGATGGGGATGGCCACCGCGGCTGAGACCGCGCTCGACCTGCCGATCCCGCCTGGGACCGAGGCCCCGACCGCGCCCGCCGAGACCCGCGCCGATGAGGGCGGCCAGGGCGACGGCGGCGGTGGGGGCGGGTCGAGCCTGCTGAAGTCCGGCGCCATGATGGCGCTCGGCACGATCGCGTCCCGGGTGACCGGCTTCCTGCGGACGGCGGCGATCGTCGCCGCGCTGTCCAACGGCACGCTGCTCGGCATCTACAACACCGCCAACACCTTCCCGAACCAGATCTACGACCTGCTGCTCGGCGGCATCCTGACCAGCGTCATCGTGCCGCTGCTGGTCCGCGCCAAGGAGCGCGACAAGGCCTACGGCGAGCAGTACGAGCAGCGCGTGTTCACGCTGGCGGTGCTCGGCCTGGTGGCGCTGTCGGCGCTGGCGATGCTCGCCGCGCCGCTGCTGATCACCCTGTCCGCGCCGTCCTACCACGGCGACGAGCGCAGGATCGCGATCCTGTTCGCGCTGTTCTTCCTGCCGCAGATCCTCTTCTACGGGATCGGCGCGTTCGCCGGCGCGATCCTGAACACGCGCGGCTCGTTCGGAGCGCCGATGTGGGCGCCCGTGCTGAACAACGTCGTGATGATCGCGGTCGGCGGGGCGTTCCTGTGGGTGTCGGGCGGCGCGACGGTCGGCGCGTCCACGATCACCGACACCGAGTTCTACCTGCTGGCGGTCGGCACCACCGGCGGCATCGTGCTGCAGACGATCGCGCTGTGGCCGTCGCTGCGCCGCGTCGGGTTCCGGTGGCGGCCGAAGCTGAACTTCCAGAAGGGCGAGATCAGCGGCGTCGGGAGGCTCGCTGGCTGGACGCTGCTGTACGTCATGCTGACCCAGGCCGCGTTCACCGTGGTCACGGCGCTGTGCAACAGCGCGGGCACCAAGGCGCACAACGCGGGCGCGGGCGACGTGTACGGGTACGGCTCGTACTCCACCGCCTACATGATCTTCCAGCTGCCGTACGCGATCGTCGCGGTGTCGGTGATCACCGCGCTGCTGCCCCGGATGTCCCGGCACGCCTCGGAGGGCGCGTCCCACCTGGTCCGGGACGACTTCTCGGCCGGGCTGCGGCTCTCCTCGGTGATCATCCTGCCGGCGGCGGCGCTGATGGCGGTGCTCGGCCCGGAGATCTCGGTCGTGCTGTTCGCGCACGGCTCCACCTCGGTGTCGGACGCCGAGGTCATCGGCCGCGTCATGCAGGCGTTCGCGGTCGCGCTCGTGCCGTTCTCGATCTACCAGCTGATGATGCGGGTGTTCTACGCGCACAACGACACCCGCACCCCGGCGTTCATCGCGTTCGCCACGGTCGGCACCAACGTCCTCTGCGCGGTCGGGGCGTTCTACCTGCTCCCGCCCAAGTGGATCATCGTCGGGATCGCGTCCGGGTTCGCCCTGGCCAACGTCGTCGGCACGCTGGTCTGCTGGGTGGTGCTGCGCCGCAAGCTCGGCGGGCTGGACGGCCGCCGGGTGATCGGCACGCACCTGAAGCTGCTGGTCGCGCTCTGGCCGCTGATCGGCTTCGCGTACGCCGTCCACGCCATCGTCACCGCCGCGCTCGGCCGCGGGCTGCTTCCCGGGCTGCTCGCCCTCGTGGTGGGCAGCGCGGGCGGCGGCGTCCTGTACCTCCTGTTCGCCCGCCTGCTTCGCGTGGGCGAGGTGCAGTCCATGCTGACGATGGTCGCCTCCCGCATCCCCGGCGGTCGTCGCTGATCCCCGCCCCGGGCGGGCGCCCCCGCCCCTCGCCCCACCGAAGCCACCGCTCGCGAGCCGTCGACCGACGCGTGGACGAGTGCCGCGGCGGCCCGGCTCCGGACCGCCGCGGGACGCCGGTGACGCCGCAGCACAGATTGGATATATGAGACAGAACGCGCGTATACGAGACACAGATCACGCCACATCCGGCCAACCGTCGCCCTCCTCGAGGACGCTCCCCAGGTCGCCTGGTGGGCGGGGCATCGGGCCGGACCGAGGCCTGCGGCACGCTCCAAGAGGGCGGTCGGCCGGGTCCACGGGCGCGGGTAGCATCCCCGGGTCACGATTGGCCGCCCGCTCCGCGGGTATCGTCCGCGACTCGCGGGAAGGCATGAGCAAACTCCACGGCACCCGCGCGGATAAGGCGTCCGGCGAGCGGGCTAGCCACTACCATGTGGGGGACTACGGCTTGCGGGGCGACACCCTGGGGACTGCAAAGAGGAGGGTCGGAGGCGTAAGCTGCCACGCCACGAACATGGGATCTGACCACCTGCGCTGGACACTGCCGTGAGCACGTCCGTCATCGAGCCCGGCGCCCGCCTGGCGGGCCGTTACCGGCTGGAAGAACGCATCAAGGACTCGGGTGGCTCGTCCCTGTGGAAGGCCATCGACGAGATCCTCGCGCGCGCCGTCGCCGTCCGCACGTTCGAGCCCGGCTTCCCGCGCGTCCGCGAGGTCGTCACCGCCGCGCGCGCCGCGTCCCGGCTGACCGACCCGCGCCTCACCCAGGTCTTCGACGCCGACGACTCCGGCGAGCGCGCCTACGTGGTCAGCGAGTGGGTCGTCGGCGAGACGCTGGAGCAGATGCTCGCCAAGGCCCCGCTGGAGCCCGGCCGCGCCACCACCCTGCTGTTCGAGGCCGCCGAGGCGCTGACCGCCGCGCACGCCGCCGGGCTGGCCCACCTGTGCCTGTCCCCGCGCGACCTGGTGTGGACGACCGGCGGCACGGTCAAGGTGCTGGGCGTCGCGACCGACGCCGTCCTGGCCGACCACTACTCCGACTCGCCCGCCGCCGTGGACACGCGCGGCCTCGGGTCCATGCTCTACGCGGCGCTGACGGCGCACTGGCCGGGCGAACCGTCCCGCTCGTCCCTCCCGGCCGCGCCCACCGCGAACGCGTCCGGCTCCGGCGCCTCCAGGGCCTCGGGCCCCCGGGAGGACCTCACCGTCACCACGCCCGACCGGGGCGCCGCGGCGAACGTCACCGCGCCGGACGAGCCGCCGGTCCTGCTGGCCCCGCGGCTGGTGCAGGCGGGCGTCCCGTCCGCGGTGGACGACATCGTCTGCCGCAGCCTCGGCCTGCCCGCGCCCGCGAGCGGCCCGAACCCCGAGCCGATCACCACCCCGGCCGACTTCGCCGCCGCCCTGCGCCGGGTGCCGCGCACCCCGCTGCCGCTGTTCGCCGGGCTCGGCAGCGCGCCGGCGCCCGCTCCGGCGGCGCCCGCGAACACGACCACCGCGTACCGGCAGCC
>NZ_QURH01000006.1 GCF_003428695.1 Actinomadura logoneensis
GCGAGCGCGGGCAGTCCCGCGACCGCCATCGCGGCGAACCCGCCGACGGCCGCGGGCACGAGCGCGCGCACGAGCCGCCGCGTCCCGTCCGCCGAGGCGGCGGCGACGGCCCAGGGAAGGGCCGCGTACCCGAGCAGCAGCGCCCAGTGCCCCAGGACGAGCCGCTCCGCCACGTACGGGTTCCAGACGTAGCAGGCGCCCGCCGCCAGGCGCGGGACCAGCCGCCGCGACGGCACCAGCGCCGCCGCCCCCGCGCAGCCGAGCACGAAGACGAGCAGGAGCAGGGCCTTCTGCACCAGGTCGCCGGGGACCACCGCCGACAGCGCGGCCACGAACGCGTCACTCGGGACGTGCCGGGGCAGCGTCCCGGTCAGTCCGAAGGTCATGGCCGTGAGCGGCTGGCGCGGCACGGCGACCATGTCGTAGGACAGCAGGTACCCCCGCGCGAGTCCGGGTCCGAGCGCCAGGAGGCCCAGGACCAGGCCGGTCAGCGCGGCGGCCCCGTGCCGGGTGCGCGCGGTCGTCCTCTCGGTCATCGCGTCCGGACGCTATCGGACGCGCGGAGCGCCGCGTCCGCTGACCGCAACCGGACGGCCGCCGGACGGCCGTCCCGCCGCGATCTCTGCCAGGATCTTGCCGCCCCGCTCTGTCGTGGATCACCCACCCGAGGAGACGCATGCGGACGCGCAAGACCCTCACCCTGGCCGGCGTCGCGGCCGGAGCCGCCACCCTCGCGGCAAGCCTCGCCGGACCCGCCTCGGCGGCGCCGAGCGGGGAGGCCGTGACCGCCGCGAGCCTTCCGTCCTACTGCCGGATCAGCACCGTCGGCCCGTACCGGTCGGGCGGCTACGTCAAGCTGACGACCAAGGTGACCTGCTCGAAGAAGGTGTACGCGCTCGGCGTCGAGGCCGGGACGGGCATCGTGAAGAAGACGCCCGTCCGGGCCAAGAGCCTCAAGCGGAACGTCAAGTCCAACTCGGTGACGGCGGCCTACAAGTGCCGCTCGAAGTCCCTGCACACGTTCGCCGGGTACAGCGGCGCGGGGATCATCACCGTGAACGGCAAGAAGTACTCCTACCTCAAGGGCGTGCCGCTCAGCCGGTTCCTCAAGACCCACTGCTGAGGCCGTCGCCGACGCGGCCGCGGGGCCGTCCGGGAACCGCGAGGGTTCCGGACGGCCCCGCTCCGTGCGCGATCCGGCGCTCCGTGCGCGATCCGGCGCTCCGTTCGCGATCCGGCGCTCCGTTCGCGATCAGCGGCGCTCCGCGCCGCTCAGCGGCGCTTCGCCCCGGTCAGCGCCATCAGCCGGTGGGTGAGGCCGGGCGCGAGCCACGCCTGCGCCATGGTCACCCGCATCATCAGCGGCAGCGCCGCACGCGACCGGTCCCGGCGGACGGACGCGACCAGGGCGCGCGTCATCAGCGGCAGCGCCGCACGCGACCGGTCCCGGCGGACGGACGCGACCAGGGCGCGCGCGACCTGCTCGGGCGTCACGGTCGGGATGACCGCCGAGATGCTCGGGATGCGCTCCTCCGAGCCCGGGTTGTTGGCGAAGTAGTCGCTGGACACCTTGCCCGGGACGATCTCGGTGACGCCCACCCCGGTGCCGCGCAGGTCCACGCGGAGCGCGGCGACCATGCCGCGCAGGCCCCAGCGCGCGGCGGCGTAGCCGAACGCGCCGGGCCACGTCGCGCGCGAGACCGGCGAGTTCACCACGACGATCCGGCCGCTCCCCCGCCGGACCATGTCCGCGGCGAACGCCGTGGTCGTGTACCCGGCCGCCAGGTACGGGACGGCGGCCATGTCGCGGAAGTCGTGCGGGGTCGACTCGTCCACGAACAGCCAGCGGCCCGCGCCCGCGTTGTTCACCAGCACGTCCGGGACGCCCAGCTCGTCCCGGACCCGGGCGGCCATCTCCAGCACGGCGTCCGGATCGGCGAGGTCGCACGGGAAGACCCGGGCCCGCTCGCCGATCTCGGCGGCCAGCGCGTCCAGGCGGTCCTTCGAGCGGGCCACCAGCGCGACCGTCGCGCCCGCGCGGGCGAACGCGCGGGCCGACGCCGCGCCGATCCCCGACGACGCGCCCGTGATCAGCACGATCCTCCGGTCCAGCTCCACCGCGGCACCTCCGGGACGACTTCATGAAAGATCTTCATGTTAGCCGTCCCGGCGACCCCTCGCGGCCACGGCGACTCCTCGCGGCCACCCGGGGGGAGCGGCGCCGGCGGCGGATCAGTCCCGGGGCAGGCCGAGGATGCGTTCGCCGATCACGTTCAGGTTGACCTCGGTCGTCCCGCCGCCGATCGACATCGCGCGGGACGCCAGCAGGTAGCGGGTCCAGCGGCGGCGCAGGGCGTCGTTCCAGCCGCCGGTGAGCGCGCCCTCGGCGTCCAGCAGCGTGAAGCCGTACTCGGTGACGCGCTGGCCGTGCTCCATCGCGACCAGCTTGCGGACGTTCGCGGTCGCCCCCGGGTCGGTCCCGCTGAGCTGCTTCAGCGTGGCGCGCAGCCCGAGCAGGTTGAAGGCGTGCTCGTCGGCGGCGAGGCGGCCCAGCTCGTCCCGGACGACCGGATCGTCCGCGACGTCCAGCTCCTTCGCCAGCTCGACCAGCTTGGGCAGGTCGCCGCCGAGCTGGAAGGAGCTGGTCAGGCCGACCCGCTCGTTGGCCAGGGTGTTGCGCGCGACCCGCCAGCCCTCGTTCACCGCGCCGACGACCAGCTCGTCCGGGACGAACACGCCGTCCAGGAAGACCTCGTTGAACACCGCGTCGCCGGTGCACTCGCGCAGCGGCCGGATCTCGATCCCCGGCGACGCCATGTCCACCAGGAAGTACGTGATCCCGGCGTGCTTGGGACGGTCCGGATCGGTGCGGGCGAGGCAGATGCCCCACTGGGCGTCCCGCGCGAGGGACGTCCAGATCTTCTGCCCGCTGATCGACCAGCCGCCCTCCACGCGCTCGGCGCGCGTGGTGAGGCCGGCGAGGTCGCTGCCCGCGCCCGGCTCGCTGAACAGCTGGCACCAGACGGTCTCGCCGCGCAGCGTCGGCCGCAGGAACCGCTCCTGCTGCTCCCGCGTCCCGTACTGCACCAGCGACGGCACGACCCACGCGGCGATCATCAGCGGGACGGGCCGCACGCCCGCCGCGCGCAGCTCCTGCTGGACGACGATCTGCTCCAGCGGCCCGGCGTCCCGTCCCCACGGCTTCGGCAGGTGCGGCGTCACCCAGCCCTCGTCGGCCATCGCGGCGCGCTGCGCGAGGAAGTCCATCGACGCCATCTCGCGCACGCGCGCCCGGATCCCGGCCCGCAGCGGCGCGACGTCCTCCGGCAGCTCGACGTCCATCTCGCGGCGCACACCGTTGACCGCGAGTTCCGCGATCTCGGCGCGGGCGCGGCTCGCGCGGCCCAGCAGCGCGCGCAGCGTGAGCGCCCTCCGGTAGACCAGGTGCGCGTCGTGCTCGAAGGTGTACCCGATCCCGCCGTGCACCTGGATGTCGCCCTCGGCGCAGGCCACGGCCGCGTCGGCGGCGAGCGCGGCGGCCACCGCGAGCGCGAGGGCGCGCTGCTCCGGGTCGTCCTCGGACAGCGCGCGGGCGGCGTCCCAGACGGCGGCGCGGGCGCGTTCGAGGTCGATCAGCATCCGGCTGCACCGGTGCTTGACGCCCTGGAACTTCCCGATCGGCCGCCCGAACTGCTCGCGGATCTTGGCGTAGGCGACCGCGTCGTCCAGCGCGCGGGCCGCGACGCCGCACGCCTCCGCCCCCAGCAGCACGGTCGCGAGGGCGTGCCCGTCCACGCCCTCGATGACCCGCTCCGGGTCGAGGTCCGCGAGTCCGCCGACCGTCACCCGTCCGACGGGACGGGTCAGGTCGAGCGATTCGAGCGGTTCGGTCCGGACGTCCGCCGCGTCCAGCACGGCCCACCGGTCCCCGCCGAGCGGGAGGACGAACAGGTCGGCGAGGGGTGCGCCGAGGACCGGGCCCACCGTACCGCCGTCCTCGGACAGCTCGCCGGTGAGCGCGACGGCCGCCGTCCGGGAGCCGTTCGCGAGGTCGGGCAGGAGCGCGGCGGCGGGCTTCCCGCCGCCCGCCTCGATGATCGCGGACGCCAGGACGGTCGGCAGGTGGGGACCCGGCGCGAGCGCGCGGCCCAGTTCCTCCAGCACCACCGCCTGCTCCAGCGGCCCGCCGCCCTGTCCGCCGTGCGCCTCCGCGAGGTGCAGGCCGAGCAGCCCCTGCGCGGCCAGCGCGTCCCAGAAGGCGGGCCGCCGCTCCGGGCCGTCCTGCACGGTGGACCGGGCCGCTCCGCCCACCCCGTGCCGCTCGACCAGTCCCCGCACGGACGCGGCGAGCGCCTCGTGCTCCTCGGTCAGTCCGATCGCCATGGCGCACCTCTCGCTCGGAAGTAAGCCAGAGCTTATTGGAATGGCGTTCGGTTTGTCGCTGGGCAGAGGGCGAGGACGGCGCGGGCGCGCCGGCTCAGGGGGCGACCTTGAGCCCGTCCACGAAGGCGTTGATGTCCGGCCACAGCTTGCGGTGCGTGTTCGGGATCGAGGCGAATGCGACGGCCGGGGCCTTGTGCCCGGTGTCCACGACCGCCGTCACCACGACCTCGCCGGTCGCCCGGACGCCGGGCCGCTTGTACTTCAGATACTCCGCGACCAGCCAGCCCTTGCGCGCGCCCACCGACAGCTCCTGCGAGGCCAGCGGCGTCGAGTCGTGCGGGAACCCGTAGAAGTCCTTCTCGAAGCCGTTGGCCGCGAGCGCCGCGACCGTCCGGAGGCTCTCCGGCCCCTTGTAGCGCGACTGCAGCGCGGGAGCGAGCGTGCCGGTGAGCAGCTGCCCGTGCCAGATCTGCTCGCCGTGCCGCTCGGTCACGAGGATCTGCTGCCCCGACCACCCGGTCACGCCGAGCTTGTTCTTCTTCGTCGGCACCTGCCACGGCTCGGCGAACCGCGGATAGGACAGCCCCGACTTCTCGTCGGTGACCCGTCCGGCCGTCCTCCCCGCCTTGCCGGCGAACTTCGCCAGCGGCTTCTCCGGCGGGAGCTGCGCCTTCGGCGGGTGCTTCTTCTGCGTCGCCGCCGGGACGTGCGCCGGACGGTCCTCGGGACCGGACGCCGCGGGCGCGTCCTTCTTCTTCTGCATGAAGTAGACGCCGCCCGCCGCGATCATCGCCACGACCAGCAGGCCGACGCCGCCGAACAGCGCCACCCGGGCCCGGCCGCCGCCGGACTCCTCGCCGAACCCGTCGGACCCGCCGTCCGGGCCGCCGCCGGCGAGCATGGCGTCGGCCGACCTCTCGTCCGCCATCCAGCCCGGCATCTGCCAGTTCCCGCTGCTCGGCCGGCCGGGCCGCGCCTCGGACGCCGCGGTCGGATCGGCCACCGGCGCGTACCGGCCCTCGCCGCCCGCGCCCTGCTCGGCCCCGCCCTCGAAGAGCGAGCCCTCCCAGGCGGCCTGGCCGCCCGGCTCCTCCACCGGCGCGACCTTGATGTCCTCATCGTGTGCGGAAGCCACCGGCACATCCTGGCCCCGCGCGGAGACGGGCGCGGCGTTTTCCGCGGAAAAGCCGCCGTCCTGCGCGGACGCCCCGGCGCGTGGGCCAGTCCCGTGCGCCGCCTGCCCCATCGCCTCACGGACCGACGGAGCGCGCTCGTGCGGGGGCGCCGGCTTGGGCTCCTCCCACGCGGGGACGGGCTCGCGCGGCTCGTCGTGCCACCACGGCCCGCCCGCCTCGTGCCCGCGGCCCGCAGCGTCCCCGAAGTCGACCGGGCCGACGACGTCCGCGAGATCCCGCGTCTCCTGCGGCAGCTTCGCCTCGACGGACGGCGCCTCCGCATAACCCGGAGCCGCGAATTCGTCCGCGCCGGTCGCGGGCCCGTGCTCGCGCGAAGGGAATGCGTCCTCGCGCGGGGCGGATACGCGGGCGTCGGACGCGGGGCCGTGGTCGCCGTGGTCGCCGTGTCCGCCGTGGTCGTCCGGGACGGAGGCGGCAGCCGGGGCGGCCTCGTCGGCGGACGGGGGCTCCTCGGCGCGGGGGTTCCTGCGGAGGTGCGGGACTTCGACCTTGCCCCAGACGTCGTGGTACTCAGGCTCGTCGTGGTGCCCTGGCTCGTCGTGGTGCTCGGGCTGGTCGTGGGACTCGGGCTCGTCCTCGACGGGCGCGGGGTCGGGGTCGGAGAACTCGGTGCGGCCCGTGGGCTCGGGGATCGCGACCTCGGGGACCTTCACCTCGATCTCGGGGAACGAACTCCTGGGCGAGGTCCGCGGGTCGCGCCGCGGGGCGCGTCCGGCGGCGGGCTGGGCGGGCAGCGGGCCGGTGGGCGCCTCCGCCATCTCCCCGTCGGCTCCGTTCTCGCTCATGTCGGTCCAGCGCGTTCCGCGCTCCCCCTGATCGGACATGCGGCACACGTTACGCGAAGATCACTCATTAGGGACCGGCCGGTAATTACGCTCAGGACACATCTTTCTATCGCCTCAGTGATACGGCGGTGACACCCGATCCGCATTCCCGCCGGGAATCGCAGGCACCAGCCGTTCCCGGGTGAGGATCGCCCCGCCCGCGACCGCCCCGGGCATCGCGAGGACCGCACCGAGAGGAATCAGGAAGACCACGAATGCGGTCGCGCCGAAACCCACGGCGAGTGACCGGTGCGCACGCAGCAGAGCGAAGCGGTCGCGGCGCACCAGCCCGCGCCGCTCCAGCATGACGGCCGTCAGCTCGCCCGACAGGAAGTACCCCGACACGCAGGCCGCGACGACCGGCACCACCGTCTGCCCCACCACCGGCAGGAACCCGAGGACGAAGAACAGCAGGCCGAACCCGACGGCGTACAGGCCGAGGATCAGCGCGTCCTTCACCGCCCGGAGGATCTGCGTGAGGAGCGGGATGCCCGGGTCCGGCGGCGCGCCGCCCATCGAGTCCTCGACCGCGACCGCGATCCGCTCGTAGAACGGGTCGCCGACCAGCAGCGTCAGCGCGGTGAACGTCAGCACGGCGAGGAACGCCGCCGCCCCGAACAGCGCGATGCCCGCCATGACGTGCGTCGCGGTGCGGGCGCCGGACGACCAGTGGTCGGCGAACGGCGTGACCGACCGCGCGGCGTCGTCCAGGTTGAGCGCGAGGGACCCCAGCAGCGCCACATAGAGGACCAGCACGATCAGCGCCGGGATCAGCCCGAACAGCCACTTGCCGGGCCGCCGGGCCACCCATCCGAGACCGCGCAGGAAGTAGACCGCGCCGGAGCCCAGGTCCTTGAAACCGCGCCCCTTGACCACCGGCACCAGCGGCCCCGCCGGACGCCCGGAGGGCATCTGACCAGGCGCGTTCTGGTAGCCGTGAGGTCCGCCGGGGCCGCCCTGCGCACTCGGTACGACCTCGTATCCGTGCCCACCGGGAGCAGCGCCGTAGCCGTGCCCACCCTGCGCACCGGGACCTTGGCCGTATCCCTGGCCGCCCTGGCCGTAGCCCTGGCCGTAGTTCTGGCCACCCTGGCCCTGGCCGTATCCACCCTGGCCCTGGCCGTATCCGCCCTGGCCGTGGCCGTATCCGCCCTGGCCGTAGCCGTGCCCGTTCTGCGCGCCGGGCGCGGATCCGTATCCGTGCCCACCCTGACCACTGGGGCCGGGACCGTAGCCGGGGCCGCCTTGCGCGCCGGGCATCGGGCCGTGCCCGTAGGCACCGGGGCCGGGACCGGGACCGGGGTTCCAGCCGGGCTCAGGGGGCAGGCCCGGCGCCGGGGGACGGCCGGCCTGCGGCGGACGAGGCTGGCCGGAGGGACGGCCCTGGTGCGGCCGCGAAGGGTCGTACGGGTGGCTCACAGGGGCAACGTTAGCGGCTGGGGAGTCCGACAAGTGCGGATGAACGCTCCCAGACGGCGCGGCGCAGCTCGACGTCCTTGAGGGCGCCGGACCGGGGCAGCAGTCCGAGGCCCGGCAGGGACGTGACGTACTCGCCCGTCCGGGCCGCGAAGCGGGGGTCGGTGGCCGCGCGGACGACGGCCTTCGCGCCCTGCGCGGGCGTCCGCAGGGCGGGCGTGTGGGACAGCAGCCCGGCGACGCGTCCGGCGGCGGGGACGGCGCGGCCGAGTTCGGTGGCGACCATGCCCGGACAGACCGCGTTGGCGGTGACGCCCGTGCCGTCCAGGCGTTCGGCGAGCTCCTGCGTGAACAGGATGTTCAGCAGCTTGGACCGCGCGTACACGCGGAACGACCCGGACGGCCCGTACGGCGCGGGGTCGGCGAACCGGTCCGGGTCGAGGCGGCCCGCGTGGCGGTGGGCCTCGGACGCGACGGTCACCACGCGCGCCCCGTCCGCGCGGCCCGCCTTCTCCAGCGGCCCGAGCAGCAGCTCGGTGAGCAGGAACGGGCCGAGGTGGTTGGTCGCGATCATCCGGTCGTGGCCGTCCGCGCTGGTCTTGGCCCGCAGCAGGTGCACGCCCGCGTTGTTGACCAGGACGTCGAGCCGTCCGTAGGCGGCGTGCACGCGCTCGGCGGCGTGCCGGACGTCCTCCAGCGCCGACAGGTCGGCCAGGAACAGGTCGAAGTCCGCGCCGGGGACGCTCGCCGCCAGCTCCGCGACGGCGCGGTCCGCGCGGGTGGGGTTGCGCGCCACGATGCCGACGCGGAAACCCCGCCGGGCGAGCTCGCGCGCGGTCTCCTTCCCGATCCCCGACGTGGCCCCGGTGACGAGCGCGATCTTCTCCTCCATGGGAACAGCCTTCCGGAGAGCCAGGTCACAGCAAAAGACCCAAACGAACGTTCGGACGGGAATTCCGGGGCGGCACGCGGGCGCGCGCGGCCGTCCGTCCGGACAACGCCGTCGTTCGCCGCAGGGTTTCCGGCGGACGCGCCTCCGTCCCCCGGACGACGCCGTTCACCGCACGAGGCTGGCCCCGGACGCGCGTCCGCCCCGTCCAGGGGGGTGGACGGGGCGGAACGCCGGCGGGGGGCGGTCTCCCAACCGGGCCGTCCCGGGACTCGGGGGCAGGCCCCGGGACGGCGCGGTCAGCCTTCGATGCGGTGCTGGGTCCAGAACGACGTCAGGTCCGTGCTGGTCGCGGCCTGCGCCGCGGCCTTGAACTCCGCCGTCGTGGAGACCCCGTACCAGTGGGACTGCGCGTAGTTGCGCAGCAGTGTCGTCATGGCCGTGTCGCCGAGGACGCGCCGCAGGTCGTGCAGCGCGCACTTGCCGTAGCCGTAGACGACCGTGGAGTACCGCGACGAGTGCGCGTCCCAGTACGCCATCGAGTTGGTGATCTTCTCCGCGGACGACGCCCACGACACGCTCGACCAGCAGCCCGACCCGGTGCCGCCGAAGTACAGGTCGGTCGCGTAGTCGGCGAACGCCTCGTCCAGCCAGGGCGAGTTGTACTCGTCGTCGCCGACGATGCCGTACCACCACTGGTGGGCGAACTCGTGCGCGAGCGCGTTGGAGCTGACCAGGTCGAGCACGAAGCCCGGGTACTCCATGCCGCCGAACCAGAAGTTGTTGTCGAGCACGACGTCGGCCTCACCGTACGGGTACGCACCGAACCGCGAGGAGTGCGCGTCCAGCGCGTTCGTCGCCGTGGTCAGCATGGACTGCGCGGACGAGGACGAGATGCCGCTCACCCAGTACACGTTGACCTTCACGCCGCCGGCCGAGGTGCCGGAGATCTTCTGGAAGGGCCCGGCCCCCCACGCGAAGTCCCGCACCTTGGCGGCCGTCGCCGTGGTGACCGTCCGGCCGGACGAGCCGGGCGTGTCGGTCGAGGTTCCGGTGGCGGGGACCGCGAGCGAGGTCGGGTGGTCGAGCGTGACCTTGAAGTCCGAGGCGAGCGAGTAGAACGACTCGCCGTTGTTGGTGTACGGGTCCAGGTGCCAGCCCGAGGCGTCGCGGACGGCGAGCACGGGCAGCGCGTTGCCGATGAAGTTGTAGGAGCCGTCGCGCCCGAACCGGTCCGCGCCGGACGGCACGGTGATGCCGAGGTCGAAGCCGACCGTCCCGCTCTGCCCCTGGTTCAGCGGCGCGGGCAGGGTGATCTTCAGCGCGGTGCAGCCGACCTCCAGCGCTCCGGCCGTCCCGCCGGTGACGTTGGAGACCGTGATCGGGGTGCTGGACGGGCAGCTTCCGTGGTAGTTGTCCCACAGCCGCAGGTAGACCTCGTTGAGCGGGACCGCGGACGCGTTGGTGAACGACACCGACTCGTGCCCGGTCCACGTCCCGCCGGACGCGTCGCTGCTGAGGTTCACCGTGTAGGACGGCGTGGCGGGGGTGCGCGTGGAGTCCCCGGAGGGCGGGGTGGAGCCGCCGGAGACGTCCAGCGCGATGTCGTCCAGCACGAAGCTCGTCTGGAGGCTCACGTCCTCGGTGCCGGTGAACGTGAGGGTGACGGTCTGGCCCGCGTAGGCCGACACGTCGAACGTCTTCTTGGTGTAGCCGCTCGCCGCGTCCACGTTGGTGTAGGTGGCGAGCGTGGTCGTGCCGATCTTCGCGGTGAGCTTGTCGTAGGCGACCGATCCGGACTCGCCGGTGTCGATGTGCAGCCAGAACGACAGGGACGCCGCGGAGCATCCGGCGGGGAGCGTCACCGTCTGGGACAGCGTGTCGGTGTGCGTGCCGCCCGTCCCGTCGAGGCGGGCGAAGCGGCTGCCGGAGTGGGCGGTCTGGCCGCCGCCCGTGAAGATCACGTTGCTGGACGCCGTCCAGGGCGAGGTGCCGCTCTCGAAGCCGCCGTTGGCGACGACCTGCGCGGGGGTGCAGTCGGCGGCCAGGCGCGGCTTCGGTCCCGGCTTCGCGCCGGGCGCCTGGGCGGAGGCCGCCGGGGACGGCGCGACCAGCGCCGCGGCGACCAGCGCCGTCCCCGCGCCGAA
>NZ_QURH01000100.1 GCF_003428695.1 Actinomadura logoneensis
GCCGCGCCCGCGAGGGCGAGCGCGCACGCCGCGAGGGCGGCGCGGAGGCGGGAGCGGCCCGCGGGCGGGGAGCCGGCGGTGGGAGCACCTGACATGACGACCTCCGGGGGGAGAGATCCTGCCGGGGACCGGGCGGCCCCGGCAGTCGTCACCTTCCCACCGCGCGACAAAGCATGGCACTCTGGCACACTCCGGACTCCAGACCGTTCGGCGAACGCCGCGTGAACACCCGCAGCCCGCTCCCCGCTTCGTCCCGGCCCCTCGGGCTCGCTCCCCTGGGGCCGCCGCCGGAGCCCTCCTGGCCGCGGCGCCCGCGGTTCTAGCATGGGCGTGGACTCGGACTCGGCGTGGGCGCGGGTTCTGGACGTGGGCGGGAGTCGGGCATGAGCGGACGGACGATCGCGGTCCTGCGGGGTTCGGACGACCGGCACCTGCTGCCCGCCGCGCGCGTCCTGCTGGACGCCGGGCTGCGGGTGGAACTGCAGCTCCCCACGCCCGGCGCGCTCGCCGCGATCGAGGCGCTGGACGGCGCGGACGGCGGCGTCGGCGCGGGCCGCGTGGCCACCCGCTCCGAGGCGGCCGACGCCCTGGCCGCCGGGGCGTCCTTCCTGGTCACGCCCCCTGGCCGCCGGGGCGTCCTTCCTGGTCACGCCCGCCCTCGCACCGGACGTCATCGGCTACGCCAACGACCGCGGGGTGCCGGTCTACGCGGGCGCGCTCACCCCGACCGAGGTGTGGGACGCCCACCGCGCTGGGGCGACGTTCATCAAGGTGGTCCCGGCGGGCAGCGTCGGACCGGGCTACATCGCCGCGCTGCGCCGTCCGTTCCCCGAGCCGTCCTATGTCGCGGTCGGCGGCATCCCCCTCGGCCGGGCCCGCGAGTACCTGGACGCGGGCGCCGTCGCCGTCGGCGCGGGAGCGCGGCTGGTCGGGGACGCGCTGGCCACCGGCGACATGGACGGACTCCGGGAGCGCGCCCTCGCCTGGGCCGCCCTCTGCCCGCCCGTCCACCCCTGAGCCGCCCCGGCACGACGACCGCTGTGCCGAACCGGATGATCTTCCGGACGCGGCGCCGGGCGGGTGACTACGATCGCCCGGGACGTCACTCGAACGCCTGTTCAGCACGAGGAAGCGAGGAGCGGCCGTGTCCTTCCAGGAGCCCGCCAAGGAGTTCCACGGACTGCCCGTGGTGCGGTTCTCCCCCGACCGCCGCCCGGACGCCGCCGCGGAGGAGGCCGCCTGGCTGCTGGAGGCCGACTTCGTCGGCTCGCCGTCGCTCGGCGAGGTCATCGAAGCGTTCCTGGCGAGCGTGGACGGGACCCGCGTGACCGCCCTGCTCCTCGGACACATCGAGTACGAGGGACCGGACGGCGCCGACACGCTGGCGGATGTCGCGGACCGGCTCCCCGCCCTGCGCGCCCTGTCACTCGGCCACGAGCAGGACTTCTGCGGGATGGAGGCGACCGGCGACTTCACGCCCGTCCTCCAGCGCCTCCCGCGCCTCGAGCGGCTGGACGTGCGGGGCAGGTACGACCTGGACCTCCGGCCCGTCCGGCACGAGGCGCTGAGGACCCTCCGGGTGGAGTCGTGCAACCTGCCGCCCGAGGTCATGCGCGCGATCGCCGACAGCGACCTGCCCGCGCTGGAACGCCTCGACGTCTGGCTCGGCGTGGACGGCGGCGACATCGAGGCGGCGGACGAGAGCGACCTGGGCGCCGTCCTGACCGGTGAGCGGCTGCCGTCCCTGCGCGCGCTCGCCCTGGAGAACAGCGGGGTGCAGGACGAGATCGCCGAGCGGATCGCGACGGCCCCCGTGGTGACGAGGCTGCGACGGCTGAGCCTGGCCCGGGGGACCTTCAGCGACCGCGGGGCCGAGGCGCTGCTCACGGGTCAGCCGCTCACCCACCTGGAGCACCTGGACCTCCACCACCACTACCTGTCGGACGACATGGAGGAGCGCCTCCTGTCCGCCCTGCCGACCACCGAGGTCGACCTCGGCGGCGGCCGGGGGCCCTGGTACGGCCCCTTCGACGAGGAGGTCTTCAACTTCGTGGAAGACGGCCGCGACTTCTGACCGCCACCTCCACCGGGAACCGTCCGGCCGCGTCCACGGCCGCTCAAGCGGCGTCCTTCTCGGCGCCGCCTCACCTCCCGGCTTCTCTGTCTCCCCTTCGCCGCCGATGTTGGCGGCGAAGGGGTTGGCGGCGTGGGCTCGCTCGCCTAGCATGAGCCTCGAACATGAGCATTGCTCATATTTGGTGGGTGTCGTTCCGTGCGCTCGCCCGCCGCCGCCACCCCCCGGACGGAGCAAGCGTGATCTCCCATCTCCCCGAAGCCCGACTATGGCTGCTGAGCACGCCCGGGACGTCCTACGCCCTCCGGCTGAACGCCGCCGACGCGCCGCAGCACGTCCACTGGGGGCGGCGGCTGACGTTGGAGCAGGCCGCCGCGATCGCCGCCGACCTGCCCGCCTCGGGGCCGGCCCCGGACGACCCGTCCGGCGAGGTGGTCGGCGAGGAGTTCGCCGTCGAGGGCGGGCTGCGGTTCGGCACGCCGTCGCTGACGGTCCGGTTCCCGGACGGCGTCCGGGGGTTCGACTGGTCGGCCGTCTCGCAGGAGGTCCGGGGCGGCCACCTCGTCCTGGGCTTCACCGACAGGGCCCGGTCGCTCGACCTCGAACTGCACTACCGGGTCAGGGACGGCCACGACCAGATCGAGCGGTGGGCCGTCCTCACCGCGGGCGAACCGGTCCAAGTGCTGCGGCTGGACTCCGCCGCGTGGACGGTGCCCGTCCGCCGCGACCACCGCGTCAGCCACGTCGTGGGCGAGTGGGGCCGGGAGTTCCAGCTCCGCCGCGAGCCGGTCCCGGTCGGCGAGACGGTCCTCACCAGCCGCCTCGGCATCACCGGGCCGAACGAGGGCCCGTGGCTGATGGTGGACGCGGGCGACGCCACCGAGGAGCACGGCGAGGTCTGGAGCACCGCGCTCGCGTGGAGCGGCAGCCGCCGGATCACGCTGCGCCGCGACCAGCTCGACCGGACGTCGTGGACCGGCGGGTTCGGCCACGAGGGCCTGGTCTGGAACCTCGCCGCGGGCGAGTCCCTGGAGACGCCGGTGTTCACCGGCCTGTACGCCCCGGACGGCTTCGGCGGCACCAGCCGCCGGTGGCACTCCTACGTCGAGCGCGAGGTCCTTCCGCCGCGTCCCGCCGAACGGCCGCTGGTCTACAACTCGTGGGAGGCCACCGAGTTCGACATCTCCGAGGGGCAGCAGGCCGAGCTGGCCGAACTCGCGGCGGGCCTGGGCGTCGAGGTGTTCGTGGTGGACGACGCCTGGTTCAGCACCCGCACCGGCGACCACTCCGGCCTCGGGGACTGGTGGCCCAACCCGGACCGCTTCCCCAAGGGCCTGCGTCCGTTCGCCGACCGCGTCCGCGCCCTGGGCATGGGGTTCGGCCTCTGGGTGGAGCCGGAGGCGGTCAACCCCGACAGCGAGCTGTACCGGGCCCACCCGGACTGGATCCTGCACCAGGACGGCCGTCCGCGCACCCAGAGCCGCAACCAGTGCGTGCTCGACTTCTCCCGCCGGGACGTCCGCGAGTGGGCGGTGGAGTGGCTGGTCCGCACGGTCACCGACCTGGACGTCGCGTTCCTCAAGTGGGACATGAACCGGCCGTTCACCGAGGCCGGGCAGCCCGGCTCCGCCGACCCCGACCGGGTCTGGATCGAGCACACCCGGGGCGTGTACGAGGTGGTCGACCGGCTGCGCGCCGCCCGGCCGGACCTGTACGTGGAGACCTGCGCGGGCGGCGGCGGCCGGGCCGACCTCGGCATCCTCGCCCGCACCGACCAGGTGTGGACCTCCGACAACACCGACGCCGCCGACCGGGTCGCGATCCAGCACGGCTTCTCGCAGCTCCTCCCCGCCCGGACGATGGGCGCGTGGGTGACCGACAACCCCAACGCCCTCACGGCCCGGCCGACCCCGCTGCGCTACCGCTTCCACGTCTCGATGGCCGGCGCGATGGGCATCGGCGGGGACCTGCGGACGTGGAGCGACGACGACCTCGCCTGGTCCCGGATGCTGGTCGAGCAGTACAAGCGGATCCGCCCGGTCGTGCACGGCGGCGCCCTGTACCGCCTCGGCGGCGACGCCGTGCAGTACCTCACCGACGACGAGGTCGTCGTGTTCCAGTTCCGCCCCTCGGCGCTGGTCCGCTCCACCGCCCGCACGCGCCTGGCGGGGCTGGACCCGCAGGCCCGGTACCGGGACGAGGCCACCGGGACCGTCCACGAGGGCGCCGTCCTG
The DNA here is from genome assembly GCF_003428695.1 of Actinomadura logoneensis. Lineage (GTDB taxonomy): Bacteria > Actinomycetota > Actinomycetes > Streptosporangiales > Streptosporangiaceae > Spirillospora > Spirillospora logoneensis. Next base: position 4,309 of record NZ_QURH01000100.1, read on the forward strand.
ATGAGCCACGGCCTCCCGCCGCTGCCGCCGTTCGACTGGACGAGCGAGCTCGTCCACCTCACACGGGTCCCGCGGTGACCGTCGCTCCCCCGCGCCCCGACGCGCTCGACGAGCCGACCCGCGGCGTCTCCCGCGGCTGGGTCGCCATGTTCGTCCTGGCCAACTTCGGGGTCTTCATTCCGCAGCAGGCGCCGACGACCTTCCTGATGCCGCAGCAGATCGCCGAGATCGACCCGGGCGGGAAGGTCGGCGCCTACGCCTGGGTCAGCGTGATGGGCGCCGTCTCCGGCATCGTCCTGGCGCCGCTGGCCGGCGCGCTCTGCGACCGCACCTCCGGCCGGTTCGGCCGCCGCCGCCCCTGGATGGTCGGCGGCGCGCTCGGCTGCGTCGGCGCGCTGCTGTTCAGCGGCGCGCAGCACACCGTCGCCGGGGTCGCCTTCGGCTCGTTCCTGCTGTCGGTGAGCATCATGGTGATGGGCGCGGGCCTGAACGCGGTGGTGCCCGACCAGGTCCCGCCCGCGCAGCGCGGCGTCGTGCTGGGATGGGCGATGGTCCCGCTGGCGGGCGCGCTGATCCTCGGCGGCGCGCTGATCGGGCTCGTCAGCGGGTTCGCGGCCGGGTACCTGGTGATGGCGGCGTTCCCCCTGACCGTTCTGCTGTTCGGGTTCTGGGTGAGGGACACGCCGCTGCCCGTGGGCGGTCGCGAGCCGTTCTCGCCGCGGGTCTTCCTGCGCGGCTACCGGATCAGCCCGAAGGACGACCCCGACTTCGTCTGGGCGCTGGTCTCCCGGTTCGTCATGTCGCTCGGCTATGGGCTCGGCACCCTCTACCTGCCCTACTTCCTGGACGACGTCCTGCACTACGAGCGGTTGTTCCCGGGCCGGTCGGCCGAGGACGGGCTGCTCATCGTGATCGGCGTCAACGCGGTCTCCACCGTCGCCATGGTCGTCCTCGGCGGGTGGCTGTCGGACAGGCTCGGCAGGCGCCGCCTGCCCGCGTTCCTCGGCGGGGTCACGATGGGCGTCGCGGCCGTCCCGCTGGCCCTGTCCCCGACCTGGACGATGACGCTGGTGTCGGCCGTCATCCTCGGCCTGGGCTACGGGGTGTACCTGGCGGTGGACACCGCCCTGGTCACCGAGGTCCTCCCCGCCTCGGCGAACCGGAGCAAGGACCTGGCGCTGGGCAACCTGATGGGCTCGCTGCCCTACGTCCTGGTCCCCCCGATCGCCTCGTTCCTGATCGGCTCGCTGGGAGGCTACCCGGCGCTGTTCCTGGGCTCCACCGCGATGTCGGTGGGCGGCGCGGCGCTGGTGTGGAAGGTCAAGGGTGTCCGCTGAGCCGTGCCGGCGGGCGCTGGCGGCCGTCACCCCGTCCGGCCGTCACCCCGTCCCGCCGTCACCCTGTCCGCGGTGCCCCGATCCGATCGCTGAGGTAGCTGGTGAGGACGCGTTTGCACTCGGCGATGAGCTGCGGATCGCCCCGCGGGTCGGTCCGGAAGGCCAGGTTCAGGACGCCGTCCGCGCATTCGAGCGCGACGCGGAGCGCGATCTCCAGCTCCTGGTCGTCCGGGACGCCGACCAGGTCCGCGAGCAGTTCGCGGAGGCGTCCGGCGACGGCGGTGTTGTTGTCCAGTGCCGGGTCGAGGGCGTGGTCCTGGCCGGCGGCGCCGAAGTCGACCACGCCGAAGCCGGTGACCGTCCGGCGCATCGCGACGAACTCCTCGACCGCCGCGTCCACGGCGCCCCGGACGTCCCCGGGCCGCTCGCGCTCCAGCCGGGCCGCGACGCGGCCGAGGAAGAGCTCCAGGTTGCGGGCGGCGAGCGCGCCCAGCAGCCCCTCCTTGTCGGAGAAGAACTGGTACAGCGTGCCGATGGGCACCCCGGCGCGGCGGGCCACCTCCTTGGTGGTCAGCGCGACCAGGCCGGCGTCCTCCAGCACCTCGGCGCAGGCGTCCAGCAGCCGCTCGAAGCGCTCGACGCTGCGTCTCTGGACGGGCCGGCGGCGCTGGGCCCCGGCGGTGCGCTCCCGGTTCACGCGCCCATCATCCCATCGATCCCGACAACGCGATCTGCACTCATGTCTTGGAGGACGAGCATGACCCTGAACCATCTGCCCGCGGACTTCGTCTGGGGCGCCTCGACGGCGGCCTACCAGATCGAGGGCGCCACCAAGGAGGACGGGCGCGGCCCCTCGGTGTGGGACACCTTCACCGCCCGCCCCGGCACGGTCCGCGACGGGCACACCGGTGACGTGGCCTGCGACCACTACCACCGGTACGAGGAGGACCTCGGCCTGATGGCCGAGGCCGGGCTCACCGGCTACCGCTTCTCCATCGCCTGGTCCCGCGTCCTGCCGACCGGCCGAGGCGAGGTCAACCCCAAGGGCCTCGACTTCTACGACCGCCTGGTGGACGGCCTGCTCGAACGCGGCGTCGAGCCGTTCCCCACCCTGTTCCACTGGGACCTGCCCCAGGGCCTGGAGGACGACGGCGGATGGCTGAACCGCGACACCGCGTACCGCTTCGCCGAGTACACCGCCGTCGTGGCCGCCAGGCTGGGCGACCGCGTGCGGAACTGGATCACGCTGAACGAGCCGTTCATCCACATGGCCTGGGGCTACGGGCTGGGGACGCACGCGCCCGGCCGCGCCCTGCTGTTCGACTGCCTTCCCGTGGCGCACCACCAGCTGCTGGGGCACGGGCTCGCGCTGCGGGAACTGCGCTCGCTCGGCCTCCGGGTGATGATGGCGAACAACTGCACGCCGGTGCGGCCCGCCTCGCCGTCCGCCGCCGACCGGGCCGCCGCCGAGGCGTACGACATCCTGCACAACCGCCTGTTCGCCGACCCGATCTTCACCGGCGCCTACCCCGACCTGTCCGCCTACGGCGCGGACGCCACCCTCGGCGGCTCGGTCCGGGACGGCGACCTGGACCTGATCTCCGCGCCCCTGGACGCCCTCGGCGTCAACTACTACAACCCGACCCGCATCCAGGCGCCCGCCGCCGGGGGCCTGCCCTTCGAGGAGGCCCCGATCGAGGGCGTCCGCCACACCGCGTTCGGCTGGCCCGTCGTCCCCGACGGCCTGCGCGAACTCCTCGTCCTGCTGAAGGAGCGCTACCCCGCGCTCCCGCCGGTGCACATCACCGAGAACGGCTGCTCGGTGGACGACGTCGTCACCGCGGACGGCACCGTCCCCGACACCGACCGCATCGACTACCTGGACGGCCACCTGCGGGCCGTCGACGCCGCCGTGGCGCAGGGCGTGGACGTGCGCGGGTACTTCACCTGGACGCTGATGGACAACTTCGAGTGGGCCGAGGGCTTCCACCAGCGCTTCGGCCTCGTCCACGTCGACCACGAGACCCAGGTGCGCACCCCGAAGGCGTCCTTCGCCTGGTACCGCGACCTCATCAGGGAGCACCGGGCGAACGCCGAGCGCCGCACCTGACGACGGGCCCGGTCACGGCGCCTCGCCCCGCAGCGCCCGCGCGCCGAAGAGGGGTTCGAACAGCGGCCGGTAGTCGGGGCCCCGCCGCAGGTGGTGGCCGCCGTCCACGTCGAGGATCTGGCCGGTGATCCAGGACGACTCGGGCCCGGCCAGGAACCGCGCGGCCTCCGCGACGTCCTCGGGCTCGCCGACGCGGGAGACCGGCATGCAGGCGAGGTAGTCGTCCAGCACCGGTCCCCCGTCGGCGACGCCCGCGACCAGCTCGGTGCGGACGATCCCGGGCCGGATGCCGTTCACCCGCACGCCCACGCCGCCCAGCTCGTCCGCCGCGACCCGGACGAGCTGGTCGACGGCCGCCTTGGACGGCCCGTACGCGCCGAACCACCGGTGCGTGGTGGCCGCCGCGAGGGAGGAGATCGCGACGAACGCGCCGCCGCCCGTCCGCGCCATCCGGCGGGCGGCGTGCTTGAGCACCAGCATCGTCCCGGTCGCGTTGAGCTCCAGCGTGCTCCGCCAGGCGTCCGCGTCGAGTTCCTGGACCGGGCCGATCGACGTCGAGCCGCCCGCGCTGTGCACCACGGCCCGGAGCGGCGCGCGCCCGGCGGCCCGTTCGACCGCGTGCGCGACCTGCTCCTCGTCGGTGACGTCCGCGACGACGTGGGGGAACCCGGTCGCCTTCAGCCTCGCCTCGGTGCGTCCGCAGACCGTGACGAGGGCGCCGTCCGCGGCGAGCCTGCGCGCGCAGGCCAGCCCGATCCCGCTGCCGCCGCCGGTGACCAGCGCGGACGTACCCTCCAGCGAACCCATGGCGTCCTCCCCGAGCGCGACGGCACTCCAGGCTAGCCTCCCAAGCAAGCAATTGGTACCGGCCAGCGGCCGTGCGGACGGCGGGCGGCGGGCATCGCGGGCGGCGGCCGGCGGACGTAGGGTGCGGATCGTGCGGTGGCCATGGCGACGGGGTTCCACCGCGCCCCGTCACACCCCTCCCCTGGACGCGCGGGACCTGCTTCCCGCCGTGGCGCTCGTCCTCGTGCAGGCGTTCGTCTGGACGCTCCCCGCGGTGTCGGCCGTCCTCGCACGGGTCCTCGATCCCGGCTTTCCCGGCGTCCCGGACGGGCTCGGGCGAGGCGTGCTCGCGGCCGTGAGCACGGGTGTCGCCGCCGGTGCGCTCGCCGCGCGCCGGATCGCGCCGGGGTGGGCGTTCGGCGGGGCGCTCGCGGCGGGGCTCATGGCCCTCTGCACCGGCGGGGCCGCGATGGTGTGGCCGTTCGTCCTGGTGGTCGCGCTGTTCTCGCTGGCCGTTCACCGCACCGCCGGGGTCGCCGCCGCCGGAGCCGCCACGACCGCCCTGACGGCCGCCGAGCTCACGGCCGTCGCGGGAGCCCCCCTTCGGACCGCGACGGGGGCGGGACTGCTGGCGGCGGGCGGCACGGCCGTCGTCTGGGTCCTCGGGAGAGCG
>NZ_QURH01000097.1 GCF_003428695.1 Actinomadura logoneensis
CGCGCGCGGCGCGGGCGGACGGCCGGCGCCCCGGTCCGGGTCGCGGCCGACGACCTGTGCCTGCGCGGACGGCGCGGCATGGTCTACGCCCCCGTCACCTTCGACATTCCGGCGGGCGCGCTGCTCGCCGTCAGCGGCGCGGGCGGGACGGGCCGCACGGCCCTGCTGCTCACGCTCGGCGGCCGGATGAAGCCGTCCGGCGGCACCGCGACGGTCGGCCAGTTCCAGCTCCCCCGCGACCTGCGCTCCGTCCAGCGGATCTCGGCGCTCGGCCTGGTGCCCGGCGTGAACGAGCTGGACCCCGCGCTGACCGTCCGCGAGCACCTCGGCGAGGCCCTCGACCTGCGCGAGGGGCTGTTCGGCCGGTGGCGCGGCCGGGCCCAGCGGATCCGGCACGCGCTGGAGCGCGTCGGCCTCGGCGACCTCGACACCTCGCTGCCCGCCGCCGACCTGTCCCCCGAGGAGGCCCAGCTGCTCGGCGCCGCGTGCGCGCTGGTCGGCCGCCCCGGCCTCCTCCTGCTGGACGACGTGGACGAGGGCCTGCCCCTCGACCGGCAGCGCGCCCTCTGGGAGCGGCTGCGCGCCGTCGCCGACTCCGGCGTCACCGTCGTCGCGTCCTGCCAGGACCCCGCGCCCGCGCGCGGCCTGGCCCTCGATCTGTCTTTGGAGAACCCCCGATGAGACTTCCCTCGCTCTCGACGGGCAACCTCGAGCTGCGACGGTTCCGCAGGCACCCCCTGACGATGGTCGCGCTGGTCGGGATGGTGCTGCTGCCGCTGCTCTACGCCGGGCTGTACCTGTGGTCGTTCTGGGACCCGTACGGCCGGATGCACAACCTGCCCGTCGCGCTGGTCGTGGACGACAGGCCCGCCAAGGCGGAGGGCAAGACGGTCGACGCCGGGCACGACCTGGCGGACGAGCTGAAGAAGCGGCAGGTCTTCGACTGGAAGACCGTGGACGGCACGGCCGCCGAGAAGGGCGTCCGCGACGGGAAGTACTACATGTCGCTGACGATCCCGGCCGACTTCAGCGAGCGGATCGCCGGAGCGTCCGGGAAGTCGCTGCCGACCCCGGCCGACCTCAAGGTCCGGATCAACGACTCGAACAACTACGTCGTCGGGACGCTGGCGCAGGCCGCGTTCAAGGAGATCAGCGCGGCGGCGGGCGACAGCGCGGCCAAGGGCTACTTCGACCAGATCTTCGTGTCGTTCGGGACGCTGCACGGGCAGCTCGAGAAGGCGGCCCAGGGCGCGGGCGAGCTGGCCGACGGCAACAAGAAGCTCGCCGAGGCCGGCGGCAAGGTCGAGGCGGGCGCCGGGAAGCTCAAGAAGGGCATCGACCAGGCGCACGGCGCGTCGCAGCAGATCACCGACGGGCTGGGAACGCTCCAGCAGGGCGCCGACCAGGTCGCGGCCGGGAACCGGCAGCTCGCGGCGGGCGTCCAGCGGCTCGACACCGCCGTGGGGAACGCGGCGGACACGATCGTCCCGCTGCTGCGCGAGCACGCGCCGGAGATCCGGGACGGGGCGCTGCTGGTCGCCCGGGGCGCGGACGCGCTGTCGGCGGGCGCCGGCGAGCTCCCGGCGCAGAGCGCCGACGCGCTCCGCCGCGCCGAGGCCGCGCAGGCCGACCTGAAGCGGTACCTGGCGGCGCACCCGGAGATCCCCGCGGACGTGCGGCAGCAGCTCACCTCCTCCGCGGAGCGCGTGACCGGCGTCGCCCGCCAGGTGAACACCTTCATCCGGACGCACAACGCCGACCTCAAGCGGCTCGCCGCCAACGCGCAGCAGGTCAAGACCGCCGCCCAGAAGATCGCCAAGGACGCGCCGACGCTCGCGGGCAAGGTCGAGGCCGCCCGCAAGAACGTCGACAAGCTCAACGCGGGCGCGCAGCAGCTCGCGTCCGGCTCGGCGGAGCTGTCAACCGGCTCGGGCAAGCTGCTGAACGGCTCGACGCAGCTCACGTCCGGCATCGGGCAGCTCTCGGGCGGCGCGGTGACGCTGGAGACGGCGCTCGGGCAGATCAGCGACGGCAACGCCAAGGCCGCGAAGGGCGGCGGGGAGCTGTCGGACAAGCTGGGCGAGGGCGCGGGCCAGGTCCCGTCCTACGGCTCGGACGAGCGGAACTCCCGCGCGGACATGATGAGCAGCCCGGTCAAGCTCGCCAGCACCACCGAGAACGCCGTGCCGAACTACGGCACCGGGTTCGCGCCGTTCTTCGTCCCGCTGTCGCTGTGGGTCGGCGGGATGATCGTCTACATGCTGCTGCGGCCGGTGAACCCGCGCGCCGCCGCCGGGACCGCGCCCGCCTGGCGGGTCGCGCTCGCGGGCTGGCTGCCCGCCGCCGCGATCGGCGTCGCGCAGGTGCTGGTCGTGCTGGCGGTGCTGCGCTGGGCGCCCGCGCTCGGCCTGCACGCCGAGCGGTGGCCGGGACTGATCGCGTTCCTGTCGCTGGCGTCCGCAGCGTTCCTCGCCGTGATCCAATGGGTGAACGTGAAGTTCGGCCCGGTCGGACGGGTGATCGCACTCGCGCTGCTGATGCTCCAGCTCACCTCGGCGGCGGGCACCTACCCGATCGAGACGAGCCCGTCGTTCTTCCAGGCGATCCGGCCGTTCCTGCCCATGTCCTGGGTGGTGGACGGGGTCCGGCGGCTGATCAGCGGCGGGGAGATGACGCCGGTGTGGCAGGGTACGGGAGTGCTCGCGGCCTTCCTGGCCGGGGCGCTCGTGCTGACCGCCCTCGCCGTCCGCGGCAACCGGGTGTGGACGATGAAGCGGCTGCACCCCGTCCTCAAGCTCTGACCGTCTGACCGGAGGAACACGTGACGCGGACGCCGACGCGGGAGAGGCTGTTCGACGCGGCGATCGAGCTGATCGCCGAGCGCGGGTTCGCCGCCGCCTCGGTCGACCGGATCGCCGAGCGCGCCGGAGTGGCCAAGGGCACCGTCTACTACAACTTCGGCAGCAAGAACGCGCTGTTCACGGCGCTGCTGGAGTTCGGCGTCGAGCGTTTCGGGGCGGCGCTGCGGGACGCGGCGGACGGCCTGCCGCCGCTGGACGCGCTGTCCGCGGTCGTCCGGGCGGAGCTGGTGTTCATCGGCGAGCACGAGCCGTTCGCGCGGCTGCTGCTCGCCGAGACGTGGCGGTCGGGCGGCGACTGGGCGCAGGCGGCGCGGCTGATCCGGGAGCGCGCGATCGGCGCGGTCGGCGACGTCGTCCGCTCGGCGGTGGACGCGGGCGACCTGCGCGCCGACCTGGACGTGGACACGGCCGCGTCGGCGGTGTTCGGGATGGTGCTGATGGTCGCGCTCGACTGGCGCACGCTGCAGCCGGAGCGTCCGCTGGACGAGGTCCACGCCACCCTGATGGACCTGCTCCGCGGCCGCATCGCCACCTGACCCCGCCGGGCCGCGGACGCGGCTAGTCCATGCCGCGGATCTCGGTGATGACGGACGGCATGACGGCGTTGGTGCCCTCGAACCAGTCGAGCAGCGTGCGCAGGGCGTCGTCGTCCAGGGCGGCGACGCGCTCGCCGAAGGCGCTCGCGATCGGGGTGAAGTAGGCGCCGAACGCCTCGACCCGCTCCGGGACGGGCTCGACGATCACGCGCCGCCGGTCCCGCGGGTCGCGGCTGCGCCGGACGTACCCGGCGCGCTCCAGCCGGTCGATCACGGCGGTGATCGCGCCGCCGGTGGTGATCCCCATGAGCCGGGCGAGCTCGCCCGGGGTCTGCGGGCCGTCCAGGACCAGCGCGTTCACGCACTGGGCGTCGGTGACGTTGAGCCCCGCCTTGGCCGCCGTCGCGTGGTGCAGCAGCACCGTGTACATCGTGCCGCGCTGCATGGCCGCGCGCAGTTCCTCGACCGTCCGGGCCCGTTCGGGGGTCACCGATCACCTCCGGGATGTCTCTCGACAGGAGAGACGGTACAGCGTCGCAGGTCACGGGCGGGCGTCCGGGAAGGACGCCCGCCCTTCTCGGTCAGGTGTCAGTCACGGCACGGGCGGAGGCCCGTGCCGCCGGGATCAGTTGCAGGACCTCCCCCAGGCCTGGACGAGCGCCTTCGGCACCGAGCCGCACAGGTTGCCGCCCGTGTCGCTGACGTACACCCAGCTCTGCTGGCTGTCGTCCTTCTTCCAGACGTGCGGGCCGTCCTGCTGCGAGATCGGGTTGTTCTTGAAGCCGATGTCGCCCGCGGCGTAGAACTGCACGCCGCCGTTGGCACCGGTGATCTTGCCGAACAGGACGTGCGTCGGCGTCAGGACGTCCGCACGGGTGCCCTTCGGGTAGGACTTGTGGGCCGCCGCGAAGTAGGTGTCCTGAAGGGCGCCGGACAGGTCGTCCGGCACCGGGAGCTTCACCGCCGACTTCACGCCGCCCTGGGGCTTGGGGGAGGAGCCCGTTCCGGGCTGCGCGCCACCGCTGGAGTCACTGCCGCCGCTTCCATCGGTCCCCTTCGACGACGCTTCCGAGCTGGGCGAGGCGGCGGCGGTGGCCTTGTCGCCGTCGTCGGACTTCTTGGAGTCACCGCAGGCGGCCAGGGCGGGGGAGGCGAGGCAGAGCGCCAGCACGGCGGTCGCGCCCCTCACGATCATCTTGTTCATGCGTCATGAGATACCCGGGGCGACCCGAAGGTTGGCGCGAGGTTGATCTTTTTTACCCGCCGGTATCCCGGCGAAACATGAAAAGCATCACCAAGGACGATCTATACTCGGCAATGGTCTGGACCACTGACCTACGAACCGTGCCGTACCAGGGCGAACCGACCCGTACGCGGCGCGCGCGACGAACACGATTCCGCGCGGGGGGCGAGAGCTTGAGCACCAACATCATCTCCACCGAGACCGTCGGCCTGTCGTCCGGCGAGGAGGCGGCCGTATGCCTGCGGCTGTCCGGCCTGGCCCCCGGTGAGCGCGGCACCCGGACGATCACCGTGCGCTACTGCGACGACCGCGACGCCGTCGTCGCGATGCGCGTCCGCCGCGAGAACGCCCGGTGCCCGCAGGCCGGCGCCATCCGCGTCGGCATCTACGAGGCGTCCCGGCGCCGCCTCCCCTACCCGGTCTTCAGCGGCTCGCTCGCCGACTGCACCAGCCCCGACCGCCCCGAGCGCGGCTTCGGCAACTGGACGGCCCAGGGCGACGGCGCCCCGCACGAGGTCACCTACCAGGTCTGCTGGCACCTCCCCGAGGACGCCCCGGCCGACGACGCCGACCTGACCCTCACCTTCGCCGCCCACGGCCTCGGCTGACCGCTTCCCCTCCTCAAGCCTCCGCGCCCGGCCCTGCCGACCAGGCGCTCCCGGCCCGATGATCAGGCGTTCTCCGCGACCTGCCGGGCCCAGCGGTAGTCGGCCTTGCCCGCCGGGGACCGCTTCATCTCCGGCACGAACGCGTACGTGCGCGGCACCTTGTAGCCCGACAGGTGCGCCCGGCAGTGCGCGTCGAGGCGGTCCGGGTCCGGGGACGCGCCGGGCGCGGGCTGGACGACGGCGGCCACCCGCGAGCCCCAGCGCTCGTCCGCGATCCCGGTGACGACGGCGTCGTAGACGTCCGGATGGCCCTTGAGGACGGCCTCGACCTCCTCCGGGAAGACCTTCTCGCCGCCGGTGTTGATCGCCTGCGAGCCGCGGCCGAACACCGAGATCGTGCCGTCCGCCTCGACGGTCGCGATGTCGCCGGTGAGCAGCCAGCGACGGCCGCCGGCCTCCGGGAACGTGCGGGCGGTCTTCTCCGGGTCGTTGTAGTAGCCGCGCGCGATGTGCCCGGAGCGGGCGAGCTGCCCGATCACCCCCGACCCCGGCCGGACGGGCTCCAGCGCGTCGTCCAGGACGGCGATGTCCGGCACGTCCGGGGTGAAGCGCAGGCCCTTCTCGGGCGCGGACCCGGCGACGGCCTCGGCGGTCGAGCCGGACTCGGTCGAGCCGAACCGGTCCAGGATCATCGTGTTCGGCAGCAGCGCGGCGACGCGTTCGCGGACGGTCCCGGTCAGGATCGCGCCCGTCGAGACGAACGCCAGCAGCGACGAGGTGTCGTAGCCGCCGCGCGCCAGCTCGTCGGCCATCGGGATCGCCATCGCGTCGCCGGTGATCGTCAGCGAGTTGACCCGCTCGCGCTCGATCGTCCGCCACACCTCGGCGGCGTCGAAACGGCGCGTGTACACGACGGTCGCGCCCATGCACCAGGAGATGAACGTGGCCTGCTGCGCCGCGCCGTGCATGAGCGGCGCGACCGGCATCATCACCATCGGCCCGGACGAGCGGGCCAGCTCCACGACGTCCTCGGGCTTCTCGGGCGGCGGGAAGGTCGGGTTCCAGAAGGCGCGGAGCATGCTCTCCATGCCCCACATCACGCCCTTCGGCATGCCCGTCGTGCCGCCCGTGTAGATGATGTAGGTGTCGTCGGCGGAGCGCGGCGGGAAGTCGCGGGCGTCGGACTGCGCGGCCACGGCGTCCTCGTACCGGACGGCCCCCTCGACGGCCGAGTCGCCGACCGCGACCAGGTGCCGCAGCTCGGGCGCGTCCGGGAGGACGGCGGCGATCCGCTCGTCGAACTCGGCGTCGTAGACCAGGGCGACGCTGTCGGAGTCGCGGAACAGGTAGCGCAGCTCGTCCTCGACGTACCGGTAGTTCACGTTGATCGGGACGGCGCGGATCTTCAGCGCGGCGAGGATCGCGGCGGCGTACTCGACGCCGTTGTAGAGCTGGATCGCCACGTGCCGGTGTGGTTCCACCCCGGCGGCGCGCAGGTGGTGCGCGAGCCGGTTGGCGTGCGCGTCCAGCTCGGCGTAGGTCAGGCGGCGGTCGCCGCAGACGACCGCGGTGCGGGTCCCGACCGCGTCGGCGACCCCCTCGAACAGATCGGCGTGGTTGAACTCCATCGTGGCCTCCGGGGGACGGGCCGGGTCGGGCGGCCCGCGGGTCCGGCCGGGGCCCGGTGCGGGTCCCCGGCCGTCCGTCCGGGCCGGTTTCCTAGGGTTTGTCGCTGCCGACGATCCACATCGCGAAGAACTGCGCGCCGCCGCCGTAGGCGTGGCCGAGGGCGCGGCGCGCGCCGTCCACCTGGTGCTCCCCCGCCATGCCGCGCACCTGGAGCGCGGCCTCGGCGAAGCGGATCATCCCGGACGCGCCGATCGGGTTGGACGACAGCACGCCGCCCGAGGCGTTCCACGGGATGTCGCCGTCCAGGGCGGTCGCGCCCGCCTCGGTGAGCTTCCAGCCCTCGCCCTCACCGCAGAACCCGAGGTTCTCCAGCCACATCGGCTCGTACCAGGAGAACGGGACGTACACCTCGGCGACGTCGATCTCGCGGCGCGGGTCGCTGATCCCCGCCTGCCGGTACACGTCGGCGGCGCAGTCCTTGCCTCCCTGCGGGTTCACGGTGTCGCGCCCGGCGAAGAAGATCGGCTCGGACCGCATCGCGGTGCCGTGCACCCAGGCGGGCGGGTTCGGGGCCTGCGCGGCGGCCCGCTCGGACGCCAGGACCATCGCGCACGCGCCGTCCGAGGACGGGCAGGTCTCCAGGTAGCGGATCGGCTCCCAGAGCATCGGCGTCGACTCGACCATCTCGCGCGAGATGCCGGGGATGCGCAGGTGCGCGTAGGGGTTCCTCAGCGCGTTCTGCCGGTCCTTGACGGCGACGAGCGTCCCGATGTGGTCGGGCGCGCCGCTGCGCCGCATGTACGCGCGGATGTGCGGAGCGAAGTAGCCGCCCGCGCCCACGACCAGCGACGTCGTGTACGGGCCGGACACGGTCAGCGCCCACGTCGCGTTCGACTCCGACTGCTTCTCCCACGCGACCGTGAGGACCCGGTCGTGCACGCCCGACTGGACGAGGCTCGCCGCGACGATCGCGGTGGAGCCGCCCACCGACCCGGCGGTGTGCACCCGCATGATCGGCTTGCCGGCCGCGCCGAGCGCGTCGGCGAGGTACCCCTCCGGCGTCATCACGCCCTCGAACAGGTCGGGGGCCTTGCCGATGACGACGGCGTCGATGTCGGTCCAGGTCAGGCCCGCGTCGTCGAGGGCGCGCCGGGCGGCCTCGCGGAGCAGCCCGGCCATCGACACGTCCGGCCGCTTGGTCTTGTAGGCCGTCTGGCCCACGCCGATGACGGCGCACCGGTCAGCCATCGCTCTGCTCTCCCGACATGACGCAGACGAGGTTCTGCTGAAGGCAGGGTCCGGACGCGGCGTGCGCGAGGACGCGTCCGGCCGTGCCGCCGGCGATCCGCGCGGCGGCCTCACCGATCCGGATCAGGCCGGTCGCCATCACCGGGTTCGCGCTGAGCGGCCCGCCGGACGGGTTGACCGCGACGCCGTCGCCGAGTCCGAGGGCGTCCCGCAGGATCAGCTCCTCGTGACTGAACTGGGTGTGGAGTTCGGCGATCTCGACGCCGTCCGTGCCGCCCGCCCGCTCGGCGGCGAGCCGCGCGGACGGCGAGGACGCCAGGTCGCGGAAGCCGGGCTGGTGCGGTTCGCTCCGGTGGTCGATACCGGTGATCCACGCGGGACGTTCGGCCAGCTCACGGGCCCTGTCCCCGGCGGCGAGGACGATCACCGCCGCGCCGTCGGTGACAGGCGCGACGTCGTGCGGCCGCAGCGGCGCGACCTCGTACCCGGCCTTCTCGTCCGGGGCGTCCAGGTGGAGCGCGGACGGGTTGCCGCGTCCGGACGACCGGGCGCGGGCGGCGATCTCCCGGAACCGGGTCTCGTCCGTCCCGGTGTGGTCGAGGTACGCGCGGGCCTGGAGCGCGGCCAGCGAGACCTGGTCGACGCCGAGCGGCGCGAGGTAGTACGGGTCGAGGCCCTGCGTGACGATCTCCGGGTAGTCGCCCTGCGACGTCTTCCCGAACCCGTACACCAGGGCGGTGTCGATCCCGCCGTGCTGGAGCTTCACCCACGCCTCGTACAGCGCCCACGCGGCGTCCATCTCGACGTGGCTCTCGGAGATCGGCGGCCACGCGCCGACCGCGTCGAGCGCGGACACGAACGAGAACGGCGCGCCGGCCAGGTAGTCGTTGGAGCCGGAGCAGGTGAACCCGAAGCGGGTGATGCCCGTGCGCTGCTTGATCTCGGTGACGAGCGGGGCGAGCAGTTCGGTCTCGGACAGCCCCGCGTCCTCGCCGACGTGCCGGGTCTGGGTGAACGCGACGACCGCTACGGGACGCATCAGAGGTAGTCCTTGATCTCGTCGAAGGGGACGTCCGGTTCGCCGGTCGGCTCGAACCACCTGATGTTCGCCATCGACCGGGTCCACTCCTCGCGCGGACGCCACGCGGCGCGCACCCGCATGCCCATCCGCACCTGGTCCGCCGGTATGCCGGCGACCAGCGACAGCATCGTGAGGCCCGCGCCGTCCAGCAGGATGTACGCGGACACGAACGGGACCTCGGGCGCGCGCGGGTCGGGCAGGTTGTTCACCGCGAACGTGGTGACGGTGCCGGTGTCGGGGAGCTCGACCTCCTCCGTCGTCGGGACGCCGTCCTTCGGGCACAGCCCCTTCATCGGGACGATCACCTGCCCGCACACGTCGCACCGGTGGCCGAGGATCCTCCCCTGCTCGACGCCCTCCAGGAACCGGTCGAGCGCCCGGCCGCCGCGCAGCCGGTACTCCAGCCGGCCCGGCGCGTTGATCATCGTGACCTCGGGCTGGAAGCACTCGATGTCGCCGACGCCGCCGACGCGCTCGGCCCGCCAGCGCGGACGCACCCGCATCCCGCTCTTGAGCTGGCGCGGCGGCTGGGCTCCCGGCTCGAAGACGCCCATGTCGAGCGCGTGCAGCATGGCCGTGTCCGCGCCGTCCGGACGGATCAGCGCCCACGCGAACGGACGGTCGAGCGGGTGCGTCTTGCGCGGGTGCGGCACCCACGACCAGCTCGTCACCGTCCCGACCGGGCCGACGTCCACGAACTCGCCGGTGACGTCGTCGCCGGTGTCCGGGTCGTACTCGACGGGCGGGAACAGGACGCGGCCCGCCTTCGTCCGGACGCCCTTCAGGTTGCCGTCGCGCAGCTCGGAGAGGAAGCGTCCGATGACGGGACCGACCGAGCGCGTGTAGCCGCCGGGGAACTCCAGGATGTGGTTCGGGCCGTCCCCGATCTGGTCGGAGGTCTGGTCAGATGGCACGCTCGCGGTCCTTCCAGTACGGGTCGCGGAGCTTGCGCTTGAGCAGCTTGCCGTTCGGCTCGCGCGGCATCGCCTCGATGAAGTCGATCGTCCGCGGCCACTTCATCTTCGCGAGGCGCCCCTCGAGGGACGCGAGGATCTCGGCGGCCAGCTCCGGACCGGGTTCGACGCCCTCGGCGGGCTCCACGACCGCCTTGATCTGCTCGCCCCACTCCTCGTCCGGGATGCCGAACACGGCGACGTCCGCGACCTTCGGATGCAGGACGATCTCGTTCTCGATCTCGGCCGGGTAGATGTTCGCGCCGCCCGAGATGATCAGGTCGGACTTGCGGTCGGACAGGAACAGGAAGCCGTCCTCGGTCAGGTAGCCGATGTCGCCGACCGTGAAGAAGCCGTTCAGCCGCGAGTCCTCGGTCTTGGCCCGGTCGCCCTTGTACTCGAAGTCGCCGCTGGCCATCTTCATGTAGATCGTGCCGGGGGTGTTCGGCGGGACGGGCTCGCCCTCGTCGTCCACCAGCAGCAGTTCGCTGATCGGCCACGCCTTGCCGACCGTGCCGGGATGCGCGCGCCACTCCTGCGGGGACGCGATCGTCCCGCCGCCCTCGGTCGCCGCGTAGTACTCCCAGATGCAGTCGCCCCACCAGTCGAGCATCTGGTGCTTCAGCGGCACCGGGCAGGGCGCGGCGGCGTGGATCGCCCACCGCATGGACGAGACGTCGTACCGCTTGCGCACGTCCTCCGGCAGCGACAGCAGCCGCTTGAAGTGCGTCGGGACCATGTGCGTGTTCGTGATCCGGTACTTGTCGATGAGCCGGAGCGTCTCCTCGGCGTCCCAGCGGTCCACGTAGACGAGCGTGTGGCCCATGTGCAGGGCCGTCCCGCCGAACTGGGTGACGGCCGTGTGGTAGTTCGGCGAGGTGACCAGGTGCGCCTGCGGCTCCCGCCCGGCCGGACGCCCCGGCTGGATGCCGAACAGGCCGAGCAGGAAGGTCATCAGCTCGGCCGAGTCGTCCGGGTCGATGCCGTGCAGGGTGCGCCTGACGCCCTTGGGACGTCCGGTCGTCCCGGACGTGTAGTGCATGGTCGCGCCCGCGGTGCGGTCGTCCGGGAGGGTGTCGGGCTGCCCGTCCTCCAGCTCGGACACGGGCCGGAACCCGGGGACGTCGCCGAACGCGAACCTGCGCCGCACGTCGAGCCCGGCCTCCTCGGCGGCGTCCGCGCCCGCCTCGGCGAACCGCTCGTGGACGAAGAACGCCTTGGCCTCGCTGTCGGCCACGATGTAGCCGATCTCGGGGCCGGTCAGGTGCCAGTTGACCGGCGTGTAGTACCAGCCCGCCTGGAGCGCGGCCAGGTACAGGACCAGACCCTCGACGCCGTTCGGGACGAGCCCGCAGATGCCGTCGCCCGGCTCCAGCCCGAGCGCGCGCAGGCCGTGGACGACGCGGTTCGCGCGGGCGAGCAGGTCCCCCGCGCGGTGTTCCGTCCCGTCCGGATCGACGGCCGCGACCCATTCCGGGTCGGCCTGCGCCAGCCGCCAGAAGCCCAACGATCCCATCGGCTCTCCCTCGGTGATCGCGTGCGTCGCCGGGGCGTCCCACACCCCCGACGGCAAAAGTAGAGCACGTTCTCGTTTTGTCGGGCAACCCCTGTCGGGAACGGACGATCGTCACTAGAATCCGTTCTTGTTTTCCTGGGACGCTCCGGAGGTGGCCATGGCCGAGACGCTGCCGATCAGCACCGAGCACTGCACCGTCGAGCGGGACGGCCACGTCGTCGTCGTCACGATGAACCGCCCCGAGGCCCGCAACGCCCTGTCGTCGGCGATGCTCGTCGGCCTCGCGGACGCGTGGGCCTACATGTCCGAGACGCCGGAGGTGCGCGTCGGCATCCTGACGGGCGCGGCCGGGCAGTTCTGCGCGGGCGCGGACCTCAAGGCGATGGGGAAGCCGCCGTCCGACCCGCGCGTCCAGGAGCGGATGTCGCAGATCCCGAACTTCCACTGGAAGGGCCTGCTGCGCGAGGGGCAGCCGACCAAGCCTCTGATCTGCGCCGTCGAGGGCTACGCCGTCGCCGGCGGCACCGAGCTGCTGGTCGGGACCGACCTGCGCGTCGTCGCCGAGGACGCCACGCTCGGCCTCTACGAGGCGAAGCGCGGACTGTTCCCGATGGGCGGCTGCGCGATCCGGCTGCCCCGCCAGATCGGCTACGCGAACGCGATGGACATCCTGCTGACGGCCCGCTCCGTGACTCCGCAGGAGGCCCTGGCGATGGGGCTGGTCAACAAGGTCGTCCCGTCCGGCACGGCCCTGGCCGCGGCCCGCGACCTCGCCGACCAGATCGCCGCCTGCGGCCCCCTCGCCGTCCAGGCGATCCTGCGCACCTACCGGGAGACCGCCCACCTCCCCGAGCCCGAAGCCCTCAAGATCTCCGACGAGATCGGCTGGCCCGTCATAGGCTCCCAGGACGCCAAGGAAGGCTCCCTGGCCTTCAAAGAGAAGCGCCCCCCGAACTGGTCCAACAGTTAACCCCCCTCCGCACCACAAGACTCCGTGCCAGTGCCCACACACGATTTCCTCGCCTCACCCACTGGAGGTGACGGTGCCCCCGGCGCATCGGCACGCGCCGCGACCGGCGAGCACTCCTCCGCAAGAACCACCTCGGGTATCGGCCGGCACTTAATTAAATTTCTTCCTTGCCGGGAAAGGCACACACACTGCTAGTGCGCGTCCGACGCCCGCCGCGGGCCCATGTCCTCCACGTATGCCCATAGCGACGGGGCGGAGTCATCGCGCCGTCCCGAGCTCTCGGAGCCGGGATTGCGAGGCATCGGGAAAGCGGCCACGCCGGTCCGGCGCCTGGTAAGCGTCTCCTCGGCCGCGATGTTAGGGTGCGTTGATTTGCTCGCAGAGTCGGGAGCGGCGCCGTGCCCAGAGAGTACCGAGAAGGCGACATCATTGGAAACAACCTGCGCTTGGCCTGCAAGTTGGGGAGAGGAGGAATGGGAACCGTATGGCGCGCCCGGCACCTCCTCCTCGAGGCCGATGTGGCGGTCAAGCAACTCATAATGCCGGATGGCCTTTCCGAGGCAGAGTTGCAGAGACTCCTCAGGCGAGCGCTGCGAGAAGCCAGGACAGCGGCTCGGATCCCGCCACATCCTCACATCGTGGGAATGCGCGACGTCTTCGAGCAGGATGGCGTTCCATGGCTGGTGATGAACCTCGTGGAAGGCCGCTCACTGGCTAATACCGTTCGACGGGACGGCCCACTGAGCGTGGAACGGACCGCGACGCTCGGCCTACAGATGGCCGAGGCGCTTAAAATTGTGCACCAACACGGGATTCTGCACCGGGACGTCAAACCCGACAATATAATCCTCGCGCCAGGGGGCAACTCGGTACTCGTCGATTTCGGGATAGCGATCCAGGCGGACGGCGGCTCACTGACAACTCAAGGTGTGCTCATGGGAACGCCGCTCTACATGGACCCCGAGCGCCTCAAAGGACAACGTGGTTCACCGGCGTCGGACCTGTTCTGCCTCGGGGCGACACTGTACTACGCGGTCGAGGGCCACCCCCCGTTCCAGGAGGATCACCACCACGCCACCTACCGTGCGATTCTGGACGGGCGGCACAGGGAGTTCCATCGCGCAGGCCCCCTCGCCCCTCTGATCGGCGGGCTGCTCGCCCCTGATCACGAAGCGCGTATGTCCGGTGATGAGCTGATCTCATCTCTCGAACAGATCCAGCACTTCAGAGAGGAGGTGCCCCGGCCTGCGCACGGGACGACCGGGCCGCACCATGCTCCCAAGGTAGGCCTGTCCACGACAAAGGTAGGCCCGTCCACGACAGAAGAACCGTCGTCTTCGGGCGGCGGAGACGGACGTTTCACCGAAGCGTCATTGCCCTTGACACTGCGGCACGACCTGGCGCGCTGGCTCGGCGTCACCATCAAATGGGACCAGCGGAGCAGGGTCGCCGCCGAGGTGGGCCTCTCACTCGACGATCCTAATATGGAGCGCCCTTTCGAGCTGTTGGATGATGAACAACTGCTCGTCGCGATCGATTTCGTCCTGTCCGCCGGCATGTCAAGGGCCACACCCGACCTTCGCGAACTGCTGGAAAGCAGGAAGGCCGACTACCGCGTCACCGAAGACGGCAGAAGTCTGAGGGCGATAGAAAGAGCGGCGGACACCGACCAGCCACAGGATTCCAGCAGGTCGGCCTCCCAAGTCCTACTTTCCCTCGGGGCCACAGTCCTGTTCTTCGCCTTCGTTGGAAGTGTAATCGGCGCGACCTATCTCGTTCCTTTTCTGGCAGGCACGGGGACGCTGCATTTCAGCGCGGTCCACGCCCTGACCACAAAGACCATGCCTACCAATATTGGAGCCATGGCCTACTATGCATGCTATCTCGTATACCTGTTTCTCATGTACACCCGACCAAGGTCCGACGAAGGCGAGAATCACGGCTGCTTGAGACTGTGCTATCTCGCCACATTCCCCATATTTTACTTCTATTTCATCGGCTTGCTGGTTCGGGGACTCATCTCGATATATCACTGGTTTGCTTGAGCCGGTTGAGTCCGAGGAAGCCGTGGCCGCGCCGTACCAGGTGATCCACCTCGGCGGCGAGGCCGCCGCCGAGGCTGCGGTCAGTCGGGGACGTGGGTGAGGGCGTAGAGGCCTCTTGGGCGGGTGCCGGTGGGGGTGGTCCAGGAGCCTGCGAGGTGGCCGGTCGCGCCTCCGGGGCGGCGGGTCGCGTCGTGCGGGGCCGGGTGCAGGACGCGCAGCAGGCGGACGACGGTCCCCTGCGTTGAGCGCAGTTCCGTGCCGTCCTCGTCGTCCACGGCCGGGGTGGTGAAGTCCTCGGGGACGAGGGGTGCGCCGTCGTAGGAGCGGGTGATCTCCCGGTCCGGGGTGTCGCTGAGGTTCTGGTCCTGGGCCTGGACGCGGCCTTCGATCAGGGCCAGGAGTTGGGCGACCATCACCGGGTCGTGGCAGCCGTCGTAGGCCCAGCGCCGTCCCAGCACGCCGTGCTCCATCGTGCCGACGAGCGCGTGCTCCGCCCCGTCCAGCGGCGCGCCGCGATAGGTGAGCGGCACGAGGTAGGTGGACGGCCGCGTCCCTGAGGAGTCGGTGACCACCTTGAACTCGATCCCGACCTCGCCGTCCGGGTCGTCCAGCCGGAAGCCGCCCACGTCGGTCAGCACCGGCACGTCCGCACCGCGGAACCAGGGGCGGGACGGGAGCCACGCGGCGAGCAGTTCCCGCTTGGACGGCGTGAGTTCGGTCTGATGGATGACGGCCATGCCGAGCGTTCTCCTCCACGAAGGGTGACGACCCCCGAATCCTCCCATCCGCCCAGCTCAGCCCACCACCGAGGACGTACGGCCCGCCCCGGAACATCCGGGACGGGCCGTACGCGAGCTTCCTACCGCAGGCGACCGAGCAGATCGGCGAACCCGTCCCGGCTCACCGGCAGATGCAGTCCTTCCGGAGCCTTCGAGTCACGGATACCGACCACCGGCTCCAACGCCGCGACTTCGACGCAGGTGCTGCTTCCCGTGTCACCCGAGTAACTCGACTTGCGCCACCGGGCATCACGCTGACTCATGACGCCTCCTCAGTGCGGTGAGCAGGGCCCCGAATGCCTGCGGGCTGACGCGCAGATGCGGCTCGTCCGGGGCCTTCGAGTCACGGATGCCGACGGCCGGATTCAGCACGGCCACCTCGACGCACTCCGTACTACCCGTGGCGCCGGAGTAACTCGACTTGCGCCACCGGACGCCAGCTTCACTCATGACGCCTCCTCACCGCCAAGAGCAGGCCCTTGAACGCCTCTCGGCTCACGCCCAGATGCGGCTCGTCCGGAGCCTTCGAGTCACGGATGCCGATCAGCGGATCCAGCGGGGCCACCTCGACGCACTCGCTGCTACCCGAGGCACCCGAGCAACTTGACTTGCGCCACCGGACGCCAGCTTCAGTCATGACGTCCCCTCACCGCAGAGAGCAGGCCCCTGAACGCGCCTTGGCTCACGCCCAGATGCGGCTCGTCCGGAGCCTTCGAGTCACGAATGCCGACGACCGCACCCAGGGCGGCCACCTCGACGCAATCGCTGCTGGCCGTCCCTCCGGAGTAGCTTGACTTGCGCCACCGATGAGCGTGTTCGGTCACAAAGCCTCCCTGATCGAGCGGATCTTGCGCTCGGACTCCGCCACGGACAGAGCCTCGCCTCTCGCCCGATCGAACGCCATGACCACCTGATGCACAAGGGCGGGCGGTTCCACCATGCGCCCGTTGTCCACGGGAGCTTCGACGTAGGCCAAGTCGCTTTCCTCGCTGTAACCGAACACCGCGAGCAGGCCGGTGAGGTAGACGGGCGCGCCATCCGGAATCACCTGAATTGTGACGTTGTGCCGACCCGCGAGTTCGAGCAGGTGGTCGAGCTGCTCCCTATGCACCTCCCGTCCCCCGACGGGTTCCCGGAGCGCCGCCTCTTTGATGAGGGCGACGATGTACGGCGGATTCTCCCGAGCGAGAATGGCCTGGCGCCCCATGCGCACCGCAAGCGCCTGGTCGACCTCATCCTCGGGCGTCTCGGTCTGGAGGATGGCGCGTGCGTACGCCTCGGTCTGGAAGAGTCCCGGGATCAGCGTCGGCGCGAACACCCGAATCGAGTCGGCTCTGGCCTCCTCCTGGGTGTAGCTGATGAAGCCCGGGGTGAGCTCCGCTTCGCGGAGGATGAGCCAGTACAGGTCCGCGAAGATGTCGGCGTCGAAGAGCAGGTCCAGCTTCTCCGCGACGTCGACGTTCGGGATGCGGTACAGGTTCTCGATGGCGCTGATCGTCTTGTGGGAGACGTTGCAGGACGCGCCGACCTCGGTCTGGCTCAGCCCTTCGCGTTCGCGGTAGGTGCGGAGCTTGTGCGCGAAGAGCGCGTAGTTGCTCGACCGGGGGTCGAAGTTGCGGGGGTCGTTCTCGTCCTGTTCCTTGCGGCGTGGAGGCATCGTCGGCTCCAGGGGTTCGAGTGTTCGCGGACGCCCTTCTGTTCGCCGAACGTAACCATACGAATCCGATCCGTGTCACTCGTTCGCCGAAACTGCTGCCACCATTCCTCGGATCGTCCAGATCCGGTTCGCCGGGACGTCCGAAAACCGGATCACCGTTTCCCGGGGCTACCGCGCGGTACGTCGAAACAGGTCGTACTACTGAGGAGTGAAAGGCGATGGCCCTCCACCTGGGACGCAGAGAGAACGAGACGGCGACCACCGAGGCCCCCACGGCACGCCGCTGGCCCTGGTCTCCCCGCCCCGACGGCAGCCGCCCCTGGACGCGCCGTCCGGCCGACGGCACCGCGGACCCGGCCGGAGCCGGCGAGCCGCCCACCCGGACCGTGGTGGTGAAGCAGCGTCCGAGCCGCTGGCGCCGGATGCGGCACAACCCGATCAGCCTCGCCATTCTGGCCGCCGGAATCGCAGCCGCCGCGATCCTCGTCATCGGCATCCTGCTGACGCTGGCCGACGCCAATCCGTCCAACGCGCTCGTGCACGCCACGCTGCACACCGGCAACTGGCTGGCCACGCCGCTGCACGACGCCTTCCCGCGTTCGAATCCGAAGCACCAGCTTTACCTGAACTGGGGCATCACGGCGGGCGTCTACTACGTCCTGGCCCGCGTCCTGTCCTGGCTCACCCGCTTCTGACTACTCGAATTCCGCGGTGTCCAGCGCGAACCCGAACGGCTCCAGCAGATCGAGCGTCTTCCCGATCCGCATAGCGGTGACGCTTCCCCCTAACGGTCGATGTCCGTCCCGGACGAGGTGACCTCCACAACCATCGTCACCTCGTCCGGGGGCATCCACTCGCACGCTCCCGGGAAACAATCTGAGTTCCCGTGGAGCCAGCACGCCGTCACGAATCACGCGGTTCTTCGGCCATTTGCCGCCCTCCCCTCCGCAGAATCAGGATGGGCCACACGACTTGAGACGGCGGACATGAGCGGCACCTCTCCGCAGTGGATTCAGCACATCGGGTTTCGACCATAGGGATGGTCTGCCCGCCGTGACCCGCTGTGGCGGCGGTTCCGCAGATACGCAGATCCCGTAGCCCGCATCCTGGACATTCGGGCTGGGCTCCGGCGGCTTCGGTGGCGCTGCTCTACCGTCTGCGGGGGGCGAGGCCGGCCTCGAAGGCGATGATCGCCAGGTGGACGCGGTCCCGGGCCTCCAGCTTGGCGAACAGGCGCGCGACATGGGTCTTCGCCGTCGCAATGCTGATCACCAACCGCTCGGCGATCTCGGCGTTCGACAGTCCCTGGCCGACGAGGGCCAGCACCTCGCGCTCCCGGTCGGTGATCTCCGCGAGGAGACTCGGGTCCGCGGCGGGCTCGGCGTCCGGTTCGGGGGGCGGGCTCACCGCGGGGGCGGTCGTTCCGGCGAAGTCCGCGATCAGCCGCCGGGTCACGCTCGGTGCGATCAGCGCGTCGCCGGCCGCCACCACGCGGATCGCGTCCAGGATCGCGTCCAGGGCCATGCTCTTGAGCAGGAATCCGCTGGCCCCGGCGCGCAGTGCGCCGTAGACGTACTCATCGTCATCGAAGGTCGTCAGTACCAGCACCTTGGGCGGGTCCGGCTCGGCGGTCGCCCGCCGGGTCGCCTCGATCCCGTCCATGCCCGGCATCCGGATGTCCATCACCACGACGTCCGGACGCAGCTCACGTACCAGGCGCACCGCCTCGCGGCCGTCGTGGGCCTCGCCGACCACCTCCAGGTCGTCGGTGTCGCCGATCAGGATCCCGAGCCCGACCAGCAGCAGCGGCTGGTCGTCCACCAGCAGCACCCGCACGCTCATGCCGGGAGCCTCGCCGTCACCCGGAACCCGCCCTCCGGACGACGGCCCGCGCTGAACTGCCCGGACAGCAACGTCACCCGCTCGCGCATGCCGAGCAGGCCGAAGCCGCTCCCGCCCGCCGCGGCGAGCCTCCGGCGGCCCGGCCCGTCGTCCCCGTCGTCCACCACCTCGATCGTCACCTCCTCCGGCTCGTAGCCGACCGCGACCCGGCACGTCCGCGCCCCGGAATGCCGCACCACGTTCGTCACCGACTCCTGGATGATCCGGAACGCCGACTGTTCGATCTCCGGCGGCAGCGGACGCCGCTCGCCCCGCCAGGTCACCTGGACCCGCACTCCGGCGTCGGCCGTGCGTTCGGCGAGCTGCGGGACGTCGGCCAGGCCACCGGCCGGCGCCAGCGGAGCGGTCTGCGGCATGGCGTCGTCCGGCTCGGCGCGGCGGAGCGCCCCGAGCATGCGCTGCAACTCGAGCAGCGTCTCCCGGCTGGTGGTCTCGATGCCGGTCAGCGCCTGCCGCGCCTGGTCGGGCTTGGTCTCCACGACCCGCGCCGCCGCTCCCGACAGCACCGTGATGATCCCGATGCTGTGCGCGACGCTGTCGTGCAGTTCGCGGGCGATCCGCAACCGCTCGGTCACGACGGCGCGGGCCGCCCTCTGCTCCTCCAGGGCTTCGAGGTATTCACGGCGCTTGCGGTACACCCCGCCGAAGACCCACGCGAGCGCGAACCACAACGCGAGCCCCCCGGCGAACTGGGTCGCGTCGCTGACGGTCTCCCCGGCGGTGTGGGTGACGTTGACGAACGCGACGGGGACGGCCGCGACGAAACCGACGGCGGCGGTCTTCGGCCGCCGGACGGCGAGGTACCCGCCCAGGCCGCCGAGGATGACGAACACGATCGAAGGCCGCGCGCCGAGGATGTCGCCGACGACCGCCTCGCCCAGGACCGCGGCGAAGACCACCGTCGGCAGGCGGCGCACGAGCAGGACCGGAAGGGCGAGCACGAAGAAGAGCCCGGTCCGGGAGGCCGGCATCGTCCAGGCGAGCATCAGCGCGTAGAAGCAGGTGGTGGCCAGCACCGCGGCCTGCGACATCAGCCAGGTCACGCGCTTCGACGTCGAGAGTCGCTGGAGGAGCTCTTCCATACGCAGATCGTATTGAGGGGAATCGTTCCGCGCGTCGGCCCGGGGATGTACGCGCCGTACACCGCCGGGCCGATGACCTGCGGAACAGTGCCATCCACCGGCCGACGCGACGGACGGCGTCCCGTTCCTAGGTTCGTGGCCATGACGAATGCACCGGTGATCGACCTTCGCGATACGACGAAGAAATACGACGACGGCCCACCCGCGCTGGCCGGTGTGACCTTGTCCGTGGCCCATGGTGAGTGCGTGGCGATCCTCGGCCACTCCGGCAGCGGGAAGTCCACGCTGCTGAACCTGATCGCCGGCCTGGACAGGCCGTCCGGCGGCACCGTCACCGTCGACGGCACGCGCGTCGACCAGCTCGGTGAGGCCGGTTCGGCGAAGTACCGCCGGGCCTCGGTCGGCATGATCTTCCAGTTCTTCAATCTGCTCGACGACCTGACCGTGCTGGACAACGTCATGGTTCCGGCGCAGCTGGCCGGGATGGGCAAGGGCGAGGCGAAGCGGCGGGCCGTCGAACTGCTCGGCTCGGTGGGCCTCGACCGGCACGCCGGCGCCTACCCGCAGCGGCTGTCCGGCGGGCAACGGCAGCGGGTGGCGGTGGCCAGGGCCCTCATGAACAAGCCGCCGCTGCTGCTGGCCGACGAGCCCACCGGCGCGCTGGACTCGTCCTCGGCCGAGGACGTGCGCCGGCTGCTGCTGGACCTGAACGGCGAGGGTCGGACCATCGTGCTGGTGACCCACGACGTGCAACTGGCCGCGAGCACCGCGAGCCGCACGATCGAGTTGATGGACGGCGCGGTCAAGCGGGACGTCGTCAACCACGGCAACGGCGCAGGCCTGGCCGCCCGCACGCCGCTGACCCGTCCGGCGGGAGGGGCCGGATGAGACCGCGCAAGCCGCCGATGCCCCCGCTCCCCTTCGAGGCCCGACTCCCTGTTACGGCCCGCCTGCTGCCGGCGGTGAACCGGTGAGCGCCTTGGGCAAGGTCGTACGTTCCGGCGTGGGCCGACGCCGGGTCCAGTCCCTCGTCATGACCCTGACGACGTTCGCCGCGGTGACGTCCTCAGTACTCTCCCTCGGCCTGCTGGCCGTCGTGCAGGCCCCGTTCGAGCACGCGTTCACAACCCGGCACGGGGCGCACCTGGCCGTCCAGTTCAACGGGTCGAAGGTCACGGCCGCGCAGGCCGCCGCCACCGCCCACGCCGAGGGCGTCACCGAGGCGGCCGGGCCGTACCCGATCGCCGCCGCCCTGGACACGACCATCGGAACCGACTGCGCCAAGAAGGCGTGGGCCGGTCACGACAACGGTCCGATCACCGTCACCACCCGGCCCGACCTGGGGAGCACCTCCGGGATGGACCGGTTGGCGCTGACCCGGGGACGCTGGCCGACCGGTCCGGGTGAGATCGCCCTGCCGTGGCAGCACTACGCCGTCGACTGCTTCGGCGGTTCGGTGGTGTTCTCCTCCCTGCCGGGCAGGCCGTCGTTCAAGGTCGTCGGCTTCGCCGCTTCGGTGACCAGCACCGCGACCGCCTTCGCCACCGCGGACGGCTTCGCGCGGCTCACCGCCGCGGGGGCCCAGTCCGACAAGCAGATGCTCTACCGGTTCGCCAAGGCCGGGACCGACGCCGACATCGCCGCCGGCAAGCGGGCCGTGGCCGCCGCCGTCCCACCCGGCACGGTCGAGGCCGGACAGTCGTACCTGACCGCGGAATGGCAGGTGACCGGCAACGCCAAGGCCTACGTGCCGTTCCTGGTCGCCTTCGGGATCTTCGGGCTGCTGCTGTCGGTGCTGATCATCTCGATCGTGGTCAGCGGGGCCGTCGCCGCGGGAGTCCGGCGCATCGGGATCCTGAAGTCGTTGGGCTTCACCCCCTCGCAGGTGGCCCGCGCCTACACCGCGCAGGCCATGATCCCGGCGACGCTCGGCGTGGTGCTCGGCACGGTCGTCGGCAACCTCCTGGCCGTGCCGATCCTGGACGGGGCCACCCAGCAGTTCGGCGAGGCCAGTGCCACGATTCCGATGTGGGTCAGCGCCGTGGTGGCGCTGGGAACCCTGCTGGTCGTCGGCGTCACGGCTTCGATCCCGGCACTGCGGGCCGGCCGCATGCCGGCGGTCCAGGCCCTGCTGGCCGGCCGCACCCCCAAGTCCGGGCGCGGCCGGGCGGCGCAGCGTCTGGCGTCCCGGCTGCCGCTGCCCCGGGCCATGTCGCTGGGACTGGCACAGCCCTTCGCCAAGCCGGGCCGGGCCGTCCTGGTCGGTGCGGCGGTGCTGCTCGGCGCGGTGAGCCTCACCTTCGCGGTGGGGCTGGAGACCGCGTTCAGCAGGTACCTGCAAGCCACCACCTCGGGCTTCAACCACGCGTCGGCGTACGTGATCCCCACGGCCGACGTCGGCAAGCCCTGGGGGCGGTACGGCCCCGACGACCCGCGCCACCAGTACCTGGACGCCCCCAAGGTGGCCGCCGCGCTCGCCAGGACGCCGGGCACGAAGGCCGCGTTCGGCTGGGGCGACAGCGGCGCGACCATGGTCGGCGCGCCGACCGGCGGCGAGACGCCGAAGGTGTTCACGGTCACCGGCGACTTCTCCTGGACGAACCTGGAGCTGGTGTCGGGCCGCTGGTACTCGGCACCCGGCGAGGCCGTCGTCGGCGACAAGCTGGCCACGACGGCGGGGATCCACGTCGGCGACGACGTCACCGTGACGCAGCGGAACAAGCGAACGTCGCTGAAGGTCGTCGGCATCGAGTTCGACACCAATCTGGGCGACTACACGGTCATGACGGACGCGGCCAGTTTCAGCGTCGCCGGTCTGACGCCGCGCGTCGACCAGTTCAACGTCGAGCTGGCCTCGGACGTCAAGGCATCGGAGTGGTCCACCTCGGCCTCCGCCGCGTTGGCCCCGCTGAACGCCTCGGTCCAGCCGAGCTCGGGCGGGAACAACATCGTGGTGCTCACCATGGACGCCCTGGTGGCCGCGCTCACGCTGATGCTGGTCGCGGTCGCCGCGCTCGGGGTGCTGAACACCGTGGTGCAGGAGACCCGGGAGCGGGTCCATGACCTGGGGATCTTCAAGGCCCTCGGGATGACACCCAGGCAGACCGTCGCCATGGTCCTGACCTCGGTGACGCTCACCGGCCTGATCGCCGGGCTCGTCGGCGTCCCGATCGGGGTCGCGGTGGAGAAGGCGACACTGACCCCGATGGCGGACGCGATCGGCCGCCACCTGCCGCCGAGCGTGACCCACGTCTACAGCGCCGGACTGGTCGTCCCGCTGCTGGCAGGCGGACTCGTGATCGCCCTGCTCGGAGCACTGCTGCCGGCCGGCTGGGCGGCCCGCTCTCGGACCGCCACCGCACTGCGAGCCGAGTAGGAACGAGCCGCGCCGCCGATCACCGCGGCAGGAACGCCACTGCCGACTTCCCCGGTTGATGCCTTCGGGAGGTCGGCATTCGGCGTTCTCGGGATCAGGCCGGTGTCAGGGGTTGGACAGGTGGTGGGAGGAGAGTGGGGGCATGACCGAACTTGTCGCTTCGTCTGTTGACGGCCATCTCGTCCGCGCCCTCGATGAGGGGCGCGGGATGAATCTGCTGATCGTGCATGGTGGGGGCGGCAGACCGTCCGACTGGGACGGGGTCGCCCGGCTGCTCACCGACGACTTCCGGGTCGTCCGGATCCATCGGCGGATCTACGAGCCGGACGCCGACATCGTCCTGCCGCACTCCATGGACGTGGAGGCCGCCGACATCGTCGCCGTCGCGCGGCTGCTGGACGCGCCGGTCCTTCTCGTGGGCCACTCCTCCGGGGCCGTCGCGTCGCTGGAGGCCGCGCTGCTCGACCCCTCGGCGTTCGCCGGACTGGCCCTGTACGAGCCGCCCGTGGCGGCGAAACGGCCGGTCGGAGGCTCGGCGCTGGTGCGGGCGCGGGCGCTGCTCGACGCGGGTGAGCCGGTCGAGGCCATGCGGCTGCACCTGCGCGACATCGTCCAGATGCCGGGACCCGAGGTGGACGCCATGTTCGCCACCTCGCGGGTGCGGGACATGTTCGCGGCGCGGGCGGCGGCGTCGAGCGCCGACACCGAGGCGATCGACGCGCTCGGCGTCGGCGTCGAGCGGTACGCGGTGCTCGACCAGCCGACGACCCTGATCCAGGGTGATGAGAGCCCCTCCCTTCTCCGCGAACGCCTGGCCGACCTCGCGGCCGTCCTCCCGGACGCGCGCGTGGCCACCCTCGCGGGGCAGGGCCACGTCGCCAACGTGACCGCGCCGGACCTCCTCGCCGAAGCCGTCCGCGAGGCCGCGGCACGGATCCGGCCGTCCCGCCTCTGACGGCCTCCACGCGGCTCGAAAGTACACCGAATGGTTGAGTAATTACACTTGTCAGTGTACTTTCGAGCCACGCGCTTCCAGGAGGTTTTGCGATGTCCTATCCACAGGACCGGTACCACGGCGAGAACGGCGAGGTCAGCGCCTCTTTCCGGGCGGCCACGGAGAAGCCCGAGCTGGCCTCGCCGTCCGGGATGGAGACCTACTACCTCGCGACCGGGAAGCCCACCGGGCGCGAGAACGACATCGCCACCAACGGGGAGTTCGGCCTCTACCACGTGCGGAACCTGCCACCCGGCGGCGGCACGGGGACGCACTTCCACCGGACGATGTCCGAGTCGTTCTTCGTCACGGACGGCACGCTCGGCGTGTTCGACGGCGTGCGGTGGCGCGAGGCGTCCAAGGGGGACTTCCTGTACGTCCCGGCCGGCGGGCTGCACTCGTTCACCAACCGGTCGGACGACCCGGCGTCGTTCCTGATGCTGTTCACACCCGGCGCGCCGCGCGAGGAGTACTTTGAAGGGGTCGGGCACCTCGCCGCGCTGTCGCGGGCGGAGCGCGAGGACTTCTTCCGGGCGCACGACAGCTACTTCATCGACCTCGGGGACGGGCCGAAGGTCGGCCGCTGACGGTCCCGGGCGCCGGCCGCCACCGCCGTACACTGCACCGGCCAGTGCAGTCAGGCGGAGGAGGCCGGCGTGACGTCCACCGGACGACCCGAGAAGCGGCGCGCGATCCTGGACGGGGCGCGCCGGGTGTTCGGGCGCGACGGCTACACGCGGGCCGGGATGGACGCGATCGCCGCGGAGGCCAAGGTCTCCAAGCGCACGATCTACAACCACTTCGCCGACAAGGAGCAGCTCTTCCAGGCCGTGGCGCTCGAGGGCGGTCAGCAGGTCACCGACGCGATCCGGCGGCTGATGGACGTCCACCTCCTGAAGATCCTCGACCTGGAGGAGGACCTGCTCGCCTTCAGCCGCGACCGCGCGGCGGCCATCGGCGAGTTCCCCGACCACTTCGCGCTGGTCCGGGCTCTGGAGGCCGAGGTCACGCGGATTCCGCGGCCGGTGCTCGACCGGTGGATCGCGGCCGGCCCGCAGACCGCGCACCAGCGGCTCGCCCCCTATCTGGCGAGGATCGCCGAACGCGGGCTCCTCGTCCTGGACGATCCGGAGACGGCGGCCCTCCACTTCGACCAGCTCACCGTCTCGGCCGTGCTCCGGCGGACGTTCTACGGCGCGGTGCCGATCCCCGCCGGGGAGACCGACGCGATCCTGCGGGAGGGAGTCCGCGCCTTCCTGCGCGCCTACCGCCCCGCATCGCCCTGATTCGTATTATTTTCGTGCTGTTCGTCGGCACGAAAAAGCGGGGGATGTCATGACCGGTGGCTGCGAGTTCTGTGGACGGCCGCTCACACCGAACGCCGGACGTGGACGTAAGCGCCGGTTCTGTGGCGCGACGTGCCGGAGTGCCGCGCGGCGGGCGCGGAGCGCGGGACGCGAGGAGGTGGCGACGCAGGTACGGGACGTAAACGAACGCTTGACATCGATTCCCGGCGGTGGAAGCTTGGGCCAGGTGCCCGACCGGCCGGAAGCGCCGGGCGGCGCGCTGTCCGCCGTGGCCGCCGCCGCCGAGGCCGTCCGCCGGGCGGACGACCACCTGCGCGCAGCGGTCGAGACGGCCCGCTCCTCCGGCACCACCTGGCAGGAGATCGGCGACGTCCTCGGCATCACCCGGCAGGCGGCGTTCCAGCGGTTCGGGCGTCCTGACTGATCCGAGAACGGGGACTCCGATGTCGACCAACGCGCTGCCCCAGGCGGCCGACCCCGCCACACGCCCGCCCGCGAGGGCCGGGCGCCTCCCGCACCACCCGGGCGCCGACCCGTCCACGCGCCCGTCCACCCGCCCGTCCACCCGCCCGTCCGGTTCCGCGACGGCGGTGCGGCGATGAGGGGCGTGCGGACGGGCGCGGTCCTCGCGGCCGTGCTGTGCGGGGCCACCGCCTGCGCGGGCGGGAACGTGAAGGCCCCCGAGAGCACCGGGGACGCCCAGGCGGCGGGCAGGCAGCTCGAATGGCTCGCCGCCGCGTCGCGGCACCTGCCGATCAGCGAGGCCGACGCCAAGGCGCACATCAGCTCGGCCGCGCTGTCCTCCTTCGGCGGGGCCGCCGGGCTGTCGAAGTCGCTGGCGCGGATCGCGCCGCTCACCCCCCAGCTCCCGGCCAAGTCCGCGCTGCGCGGCGCGGCCGGCTGGTTCAACGGCGCGCACGGGGTCTCGGTGTTCGGCGGCAGCGCGATCGACGGGTCCGGGATGATCTCGGGGCTCTACTTCACCCGGCAGCCCGCCTCGTGGGGCGAGCTGGACGCGGGGCTCCGCAAGATCGCGCCGGACGTCTCGTTCGTCACCGCCGAGATCGACCGCAAGGGCCGCTGCCGGGTCGTGCACGGGGTGCACGCCGACACGCCGCGCCCGATCGCGTCGGCGTCGCGCCTGTACATCCTCGGCGCGCTGTCCGACGCGGTCGCCCGCGACGAGCTCTCGTGGGAGACCCCGCTGGCCGTCAACGACGCGTGGCGGAGCCTGCCCGGCTCGGGGACGCTCCAGAGCAAGCGCGCGGGGTCGATGATGACGCTCGCGCAGTACGCGGACGCCATGATGTCGGCGGGCGACGGCACGGCCTCCGACCACCTGCTGCACCGGCTCGGGCGCGAGGCCGTCGAGAACGAGCTGACCGCCCTCGGCAACCGGCACGCCCAGGCCGACCGGCCGTTCCTGAGCGCGCGGCAGGAGCTCGCCCTCAAGGGCGCGGCGGACTACCCGGCGAGCGCGCGGCGCTACCTCGCCCTTCCGGCGGGCAAGCGGGCCGAGGCGCTGACCGGGCTGGACGCCGTGAAGCTGTCGGCCGTGAAGCCGTGGGAGCAGCCCCGCGACGTCGACCGCATCGGCTGGTTCGCCTCGCCGATGGACGTCTGCGCCGCGTTCAAGGGACTCGCTGACCGCGCGGCCAAGCCCGGGCAGTCGAACGTCGGGCACGCGCTGAGCATCGCCGACGGCGGCATCCAGCTCGACCCGAAGAAGTACCCGACGGTCTGGTACAAGGGCGGCGGCGAGCCGGGCGTCCTCACGTCCAACTACATGGTGCGGACGGCCGGCGGACGGACGCTCGTCACCAGCGTCCTGCTGTCCGACCCGAAGCGGCCCTTCTCCCCCAACACCGAACTGGGCCTGCTCGCGTTCTCGCGCGCGGGCGTCCAGCTCGCGGGAGAGTCGGAGCAGTAAGGGGCACGAACCACGACGCGAACGGCGCGCCCCCGGATGGGCTCCGGGGACGCGCCGTTCCGCTATTCGGCCTCGGTGAGCGCGGTCAGGCGCTCGACGGCCTCCACGTACTCCTCGATGAGGTCGTAGACCACCTGCGCGGCGGGTCTGACCTGGTTCATGCTGCCGACGATCTGCCCGACCGGGAAGGTGACCAGCTCGCCGTCGCCGGACCGCGCGATCCGCGGCAGGGCGTCCGCGACCAGCATGAACTGCATCGGCATCGGCAGCGTCCCGGGGGACGACGACCCCTCCCAGGCGTCCGTCCACGCGGTCCTGAGGAACCGGGCGGGCTTGCCCGTCCAGGCCCGCGACCGGACGGTGTCCCGGGACGTCGCGTCCAGCAGCTTGGGCAGGGCGCGCTCGGGGGTGTCGGCCTCGTCCACGGTCAGCCAGATGGACCCGGTCCAGACGCCCTCCGCGCCGAGCGCGAGCCCGGCGGCGACCTGGCGGCCCCGGCCGATGCCGCCCGCGGCGAGGACGATCGTGTCGTCCCCGACCGCGTCCACGACCTCGGGGATCAGCACCATCGTGGACACCTCGCCGGTGTGGCCGCCCGCCTCGGTGCCCTGCGCGACGATGATGTCCACCCCGGCGGCGACCTGCTTGCGGGCGTGCCGGGCGGTGGACGCGAGCCCCGCGACCTTCACGCCATGCTCGTGGGCGAGCTCGACCACGTCCGCCGGGGGCGGGCCGAGGGCGCTGGCGAGCAGCGCGATGTCGTGCCGGAGCGCGACCTCGACCTGCGGGCGGGCGGTCTGGTCCGTCCAGCCGAGCAGCGCGCGGTCGGCCCGCTCGGACGGCGGCTCGACGCCGTGCTCGGCGAGCAGCCCCTCCAGGAAGTCGCGGTGCCCCTGCGGGATCATCGCCTGGAGCCGGCCGAGGAGCTCCTCGGCGTCGCCCGCGTCCGCGCCCTCGTACCGGGCGGGCATCACGACGTCCACGCCGTACGGCCTGCCGCCGGTGTGCTCGTCGATCCATTTCAGCTCGACCTCGAGCTCCTCGGGGGTGAAGTACAGGGCGCCGAGGACGCCCATGCCGCCGGCGCGGCTGACCGCCGCGACCACGTCGCGGCAGTGGCTGAACGCGAAGATCGGGTACTCGATGCCGAAGAGCTCGGTGACTCGTGTCCGCACGCGTCGAACATAACCCCGACGGGACGAAACTGCAACGGGTTCTAGTTATCGACTTTGGCTTGAGGTGCGCGGTTTGCTGCTCATCGACGTAGAACCTGTACTACAGGATTCCCCCGGGCCAGGGCGCGGGCGCCCTCCAGGCGTAGTGGCGCATCGGCGGCCCCCCGGGACGGAACGGCGCGGACCTCACGAACGTGAACCCGCGCGCCACCAGGAAGCTCTCGAAGTAGTGCCGGGCCGGGTCGTCGACCGCCCAGCACGCCTCGATGGCCATGAGGTCCGGATCGCGCTGGGCGTGCGCGACGACCGCCTCGAACGCCTCCCGGAGGTAGCGCTCCCGCCAGCAGCGCCGGACGAACCCCGAGCACAGCTCGGGCACCCCGGCCGCGTTCGGCATCAGCCCGCAGAAGCCGACGACCGCGCCGTCCGCCCCGGTCTCCACGGTGTACGCGGTGTACCCGTGGTCGCCCAGGGCGGCGACGACCCGCCGGTGCCAGGCGCGGATGCCCTCGTCCGTCCAGGCCACGGCCGCGCCCACGTGCCGGACGGCCACCGGGTCCTCGTAGAACTCGCGCAACGGGTCCAGGTCGTCGTCCCGCGGGGCGCGCAGGACGAGCCGCTCGGTGACGATCGGCAGCCTCAGCATCCGGCGCCCACCCCCATGTCGCGCGGACGGCACTGCACCCGCAGCCCGGTCGGACGGAACGTGCCCCACGTCGTCGGCGTGAGCGGATGCCGCCGGATCACGTACCGGTGGGCCATGCACGCGGCGACCAGCACCAGCTCGGTCGTGGCCAGCGACGCCCCGGGACACGTGCGCGGCCCCGCCCCGTACGGCAGGTAGGCGCCCTTCTCCGGCCCGGCGGCGGGATCGAGCCAGCGGTCCGGGTCGAACACCGCGGCCTCGGGGAAGTAGCGCGGGTCGCGGTGCAGCAGGTACGGCGAGACCATCACGCGCTCGCCGGGGTGCAGCTCGTAGCCGCCGACCTGGACGGGCGCGACGACCGTCCGGGGCAGCAGCCAGTTCGGCGGGTACAGCCGCAGCGTCTCGCGGACGAACGCGTCGGTCAGCATCAGCCGGGACAGCGCCGCGCCGTCCACGGCGTCCGGTCGGGCGAGGACCGGCGCGGCCTCGACGGCGATCCGCTCGGCCCACCGGGGGTGCTCGGCGAGCGCCGCCACCACCCACCCGGCCGCGGGGCCGACCATCTCCCGCGCCGCGACCATCGCCGTGACCAGCCGGAACGGCAGGTAGACCGCCGGGTTCACGCCGCTGCGGGCGCAGGCGCGCATCAGCTCGCCGAGCACGTCGCCGCCCGTCCCGAACGCGGCGACCTCGACCCGCCGGTCGACCACCCGCGCGATCCGCGCGGCCATCCGCTGCTGGCAGTGCCGGACCCGCAGCCGGGCCGGGGCCGGGACCCATCCGGGCAGGTGCACGTACCGGGGGCCGATCGTGCCGCGCAGCCGCACCAGCTCCCGCTCGGCGTGCAGCAGCTCGTCGGCGTCGGGCCCGAAGTGGTAGCGGGCGGCCATCTCGGCGACCGCGTCGGCGAGCCGGGGCAGCGCCTCGGTCTCGCCGCCCACGGGCCAGGAGTCGGCCAGCTCGGCGGCCCCGACGGCCAGCACGCCCGCGTTGCGGCCGACCCGGCCGTGCCGCAGCGTCCGGATGCGCATCGCCTCGACGGCCTCGTCCTCCCGGCGGGCCCGCCGGGGCAGCGTGAACGTCCCGCGCGGCGCGCCGAACTCCTGCCCGGTCCGGCGCAGCACCTGCCGGGTGCCGTCGAGCCCGGCGACCATGTGGACGTGGGGCGCGACCTGCCAGACGTCCCCGAACCGGGCGGTGCCCGCCATCAGGAACCCGGGTCGGTCCGTCTCGTACGCGCCCACCCCGGGGATCACCCCGTCGCGCGGGACCGGCGGCCGTTTCATTCGCACCCTCCTGCGTGTCGTCGTGCCCGGACCGGAGACCGGACCGGGGACCGGATGGCGCCCGGACGGCGCCCGGGCCGGACGCCGGACGGAGCCCGCCGCCGGCGGCCGGACGGAGCACCGGCGGCTGCCGCGGGCACCCGGTCAGGGCGGACCTCCCACCGCCGCGCGGCCGGAGATCCCGCCGCGCGGCGGGAACTCCGGCGCCCCTACCAGGGGTAGACCAGGTACGCGCCCATGCGCGCCGCCCGCCGGTCGGTGAGGAATCGCCTCACGGCACCCATCCCGAGCACCTCCCTCCGTGGTCGATGGGTCTCCCAAACCGGTCGATCTCGGAGGACCACACCGGTTGGGCACTCAGAGTAGTTAATTGATCACTGTTTGTGACATGCCGGAGGAGTGAGGGACCCCTCCCCCGGAAACCCCCAAGGTCAGACGCGCGCGGCGCTGGCGTGACCGCCCGGTCAACCGGCCCCCTGCCTGCACGAACACCGTCGGCGGGCCGGTGCGGACCGGCGCGGGCCGAGGCCGGACGGACCGGCGCGGCGGGCGGCCCGCGGTCGCCG